>JBKPOR010000177.1:0-2944 GCA_046765675.1 Pseudomonadota bacterium
GCGCGAGGCCGCGAGCCAGTCATGCACCGCCCGGCGAATCCGGCCGCGCTCGACCGGCGGATCACCCGGGCGATGATGCCCCGTAATCAACAGCAAGAGGCGGTCGCCGCGAGCGATCGCTTGCTCCAGTCCTCGATCGATCGCCCGCCATGCAAGGTCGAGGTTCATCCCGTGGAGGTCGAGCACCCGATCCGGATCAACAAGGCCGCCCCCAAGGCGCTTGTCCCAGCTTCCATCGAGGGTGCGTGAGACGTGTGGAGCCTTCACAATATGGGGAGCATGACCGGGGCGAGGAGCGCGATGATGTTCGGCGACCACCTTCGTACCGCGCCCACCGTGGGCCAACTCCACCGCGGTCGATTCCCCTCCCCGCATCGGGGATGATTTCAACTCACGCGATAGCGGTCGAATCGTTGCAGCGACCTTCGCCCAGAGCTCGGCCTCCTCAGCGCTGAGCGAGCGCACGGGCGGCTACGCCCTTGGGCAGGAGAATCAGCGCCTGGCCGGAGGCGGACATCCCTCCTGAGATCGCGGTGGCGTCCGGACCGCCACCCCAGAACGTGTCGAACCGGTTGGCGCCCTTGATGGCGCCGCCGACGTCCTGGGCTACCCAAATGCCGTTGGCCTCGGGTCGGTCCATGGTCAGGAAAACCGGGGCCCCGAGAGGCACGAAATTCGGATCGGTAGCCACGGTGGTGCGCGGAGTGATTGCATATCCGAGCGACCCCAAGGGCGGACCGAGAAGCTCCTTGAAGAATATGTACGACATATTCTCGCGCATAAGCGCCCTGCCCTGATCGGGATTGGCGCGCATCCAGTCCTTGATCGCCTGCATATTGGCGCCGCCCGGCGGCAGGATTCCGCGCTCGCGCAACAACCGGCCGATGGCGACATATTCGCGGCCGTTCTGATCGTCATAGCCGATGCGCATCACGCTTCCGTCGGGAAGGCGCAGCTCGCCCGATCCCTGAATTTCGATGAAAAACAAGTCGATCGGATCGGCGGCCCAAGCGATTTCCAGCCCTTTTCCGGAGAGCGCTCCGTCTTCGATCTCGGCCCGCGTGAAATAGAGCACGCAGACGCCAGTTTCGTCGATCCTGCCGCGACCGGTCGTTCCATCCGGCTTGGTACAGCGAACCAGGTCCGGCGGAGTGCGATAGACGGGGACGGTGTAGCCCGGCGCCGGCGTGCGCGAGCCCGCGATCTCCGGGATATAATAGCCGGTGGCGAAGGCCTTGCCGTCGCCGACCTTCACCCAGTCGAACCGATCGCGAAAGAATTCGGCGGCTGCGCCCCGCGGAACAGTGGCCGCGCCATCGCAAATCGGCGCCCAATCGCTGGGAAGGCTGAGCAAGGAACGGTCCTGCCGTTGGCGAAGCGCCGGGCAGCTGATGAGGAAAGCGCCAAGCGCCCGAGCTGCGGCCGCTTCATCCAGCGCTGCGGGCGCAGACGCCAGCGTAATGCCCGCGGCGCGTGCATTGGGCGGCGGTGGCGGCAGCTCCGGTGGAATGACCGGAGGCGGCGGAATGACCGCGGGCGGAGTCGGGGTCGGCGGCGCCTGGACGGGTCTCGTGGCGCAAGCAGATAGGACGGCGAGCGACGCTAGCGCGATCGCCCGTGCAGCGGCCCTCACTCTTCCTCGTCGGTTTCGATCAAGAGCCAGTTGGGGTCGCGCGACGATATGTCGCGGCGGAAAGTCCACAGGTCGCGGGTCTGTACCGCATCGCTCAAGGATCCGGCGACAACCTCACCCTTCGCATTGCGGGTCACGGCTGCGATGTCCGCCTCGAACCGCACGGTCACGGTCGCAACGTCTCGCTGGAGCTCCGCTTCCGAAATCACGGCTTGCTCAACCGCAATCAGGCGATTGTCGAGGTTAAGCCCCTCCTTCGTGCGCTGTTCGACCGCGGCGCTGAACGTCTCAAAGACATGATCGTCGATATGGCCTCGGACGGACGTCAGGTCGCCCTTCCAAAAGGCTTCGAGGATCGCCCGATATGCGGCCTTGGCGCCCTCGAGAAAGCGCGCGACATCAAAGGCCTGGTCGGCGGCGAGGATCGCCCGGACCCCCGGCCCGGCCATGGGCAGATAAGCGAGATCGCCCGCCTCGGCGGTCGTCGGCGGAGCAACCGCCGGCTGCTCGGGTCGCGGCTCGACACGCGCATCCGAATCGGCAGGCTTCAAAATCGGCTGCTGTTCGTGGCCCGTGCGCTCACCGAGCACGCTGTAGAGGCGCAGTCCAATGAACAATGCGACCAGGGCGAGGATCACGATAACGGTCAACGAGATTTCCAATGCTCCAAAAAACTTGCCGTCAACATAGTGCGCCTCTGGTAAATAATCCAACACTGCCAACGCACGAAGGTGGCATTGCGCCCCATAATTGCGACTGCTAGGCGCCAGGACGAAACGCGCCGCGCTCGAAGCGGCTCCTCAACACCTTCACGACTCACAAGGATAGACGGATGCCCGAGCAGGATTCATCGAACCAGGGGAATGGCTCAGGCCAGGATCAATCGGAGGCCCAGGTCGCGACCCTCGCCCAATATATCAAAGACTTGTCGGTCGAGAATCCGAGCGCGCCGCAGGTCTTTCAGTGGCAGGTCCAACCCAGCCTCGACGTCCAGTTCCATCTCAACGCCGAGAAAGCGGCGGACGACGTCCATGAGGTGTCGCTCAAAATCGAAGTTAGCGCGCGTTCGGAGAACGGCGTCCATTTCGTTGTCGATCTGACCTATGCGGGGCTGTTCGGCTTGCGCAACATTCCAGACGAAGCGCTTGGGCCGCTGCTACTCGTGGAGGCACCGCGGCTGCTGTTCCCATTCGCTCGTCAAGTCGTCGCTGAGGCCGTCGCCAATACCGGCTTCCCGCCGCTGCTTCTCGACCCCATCGACTTCGCCGCCACTTATGTCGCTCAGCTTCAGGCCCAGCAGGGGCAGACGCC
>JBKPOR010000178.1:0-13711 GCA_046765675.1 Pseudomonadota bacterium
GGCTCTGGCCTATTGCGTCAGGGAGAAGCCCCTTCGGTCTACCGTCAAATGGGGAGCGTTTCTCCTCGTCCCGGTCGCAGTCGCCTTTGATTGGATTCCTTTGGCCGTGGCGGCGACGGCCGTGATGTTGATCGGCGAGGACGGTTGGGTCCGCGCTCCCCTTATCGAGCGAACCGGCGACTGGTCGTATTCAATCTACCTCATACACTGGCCGCTGTTTTCGTTCGCCATGATCTACTTTGGGGCAATCCCGCCGATTCTTGCCGGCCTTCTGTGCGTTGCCGCGATCGCCCTCGCGGCGGCTCAATATCATTATGTGGAACAGCCGTTCAGAAAGACCCGCGCACGTTATGATGACGCTGTCGCGCTGAGCTAAGTCCGAGAATGAAACAGGCCGATTCGAAGGCTCGGCAAGCGCGGCAAGCGTGCTAGGTAGTTTCCATGGGGGAACAAATTAAACCGCAGGCCGCGCTTCGCGAGAGAATCGCGAACGATTTGCTGCTCGCTTTCCTGCTGTTCGGGATGCCGCTCGCGCTCGCGTCGATCCCGCGGGTGTTCCACGACGGCGACACGAGTTGGCACGTGGCCGTGGGGCAATGGATGTTCCGGCACGGCGCGATTCCCAAGGTCGACGTCTTCTCGTTCACCGCCGCGGGAAAACCGTGGGTCGCAATGGAGTGGCTCTCCGACGTTATTTACGCGGGCGCTTATTTCATCGCCGGTTACGCGGGCATCGCGACAATCATCGCAGCCGCACTGATGGCGCTGCACTGGATCCTGTTCGTTCACCTGCGCCAGCGGGTCGGGCCGATCGGGCTGGCAGCCACCATGATCGGCATGGATGTCGTCCTCGGCTCATTCATGCTTGCCCGCCCGCACATGCTGGTGTGGCCGGTCATCGCCCTGTGGACGGTGATCATGGCGAAGGCGACCGAGACCGGGCGCCCGCCACCGTTGTGGACAGCGCTCTTGCTCACTCTCTGGGCCAACCTTCACGGCAGCTTCCCCCTTGCGGCGGTCATTGGTTCCGCGCTGGCGTTCGATGCACTGAAGGCCGCGAAGTGGAAGACGTTGCGCGAGTGGCTGATTTTTGGCGGTGCCTGCCTGGTCGCTGTCAGCCTGAACGCCAACGGGCTCGCCGGAATCCTGCAGCCTTTCCTTATCGCGCAACTCACGACGCTCCACCTCATCGCCGAATGGCTGCCGAGCACGCCGGGTTACACGCCGAATTTCTACGGTGTGTTCCTAGCGGTGCTCGGCGTGCTTCTGTGGCGCGGGACGCAAGTACCGCTGGGCCGGCTGGCGCTATTGCTGGCAATGCTCTGCCTCGCCTTCATGCAGGTCCGCCATCAAAGCTGGTTCGCGATCGTCGCGGCCGTGCTGATACCGCCGCTGTTCGGCACGAAGATGAAGCCGGCGGGACGCCTGGCCCCCCTGGCGCTATTGGCACTTCCCCTTCTGTTGATCCGAGCACTCTGGCCGCTCACCCCGCCGGAGACGGATGCCAATCCGAGGCACCTGCTCGCTGCTATCCCGCCCGAACTCCGGACCCAGCCGGTGTTCAACGAATATACGTTCGGCGGACCGCTGATCCTGGCGGGCATCCGGCCCTATATCGACGGCCGGTCGGAGATGTACGGCGACGACTTCATGAACGACTATGTCGCCATCGCGGACGGCGACATGGCGAAGTTCGACCGCGCGATCCGGAAGTACAACATCCGCTGGACGGTCCTGCCCAACGAGCGAAAGAAGCTGATCGCCGGGATCGAGCAATCGGGCCAGTGGCGCCGAATCTACGCCGACCAGGTCGGAGTAATCTACGTCCGCAAGGGCTAGTTGGAGCCGGCGGACGCCGGAAGGACCATCAACGACCTCAGCGCCCCCTGAAAGGCGTGGAGCTTCTCACCCTGCAGCTGGGCGGGCGCCGCCGCGAGCTTGACGGAGGTGGGGTTGACGGGGCGGCCGTTCTTCAGCACCTCATAATGAAGGTGCGGGCCCGTCGAGAGGCCGGTCGAGCCGACATAACCGATGAGCTGGCCTTGGCGGACCATCGAGCCGGACCGAGCGACGATCCGGCTCATGTGGCCGTACATCGTCTGGATTGAACCGGCGTGGGCGATCCGCACCATTTGGCCGTACCCGCCCGCCCAGCCCGCGCTGAGCACGCGACCATCGGCCGCCGCGACGATTGGTGAGCCGTAGCCCGCGGCAAGATCGAGTCCGGCGTGCATTCGACGATAGCCGAGGATCGGGTGGAAGCGCTTTCCGAATCCGGACGTGACCCGACCGTTCACCGGCATGCGCATGCCCTGGCTCTGCTCGCCGCCGACTCCGTCGCCGTTGATCCACACCACCTGCTTGCCGTCGGTCCACTTCAGGAGCTCGACGTCGGCGCGAGCGATTCGGTCGAGTCCCACGTAAACGAGGCGCCCCTTGGGCCCGGGTTCGTAGACCAGGTCGAACTTGTCCTCGACGCTGAGGCCGTTCGCGAGCGGGATCGCGCGCATGAGGACCGCGACATATTCGCGGCCGATTCGGTCGGGGACCTTCGCTTTCTGAAGAGATTCAGTGAGGTTTGAGCCGATGCGCCCGCTAGCGCGGACGTAATCGTCATCCGCCATGGCTTGGTGCGCCGGGATGGGCTGAGCGGCGACTTGGTGCGGCTGGGTCCGCGCCGGTGCGGAGTTGGCCGCGGGCGACGGCGAAACTGCCATGGCAACGGCAACGACGGCGAACGCCGAAGCGCTGCCGACCAGGGTTAGTCGATGAACTTTTCGTCTATGCACAGCCGTTTTGCCCCCCAAATAGGCGCCGGCTCGGTTCCGCGGCCCTTTTCCTCTTTTCGCATGGTCGGCGTCAAGCCATTGAAATTCAACCTGTCCCGCGAAGAAGCGCGAGGAGGGCGAAGCTCTGGAGCCAATGTTCGCCCATATAATCGCCCGACAAGTGCGGCATTGCGGCAGCGAGATGCTCCTCGGAAGCGGCATTGGCGATGCCGCGCTCGGGCTCCGGAAGGAGCGGCGCCAGGCGGCGCCAGCACCAGGCGCGGCTGAGGTTGAGCCCATCGAGATGGGCGATCTTTCCGTCACTCCGATCGCTGACAACCGCCGGGGTGAACAGGGTCGCGGGGTCGCGATCGCGAACGCGCGGCAGGAATTGCTCGAACCAGATCGGGAACAGCGCGGGGTGAGCTCGGGCCATGCACAGCGCCTCGATGAGGGCCGGTGAAAGGAATTCGTCGCCGCCCGGCTCCCATGCCTGGCAATCACGGTCGGTGCCGAACCAGTGGCGCGAGCGATCGCGGATCTGGTCGGCGATCTCCGGATCGAACCGGTCGGCCCATTCGAGCGAGAGGATGAGCGCGAAGGCCGTATTGAAGTGGGTTCCGACCCGGATCGGGTAGGTCAGGATTTTGAGATAGTCTCGAAGACGATCGGCGAACGCCCGGGCGAGCGGCTCCAGCTTCGCGCCCCAGGCTTCCGCATGCTGGGCTGCTTCGAGGTGGAGATAAAGCAACCAGGCCCAGCCGTACGGCCGCTCGAAACCGCGGCTGAGCGGCCGATCCAGATAAGCGAGCTCCGCTGCGACCTTTTCCTCAGTGAAGGTGGATGCCGCGAGGCTCGCGATCGCCTCATTGGGATAGAGGCGATGGAGGGTGAGCAGAGTCCACCAGCCGTGGACGCAGCTGTGCCAATCGAAGCTGCCGTAAAACATGGGATGAAGCTTGCTCGGAGGCTGCGCATCCCCGCCGCTTTCCATCACGTGATCGAGCTTGTTGGGATATTCCTTCGTCACGTGCCCGAGCGCGATGGCCGCCATGCGCGACGCAAGCGCGGAGTCGAGTCGAGTCACAGGTGGAAACCCGCGACGTAAAGGATCAGGATGTTGGCGATCAGCAGCGGGATCGCGGTCGGGATCTGGGCACGGATCACTGCATATTGGTCCTTGAGCTCGAGCAGCGCGGCCGGCACGATGTTGAAGTTGGCCGCCATGGGGGTCATCAGCGTCCCGCAGAACCCGCTCAGCATGCCGACCGCGCCGATCACTGCCGGATTACCGTCGTCGGCTTGAATCAGGATCGGCACTCCGATCGCTGCAGCCATCACCGGAAAAGCGGCGAAGGCATTGCCCATGATCATCGTGAACACGACCATTCCGAGCGCGAACAGCAGGACGGCGAGGAAGATGCTTCCGTGAGGGATGATCGCGCTTGCCAGCGATCCGATCGTGGTCCCGACCCCGGCCGCGGCAAAGATGACGCCGAGAGCGGCGAGCATTTGCGGAAGCACCAAAGCCCAACCGATGGAATCCGCCAATCGTCCGCCTTCGTCGACGGGAGCCATGACGGGCGGTCGAAGCCACGCGTAGCAAGTGACCAGCGCGATGATTACGCCGAGACCGAGCAACACCAAAGTCACCGACTTGGGATCGATGAGGCCGCTGCCTTTCAGCGGGGTGTAGTTGAACAAAAGCGTTCCGACGAAGGCAGTGAACGGAATGATCAGCGCCGGCACGAACAATTTGTTGCCGTAGCGTTTCGAAAAGCCCTCGCGCTGCTCAGTGCTCGTCGATTGCCGGGATCCCTTCCCCAGCAAATGTGCTCCGGCAACCGCGACCAGCGCCAGGACCAGCACACCGTTGCCGATATCGCCGAGGAAATCGCCGAACCAGAAGCTGGCGGCGAGCAAGGTCCAGAATGCGGTATTGCCCAAACGCCTCGGATTGGTCGCGTCGCGCGCGGCAGAGATCGCGAACGCAGCGAAAACCGCGCCCGCGAGAACGTAAAGCCAATGGAGGTTGATCATTTGCCGCGCCTCGCGAGCTTGCGGTCGAGCAGCAGCAACCGGGTGCCGTGGATCAAGAAGGCGAAGATCGCGGTCGGGATCGCCCAGACCGACAGCTGGAACGGCGTGAGCTCGATCCCGAAGCTCTTGAGGGAACCCTGGATCAGCAGGATCGAAGCGATCGCCAGGAAGATATCCTCGCCGAAGAAGCGTCCGACATTGTCGGTGGCCGCGGACATCGCCTTCACATGATCGCTCGTGGGATCGTCCAGCGATCCATGATCTTTCTCAGCCGCAGCCACGGCCATGGGAGCGACCAACGGGCGCACGGTCTGCGCATGCCCAGCAATGTCGATCAGCCCGACAGCGGCAAATAGTTGCCGAAAGGCGAGGTACGCGATGAGCAGCCGTCCGGCCGTCGCTCCGCGCATCTTCACGATCAGTGCCCGGGCGCGCTGCTGCAGCCCATAGCGTTCGAGAAGGCCGATGACCGGCAGTACGATGTAGGCGATCGTGACGTAGCGGTTTTCGTTGAAGCCGTGGCCGAGCGTTCCCAGCACCTTCAAGAAGGGCATGTGCCCAAGTAACCCGGTTGCGATCGCGGCCACCGCAACGACGAGCAGGGGATTGAAGCGAAGCGCGAAGCCGATGACGACGAGCGCGATCCCGAGCAGCGGCCAATAATCGATCATTTCGCGCTCCCGTAGCCACCGCCGCCCGGAGTCTCGATCACGAAGCGGTCGCCCGGATTGACGTCCGCCGACTCCGTCGCCGTCAACATCTCTACTGAGCCGTCGCTGCGCTCGACCCAGTTGCGGCCAGGCTGGGCGTCAGCGCCACCCATGATCCCCCGCGGCGGAACGCGGCGGCGGTTGGCGAGAATATTCGCGCGCATCGGCTCGAGGAAGGTAATAGCCCGGATCACCCCGTCACCGCCCCTATGCGCTCCCCGGCCGCCGGAGCCGTGGCGGATTGCGAACCGATCGAGCCGAACGGGCAGCCGCGTTTCAAGGATTTCGGGATCCGTCAGGCGGCTGTTCGTCATGTGGGTTTGAACTGCGCTGGTCCCGTCGTGATCCGGGCCCGCGCCGGAGCCGCCGCAGATCGTCTCATAATATTGGTGCCGATCGTTGCCGAAGGTGAAGTTGTTCATCGTCCCCTGGCTCGGCGCAAGCCTCCCCGTCGCCGCGAACAGGGTGTCGGTAACGACTTGGCTCGTCTCGACATTTCCGGCGACCACCGCCGCGGGATAGGTCGGATAGAGCATCGAGCCATCCGGAACGGCGATGTTGATCGGTCGCAAGCAACCGTCGTTCATCGGGATGACGTCGTCGATCAAGACTCGCACCGTGTAGAGTGAGGCGGCGCGGACGATCGAAAATGGCGCGTTGAAATTGTCGGCCAATTGTTCGCTGGTGCCCGTGAAATCGAACGTCGCCGACCGCGCGGCCTTGTCGACCGTGATACTCACTCGAACGTGGGCGCCGTTGTCCATCTCATAATCGAAGGCGCCGTCCTCCAGGTGATCCAACAGCCGACGTACTGACTCTTCGGCATTGGCGAGGACGTGGTTCATGTAAGCAGCAACGACATCCGCTCCATAATCGTTTGCTGCTTGTGTCAGCCCCTCCGCGCCGCGGACACAGGCGGCGAGCTGGGCCTTCAAATCGGAGATGTTGCGATCGACGTTGCGCGCCGGCCATTCGCCCGACCCCAGCAACGCGCGAATCTCCGCTTCGCGGAAGTGATCCTCATCAACGAGCAACTCATTGTCGATGAGCACTCCTTCCTCGCCGATCTTTCGGCTGTCAGGCGGCATCGACCCCGGCGCTATGCCGCCAATGTCGGCATGATGGCCGCGCGCCGCGACGAACGCCGAGGGTTCCCGCTCATCGGCGTAGAAGACCGGGACGATGACCGTGATGTCGGGCAAATGCGTGCCGCCGCGATAGGGGTCGTTCAGCAGGTAGGCGTCGCCTCGGCGGATGCCCCGCCCGTCCCTGCCCTCACCGCGCGCATCGATGATCCTGCGGATGCTTTCGCCCATCGACCCCAAGTGCACCGGGATATGCGGCGCGTTGGCGATAAGCGCTCCCGTCGGGTCAAAAATGGCGCAGGAGAAATCCAGCCGCTCCTTGATGTTCACCGAGGTAGCCGTGGACTGGAGCGCGACTCCCATCTCTTCGGCGATGGCCATGAAAAGATTGTTGAAGATCTCGAGCCGAACGGGATCGACCTCGGTGCCGATCGCCTTGGAGCGCCGGAGTGGGATGGCGCGAGTCATGATGAGCGTGCCGTCGCCTGAGCGTTCAGCGCGCCAGCCCGGTTCCACGACGATTGTCGAGGTGGGATCGAAGATGAGGGCGGGGCCGGTGTACTCTGCCCCGGACCGGGGCTGGGGAGGGGAACCGCTCGACGAAGTCGAGTGGTGGAGGGGTTCGGCGCCAACCCCTCCACCATTCTCCTCTTTGGGAGAATGGTCCCCCTCCCCATCGCTCTGCGATAGGGAGGAGCGGGTAATCGCCTCAACCACCAACGCATCGACGATGATCGCGGCGCCTTCGTCCCAATATCCGAAGCGACGGCGGTGAAGCGCCGAGAAAACTACGTGCATTTCGTCGGCTGGAGCGACTGCGATTTCCAAGGTCGTATCGCTGCCCGCGGTCCGAAGCCGCGCCCGGCGATTGAGCTCGATCCGATCGGCGTCGACCCGCTGTTCAATCAAAGCGTCACAGGCAAGCTTCTCCAGTTCGGCGAGCGCTTCAGAGAAATCTTCCTCGAGAGGCTTCAGCCAGCTGGTTTCACGAATCGCCTTCACGTCGGCGATTCCGATTCCATAAGCCGAAAGCACGCCGGCGAGCGGATGGATCAGGATCCTCTCCATGCCCAGCGCGTCGGCGACGCGGCAGGCATGCTGGCCGCCCGCACCGCCGAAACAGGCAAGCGTATAGCGCGTGACGTCATGGCCTCGGGCGATCGAAATCTTGCGGATCGCCGCGGCCATATTATCCACCGCGATCTCGAGAAAGCCTTCGGCGATCTCTTCGAGGCTCTTTGCTCCTCCGAGTTGATCCGCGACCTCCCGCAGCCGTGCGGCCGATGCCTCGGCCTCGAGCGCTTGATCGCCCGCCGGGCCGAACACTTGCGGGAATTGCTGGGGATCGATTCGACCAAGGAACAGGTTGCAGTCGGTGACGGTCAGCGGCCCGCCGTTGCGATAGCAGGCGGGGCCCGGGTTCGCACCGGCACTCGCCGGTCCGACGCGAAAGCGCATGCCATCGAAACTGCAGATGGACCCGCCGCCCGCAGCGACGGTGTTTATCTGCATCATCGGCGCCCGGATCCGAACGCCGGCGACGACGCTTTCATCGGCCAGCTCGAAATCGCCGGCATAATGCGACACGTCGGTTGAAGTTCCGCCCATGTCGAAACCGATCAAATGCCCGCCCCCGTGCGGCTCGCTAGCGACGACCATGCCGACGACACCTCCGGCAGGACCGGAGAGGATGGCATCCTTCCCGCGAAATGCGGTCGCTTCCGCCAAGCCTCCGTTCGACTGCATGAAATGCAGATCCGTGGTGCGGGGCAGCCCCGCCGCGACACGGTCCACGTAGCGGCGAAGGACCGGCGAAAGATAAGCGTCCACGACCGTCGTATCGCCGCGGCCGATGAGCTTGATCAGAGGCGCAACCTCGTGGCTGACCGAAATCTGTTCAAAGCCGAGCTCGTGGGCAATTTCTGCCAGCCGCGTCTCGTGCGCAGGATGTTTCCAGCCGTGCATCAGCACGATGGCCAACGCGTCGATGCCAGCCTTCCGGATTTTGACAAGCGCTTCCCGTGCCTCGCTGTCGTCGAGTGGGACGAGCACTTCTCCGTCCACCGCAAGGCGCTCGTCGATCTCCACCACGCGCTCGTAAAGCATGGCAGGCAAGATGATATTACGGGCGAAGATTTCCGGCCGCGCCTGGTAGCCGATCCTCAGCGCGTCGCCGAAGCCGCGAGTGATCGCCAGCGCAATCCGTTCGCCGTTGCGTTCCAGCAATGCGTTGGTCGCGACCGTGGTGCCCATCCTGACTTCGGCGACCTTCCCGCCCTCCTCCTCAAGAATGAGACGGATCCCCTCCAAGGCGGCGTCGTCATACCGGCCAGGATTTTCCGACAGCAGCTTCTCGATCCGCCGGCGCCCGTCGGAGGAGCGGGCGACAATGTCGGTGAAGGTTCCGCCCCGGTCGATCGCGAAGGTCCAGCTATGCTCCACGGCGCCAAGCTCAAGCAGATCGTTGCGGCATGCTCAATCCTGGCAATCATTTCACTTTGAGCAGCAGGAGCCCGCCCTTATGGCTCGCGTCATGGCAGTATTGGTCACCGGCGTTGCAGGTTTCATCGGCGCGGCCACGGCAAGGGCCTTGCTCGAGCGCGGCGACGAAGTCGTGGGTATCGACAATTTGAACGACTATTACGACCCCGGCCTCAAGCGCGCGCGGATCGAGAGCTTGTCAGCCCGATTCGACAATCGTTTCCGCTTCGAGCAAGTCGACTTCGCCGACGCCGAAGCGTTGAACGGCCATTCTCAGAAATACGATTATGACCGAATCGTTCACCTGGGCGCGCAGGCAGGGGTTCGTTACAGTCTCGAGAACCCGCAGGCTTATGTCCAATCCAACCTGGTCGGCCACTGCAACATGCTCGAGCTGGCGCGGCACAGGGCGTCGAGCCATCTCGTCTACGCCTCTTCCTCCTCGGTCTATGGCGGCAACAAGAGCCTGCCGTTCCGTGTCGAAGACCGGGTCGATCACCCGCTATCGCTCTATGCGGCAACCAAGAAAGCCGACGAACTCCTGAGCGAATCCTACGCAAGCATATACGGCATGCCGATGACCGGACTGAGGTTCTTCTCCGTCTACGGACCATGGGGGCGGCCCGACATGGCGATGTGGATCTTCACCAAGGCGCTCTACGCCGGCGAGCCGCTCCCACTGTTCAATCGCGGGGAGATGCGGCGCGACTTCACCTACATCGATGACATCGTATCGGGTATCCTTGCCTGCCTCGACGCTCCGCCGGCGCATGACGGTGCAACCAAGGCCGGCGGAAGCAACGCCCCACACGCGATCTACAATATCGGCAATCATCGAAGCGAAGACCTGATGCGCGTGGTCGAGCTGCTCGAGAAGGCGACTGGGAAGAAAGCGCTGGTGTCGCCCGAACCGATGCAGCCGGGCGACGCCAAGGAGTCCTTCGCGGACATCAGCGCAATCGAACGCGATCACGGATTCAAGCCGACGACGACGATCGACGAAGGCGTTCCCCGGTTCGTGGAGTGGTACCGGGAGTATCATCGGCTATAGCCGCGGGCCATGAGCCTGCCGCCGATCCTTCAGCGTTTGCGAATCCCAGTGATCGGGGCGCCGATGTTCATCGTCTCGAACCCGAAGCTGGTGATCGCGCAATGCACGTCGGGGATTGTCGGCAGTTTCCCCGCGCTCAATGCCCGTCCCGCCGAGCTCCTCGACGAATGGCTGCACGAAATCACCGAGGCGCTGGCAGGCTGGGACCGCGACCATCCCGAGCGGCCGGCGGCGCCGTTCGCGGTCAACCAGATCGTCCACCGGTCGAATGATCGCTTCGAACATGACATGGAAGTTTGTGCCAAGTGGAAGGTGCCGATCGTCATCACGTCGCTCGGTGCGCGCGTCGAACTCAATCAGGCGGTCCACTCCTGGGGCGGAATTACGCTCCACGACGTGATCGACGACCGTTTCGCCCGGAAGGCGATCGAGAAGGGCGCCGACGGGATTATCGCGGTTGCGTCGGGAGCCGGCGGCCACGCCGGCCGCTGGTCGCCGTTCGCTCTGATCCAGGAAATCCGGCTATGGTTCGAGGGGCCGCTGATCCTGTCGGGTTCAATCGCCAACGGCGGGTCGGTGCTTGCCGCGAAGGCCGCCGGGGCCGATCTGGCCTATGTCGGCTCCCCCTTCATCGCGACATCGGAAGCGAACGCTCCGGATGGATACAAGCAGGCGATCGTCGATAGCGGAGCAGCCGACATCGTCTACACCGACCTCTTCACCGGCGTTCACGGCAATTATTTGAAATCGTCGATCGTCAATGCGGGGCTGGATCCGGACAATCTTGCCGGAATCGATCCGACAGCGATGAAGTTCGGTTCGGATGGTTCGGCCAAGGCGAAGGCGTGGCGCGACATCTGGGGCTCCGGCCAGGGCATCGGGGTGATCGACCGAGTGCGCCCGGCCCGCGAGTTCATCGACATTCTTGCAGAGGAATATGCCGCGGCCAAAGCGCGGCTTTGCTCAGCCTAGGCGTGGCCGCCAAGCCCGCGCTCCAGCCGGCCCATCAGCGCCCGGGCCGGGCTTTGGGCGGGCTCCAACTCGAAATTGCCCTCGTCGATGCGCTTGATCCTGCTGTAAAGATCGGTGCTCGCGCGGATCAGGCGCTGAGCCGACTCGGGCAATTGTTCGACGACCGCCGGATCACTCTCGCCCGCGTGGCCGAGACGCCGCTCCGGACGGCGACCGTCGCCAAAACCGATCTCACCGGATTCGATTGCCCGCTGGGTCAGCAGCCAGGCGACGATGTGCATGATGCGCGTCGTCACCTTCAGGGACTCGCAGGCAAACCCAACGCGCGCGAATGGGTGAAGATTGGAGCGGTCATCGCGGCCGACATCGTCGAAATAGTGGCGCGCCTCGTCGGCGAGCAACATCGCCTCGGTATAAAGCGAGTCGATGAGCCGCGACGTGATCCTCACCTCGGGCTGCGAGATATCCGATTCGTCCATTGCCATCCAAAGTGCCATTGTTCAGCCCGACTGAAAACGCCCAAGTCGTTGCCCAGCCACCCGCACTGCCCGAATCGTCCCGCTGCGGGACATTTAAGTCGGGCGAGATCCTCAGGCGATGATGTCGGGGATGTTCGAATTGGTGATCTGCTGGATGTGGTCCTTCAACCTCAGCTTGCGCCGCTTCAACCGGGCAATCTCCAACTGATCGGGTCCGTGCTCCGCCGATAACGCCGCGATTTGATCGTCGAGCTGCCGATGCTCGGCCTTGAGGGCATCGAGCGCGCCATATTCCGCCGGGCCCGGCTGGTCGTCATTCATCGCCGGCGATCATACAGCAAACGAGCGAGCTTAGAACGTGTGCGGGAGCGACGATCCGCGCGTCCGCTTCGGCGGGCCGAGGCAATTGCTGTGAGATCGATCAAGACAAATCCAACGATTCGTGATTTATTACAGGGTCGTCACTCGCAGCCGCGAAAGGAATGGCATCCATGGACAAGGCACAGGTCGAAGCCCTCGAGTCGAAGCATCAGGCGCTTCATACGCTGATCGACGAAGAGGAGCATCGACCGCATCCGGACGAAGACCTTCTCCACCGCCTTAAGAAAGAAAAGCTACGGATTAAGGACGAGCTCGCCGGGCACTACACGCACTAGGCGAGCAACGTCCCGGGGCGAACTCAGTCGTCCCGCGAAACTTTCTCGATCCGCTCGTGGCGCTCCTGCGCCTCCAGGGTCATTGTTGCGATCGGCCGCGCCTCGAGCCGCGCCAGCGAGATCGGCTCGCCGGTCACTTCGCAATAGCCATATTCGCCCTCGTAGAGCCGGCGGATCGCGCAATCGATCTTGGCAATCAGCTTGCGCTGACGATCTCGGGTGCGAAGCTCAATCGACCAATCGGTCTCGCTCGACGCGCGATCGGCCACGTCGGGTTCGCGCAGCGAATCGACCTGCAGCTGCGCCATCGTCTGACGCGATTCCTCGATGATCGCTTCCTTCCAATCCTTCAGCTTGCGAAGGAAGTAAGCGCGATGCTTCGCACACATGAAATCTTCGTCGTCCGAAGGCAGGTAGCCCTCGGCGAGAATGATCCTGTCAAATCGTTCGAAGTCTTCGCCGCCATAAAGGTCGACAAGAGCCGTCGCCATTAATACCCTCCCCGCAAGGGCTTCACGGAACGCGAAACCCAGTTACGCCTGCCACCTGCTGCGGCCGGCCTGCCGGTGCAGCCGAAGGCGATTACTCGTGACCTTCCCGTGACTTAGAAGCGGGCAAGCCACTCGTCCCCAACGGGGGCCTATAAATATGGACCCCACACTGAACAAGCGCTTACCGGCGGATAGTGAACAAATCGCCAACCTGTTGCGAATATGGCGCAATGTGATCGTTGGCGCGCCGCCATTGCCTCGGCGAATGCCGCCCGGCATAGGCCTCACCCATGCGGATCCTGCTTACCAACGACGATGGAGTGAACGCTCGCGGCCTTCGGCTGCTCGAGGCGGTCGCGCGCAAGTTTACCGACGATCTTTGGATCGTTGCCCCGACCGAGGAACAGTCGGGTGCCGGCCACTCGCTGACGCTGACGACTCCAGTTCGCTTGCGCAAGCACGACGAGCGCCGGTTCTCGGTGACCGGAACGCCGACCGATGCAGTCATGCTCGCATTGGCACATGTCATGAAGGATTCGCCGCCCGACGTCATTCTGTCCGGGATCAATCGCGGAGCGAACCTCGCGGAGGACGTCACTTATTCGGGCACCGTTTCGGCCGCGATGGAAGGCGCTCTCGCAGGAGTTCCATCGATTGCGCTTAGCCAGGCCTACTCGCGTGAGGGCATGGGTGACACGGTTCCGTTTGCGGCCGCAGAGCAATGGACGGAGCAGGTGCTTGCTCCGCTGCTCGACTTCGCGATGGAACCGCGCACGCTGGTCAACGTCAACTTCCCCGCCAAGCCTCCCGGGGAGGTTCGCGGCGTCCGTATCTGCCGTCAGGGCCTGCGCGACTATGGCCGGCTGCGCATCGTTCAGCGCACCGACCCCAGAGGGTATGATTATTACTGGTTCGGCCTCGGGCCGATGGTCGAAACTCCCGGTCACCAGACGGACCTGGAAGCGGTGGCTGACGGCT
>JBKPOR010000179.1:0-15193 GCA_046765675.1 Pseudomonadota bacterium
GCGTTCCACATTCCGGTGCATCCGGGACTGATCCGGCCTTCGGGGGAAACGCATGTCATCTCCGTAAAAAGGAGGCCGGCACCGCCGAGCGCGCGTTCGCCCAAATGCACGAAATGGAAGTCGTTCGGCACTCCGTCGAGCGCCGAATACATGGCCATCGGTGAGACGGTGATTCGGTTTTCGACCTCCATCTCCCGAAGCCTGAGCGGCGCGAACATCGGCGGAGCGGTCGTGTTGGAGCGGCCATCGGTCGCGCGCTTCCAAAACCAGCGCTCGACCGTCTCCAGCCATTCGCGATCGCGGAGCCGGAGGTTCTCATGGCTGATTCGCTGGCTTCGGGTCAGCAGCGAATAAACGAACTGCAGCGGCTCGAAATGAAGGTAGCGCTCCAGCGTTTCGAACCACTCGGTCGAATTGCGGGCGCTATTCTGGAGCTTCAGGACCTCGAGCGAGCGTTCGGCCTGATATTCGTCGAGCGCCGCTTCGAGGGAGAGGGCTTGCCGATTGAGTACGTCGGCGAGCTTGATCGCATCCTCGAGCGCCAGCTTGGTCCCCGAGCCGATCGAGAAATGCGCGGTATGCGCCGCGTCGCCCATCAAAATCACGTTGCCGCTCGACCAGCGCTCGCACTTGATTCGGCGGAAATTGAGCCACACCGCCGGGCCCGGCAGGTGCGCGGCGTTGGACATCAGTTCGTGGTCGCCCAGGTACTTGGCGAAGATGCGTTCGCAGATCGCACGGGCTTCGGGTTGGTCCATGCGGTCGAAGCCGAAGCCGCGCCAGGTTTCTTCGGAGCATTCCACGATGAAGGTCGAGCAATCGGGAGCGAACCGGTAGGCATGCGCCCAGATCCAGCCGTGCTCCGTCTCTTCGAAAGCGAAGGTGAAGGCGTCGAAGACCTTGGACGTGCCGAGCCAGACGAACTTGTTCGCTCGAACGTCGACGTCGACCCCGAACGCCTCCGGCGAGGCGTCGCGAAAGCGCGAGTTGATCCCGTCGGACGCGATGACGAGGTCGTAGCCCTTCCACCTGGGGTCAGCGGGATCGCACTCGGCGTCGAAGTGCAGCTCGACTCCGAGCTCACGAGCGCGATCCTGCAGGATTTCGAGCAGGCGCTTGCGGCCGATTCCGATAAAGCCATGCCCGCCCGAAGTGATGCATTCCCCGCGGTAATGGACGTCGATATCGTCCCAATGCGCGAACTCTTCGGTGAGGGACTTCGCCGAAACCGGATCGTTCTTGCTGATGTTCTCGACGGTGAGGTCGGAGAAGACGACGCCCCAACCGAAGGTCACCCCCGGCGGGTTCCGCTCGAACACATCAATCTCGTGCGAAGCATCGCGAAGCTTCATCGAAATGGCGAAATACAGCCCGGCCGGCCCGCCTCCGATGCACGCGATTCTCATGAGAGACTCGCCGGAAATTGCCAAAGTTGCGCCCTCAACGCGCGCGCGCGAGACCCTGGGGGGTGGGGGGGTCTGTAAACTTCGTCAATTTCGAGGCCGCCAAGACGGTGAAACGCGGCAAACGCAGAACGCCTATGCACGCGCGAGTGCGACGGCGCGCGTGGGGCCAACCCCGGGTTCGATGAGATCAGCGCGAAGCAGCGGCAGCGCATGGCCCTGCATGCCACAGCAGCGCGCCTGTAGGACAGCACAATGTCTACCTGGGTCGGACCCTCCTGTTGACTTTCGATTTACCGTCGATTGTTAATTGGCAGGAGTCGCAGGGTGGAAAGAATGACAAATTGCCCTCCGGCTTCCCGAATTTTTAGGAAGCGTAAACCTAATCGTCTTATAAAGTGCTTTTCATCGGCGGTCGGGGAGGGTCGTCAAATGGTCTAACCTGAGTGGGGGGGAACCACGACGGAGACCTAAGTGAACGTACAGGCCCCGCGCGATTTCATCGACCGCCGCCAGCTTGCCAGCGCCTTGCGCGCGCTGCGCCGCGGCGACTTCAGCATCCGCCTTTCCGACGACATGGACGGCATAGACGGCGAGATCGCTACCCTCTTCAACGAGGTCGTCTCGCTCAACGAAGAGATGGCGAACGAATTCGAGCGCCTCTCGAAGGTCGTCGGCAAGGAAGGCAAGATCACCCAGCGCGGACGGGTGAAGAACGCCTGCGGCGGTTGGGAGACGGCGCTCCGCTCCGTGAACGAGCTTATCGAGGACATGGTCCAGCCAACCGCCGACGTTGCGCGCGTGATCGGCGCCGTGGCGAAAGGCGATCTTTCCCAATCCATGACGGTCGAGATCGATGGCCGGCCGCTTCGCGGTGAGTTCCTGCGTATCGGCAAGGTCGTCAATACGATGGTCGAGCAGCTCGCCTCCTTCGCTTCGGAGGTCACCAGGGTCGCCCGCGAAGTGGGAACCGAGGGCAAGCTCGGTGGACAGGCCAAGGTCAAAGGTGTCGCCGGAACCTGGAAGGACCTCACGGATAACGTCAACGCGATGGCCACGAACCTGACGGGCCAGGTGCGGAACATCGCCGAGGTGACGACCGCGGTCGCTCGCGGCGACCTCTCCAAGAAGATCGACGTCGAGGTGAAGGGCGAAATCCTCGAGCTCAAGAACACGATCAACACCATGGTCGATCAGCTGAATGCCTTCGCTTCCGAGGTCACTCGAGTGGCGCGTGAGGTGGGTACCGAAGGCAAGCTCGGCGGCCAGGCGCAGGTCGAGGGTGTCGCCGGCACCTGGAAGGACTTGACCGACAACGTGAACCTGATGGCCGAGAATCTGACCGGCCAGGTGCGCAACATCGCCGAAGTGACGACGGCGGTCGCCAAGGGCGACTTGTCCAAGAAGATCACGGTGGATGTGAAGGGCGAGATTCTCGAGCTCAAGAACACCATCAACACGATGGTCGACCAGCTGAACGGCTTTGCGAGCGAGGTGACTCGAGTCGCCCGCGAAGTGGGAACCGAGGGTAAATTGGGCGGCCAAGCGCGAGTCCTTGGAGTCGCCGGGACCTGGGCCGACCTCACCGACAATGTGAACCTGATGGCGGCCAATTTGACCGGCCAGGTGCGGAACATCGCCGAGGTGACGACCGCCGTCGCCAAGGGCGACCTGTCGAAGAAGATCACCGTGGACGTTCGCGGAGAAATCCTCGAGCTCAAGGACACCATCAACACGATGGTGGACCAGCTGAACTCGTTCGCATCCGAGGTGACCCGAGTCGCGCGCGAGGTGGGAACCGAGGGCAAGCTCGGCGGCCAGGCGCAGGTCCGGGGCGTTGGCGGTACGTGGAAGGACCTAACCGATAACGTCAACCTGATGGCCGCGAACCTCACCGGCCAGGTGCGCAACATCGCCGACGTCACCACCGCGGTCGCTCGAGGCGACCTGTCCAAGAAGATCACGGTCGACGTCAAGGGCGAGATTCTCGAGCTCAAGAACACCATCAATACGATGGTCGATCAGCTGAACGGCTTCGCATCGGAAGTTACGCGCGTGGCACGTGAAGTCGGAACGGAGGGCAAGCTCGGCGGCCAGGCGCAAGTGCCGGGCGTCGGCGGCACCTGGAAGGACCTGACGGACAACGTGAACCTGATGGCGACGCGCCTGACCAACCAGGTTCGCGGCATCGCCGACGTCGTGACCGCGGTGGCCCAGGGCAATTTGAAACGTAAGCTTACGGTCGACGCGCAGGGTGAAATCGCGGCGCTCGCCGACACGATCAACTTCATGATCGACACGCTCTCGACCTTCGGAGACCAGGTCACCAACATGGCTCGCGAGGTGGGCATCGAAGGCAAGCTCGGCGGCCAGGCAAGGGTTCCCGGAGCCGCGGGCCTGTGGCGCGACCTCACCGACAACGTCAATCAGCTCGCGGCCAACCTCACCAACCAGGTGCGCTCGATCGCTGAGGTGGCAACCGCGGTGACCCAGGGCGACCTCACCCGCTCGATTGCCGTCGAGGCGTCCGGCGAAATGGCGGCGCTCAAGGACACGATCAATGAGATGATCAGCAACCTCAAGGAACAGACGCTGAAGAACGCGGAGCAGGATTGGCTCAAAACCAACCTCGCGCGCTTCTCACGAATGCTCCAGGGCGAGCGCGACCTCGCGACGGTGTCAAACCTCATCATGAGCGAACTCGCGCCGCTGGTGAACGCGCAATATGGCGTATTCTACGTGACCCGGCGTGAAGAGGAGGACGTCAAGCTCGAGCTGGTCGCCAGCTATGGAGCGGAAAATGCCGAACAGCTGAAGGGCGAATTCCGCCTGCGCGAAGGGCTGATCGGCCAGGCCGCCGCGGACCGCCGGCCGATCCTGCTGAAGAATGTGCCGCCGGACTTCGTCCGAATCGGTTCGGGGCTCGGCAATGCCAGTCCGACGAACGTCAACATCCTGCCGGCCTTGTTCGAGGACGAGGTCAAAGCGGTGATCGAGTTGGCGTCATTCGGCGAATTCAACGAAACCCACCAAAGCTTCCTCAACCAGCTGATGGAATCGGTCGGAATCGTCTTGAATACGATCGCCGCGACCATGCGCACCGAAGGCCTGCTCGAGCAGTCTCAGCTGCTGACCCAGGAGCTCCAGGCCAGGCAGACCGAGCTCACTCGCAAGCAGGAGGAGCTGCACGCGACGAACGAAGAGCTTCAGGAGAAAGCGCAGCTTCTCGAAAATGAGAAGAAGCAGGTCGAAGCGAAGAACCTGGAAATCGAGATGGCGCGCCGGGCGCTGGAGGAAAAAGCGGAGCAGCTCGCACTCACCTCGAAATATAAGTCCGAATTCCTCGCCAACATGAGTCACGAGCTTCGGACACCGCTCAATTCCCTGCTGATCCTGTCCAAGCTGCTGTCCGACAACACCCAGGGCAATCTGAATGAGAAGCAGGTCGAGTTCGCCAAGACGATCAATTCCGCAGGCTCCGACCTCCTCAACCTGATCAACGACATCCTCGATCTGTCCAAGGTCGAATCCGGAACTGTGACGATCGAGGTCGGCGCCATGCCGATGCAGAACCTGAAGCTCCACATGGAGCGCACCTTCCGCCAGCTTGCCGCGGACAAGGGCCTCGACTTCAAGGTTAAGTTCGACTCCGGCTTGCCGGAAACGATCCGCACCGACGAGAAAAGGTTGCAGCAGATCGTGCTCAACCTCTTGTCCAATGCGTTCAAGTTCACCCTGAAGGGCGGAGTGACGCTCGGCGCTCGCTGCGTCGACAAGGGCTGGAGCCCAGACCATCGGGTTCTTCGAAATGCCGCTCAGGCCGTCGAGATTACGGTCACCGATACGGGCATCGGGATCCCCGAAGAAAAGCAGAAGCTCATCTTCGAGGCCTTCCAGCAGGCCGACGGAACGACCAGCCGCAAATATGGCGGGACCGGTCTCGGATTATCGATCAGCCGCGAGATCGCGCGCCTCATCGGCGGTGAGCTCAAGGTTCGATCCACCCCGGGCGAGGGATCGACCTTCAGCCTCTATGTGCCGCTCGAAGCAGCCGCCGCGACAACCTCAAGCGACGGTACGACGGCGCGCTATGACAATAGCGGAGCGGTCGTTCCGACGGCCCTGCCGACCGGTTTCGAAGTCAGCGACGACCGCGACGATCTCGGCAAGGACCCGTTCGCGTTGATTGTCGAGGACGATCCCGCCTTCGCGACAATCCTGCTCGATGCGGCGCATGAAGCGGGCTTGAAGGGCGTAGTGTCGACGGCGGGAGCCGGTACGCTGGCGATGGCTCGAAAGCTGCAACCGTCGGCGATCACGCTGGACCTGGGGCTTGCCGACATCGACGGATTCGTCCTGCTCGACCTGCTCAAGCACGATCCCGACACGAAGCATATCGCCGTGCATGTCATCTCGGGCGTCGACCGGCGCGAAGCGGTGATGGGCATGGGCGCGTTCGGAGTCACCGAAAAACCGGCCGAGCGGCCGGACCTGGTCGGGGTATTCCGCGCGCTTCGCGACGAGGCCGCCAAACAGAAGCCGCGCCGCCGCCGCAAGCTCGAATCCGTGCGCTCGGCAGTTCGGCCGATTCCAGAGCTTGCCGGAGCGAAAGTGCTGATTGTGGACGACGACATCCGCAACATCTTTTCGCTTACCAGCGTTCTGGAGAGCCATGACGTGGAAGTCCTCCACGCGGAACGGGGGAAGGACGGAATCCTGATCCTTGAGCAAACGCCGAGCGTCGACGTCGCCCTCATCGACATCATGATGCCGGACATGGACGGCTATGAGACCATGCAGCAGATCCGCCGGCGGCCCGAACTCGCCGACTTGCCGCTGATCGCGGTGACGGCGAAAGCGATGAAGGGCGACCGCCAGAAGTGCCTTGATGCGGGAGCATCGGATTATATCGCGAAGCCCGTCGACATCGAGCTCCTGCTGGCGTTGCTCCGCGTCTGGGTCGCTCGAGCCCGCGAAGTCTCTCAGCCGGCGGTCCCGCTGGAGGCCGCGGAGTAGGCCGATGGAAGAGCGCGCAGCAACGGGGGCCGCGCTGGCGGTGACCGAGGATGCGCCGGCCGCGCCTTCAATCGAACGCGCGAGGGTGCTGTTGGTCGACGACGACGAGCGCAACCTGCTCGCGGTCGCCAACGTGCTCGAGGACGTTGGAGAAGTCGTTCTCGCGCGATCGGGCGAAGAGGCGCTCCGCCACCTTCTCCGGGGAGAGTTCGCGGTCATCCTGCTCGACGTCTACATGCCCGGCATGGACGGCTATGAGACCGCCCGGCTCATCCGCAGCCGCGACCAGACCAAGGGCATTCCGATCGTCTTTCTCTCGGCAGTCAACAAGGAAACGGAACACCAGCTTCGCGGCTATGCGATGGGCGCCGTCGACTATGTCTTCAAGCCGGTGGACCCAATCATCCTGCGGTCGAAGGTCGCAGTGTTCGTCGACTTGTTCATCAAGACGAAGGAGGTGGAGCGCAAGGCACGGCAGGAGCAAGCCTTGCTCGACGCCAATCTGCGAGCGAATGCCGAGCGATTGCGCGCCGAGCAGGAATTGCGCCGCGCCGAGCAGCGGCAGGCGGCAATCATCCAGTCGCTGCCGATGGTTTTGTACTTGATGCCGATCGGCGCGGACCGGGTGGTCCCGCAGTTCATCAGCGGCGATTTCGAGGGCACGCTCGGTTTCAGCCGGGACCAATTGGGCGACGACCCGCGCTTCTGGACCGATCGGCTGCATCCCGACGACCGCGAGAAGACGATGCGCGCGGTCAAGGCGAGCCTCGCTTCGGGTCGCCTGTCAGTCGAATATCGCTGGCAATGCGCCGACGGCCAATACAAGCATTTCCTCGACCAGGCCGTCCTTCTCCGGGATATTGAGGGCGAGCCGGTCGAGTTCGCCGGATCGATCACCGACATATCCGAGCAACGTTCGCTCGAAAGCCAGCTGATCCAGGCGCAGAAGATGGATGCGATCGGCAAGCTGACCGGCGGCATCGCGCATGATTTCAACAACCTCTTGGCGGCGGTCATCGGCGGCCTGGGGTTGCTCGAGCGTCGGGCCCAGCTCGAAGGGGAGCACGGGCGAATCCTCGGCATGACGATGCGCGCGGCCGAGCAGGGCAGCGAGCTCATCCGGCGGCTGCTCGCCTTTGCCCGCCAGCAGAAGCTCGAGCCTCAATCCGTCGATTTGGCCGCGTTGCGCCACGGCGTTTCGGACCTTCTGAGCCATACTCTCGGCGGATTGGTCGATCTTGCGTGGCGCGTCGATCGCGGCGTGTGGAAAGTCTTCGCCGACCAGGCCCAGCTCGAGCTCGCGCTGATCAACCTGATCATCAATGCCCGCGACGCCATGCCGGCGGGCGGAACCGTGACAATTTCCGCGCAGAACCGGAAGGTCGCCGCCGACGAGCTCCCCGGCATCGCGGCTGGCGATTATGTCCAGCTATCCGTGATGGATAACGGAACCGGGATCAGCCCGGACGACCTCGAAAAAGTGATGGAGCCGTTTTTCACCACGAAGGACGTCGGCAAGGGCAGCGGCCTTGGCCTCAGCATGGTTTATGGCTTCGCGAAGCAGTCGAACGGTGCTTTCCTGATCGAAAGTGAAATGGGCAAGGGAACGGCGGCGAAGCTTTGGCTGCCCCGTGCGCCGGCCGTTCGCGTAAAGAAGGTCAAGACGATTGAGCCGAAGCGCCGCCGCTCGACGCGAAAGCTGGAGCTTCTGCTGGTCGACGATCACCCGGAGGTTCGGAGCACGACCGCGGCGGTTCTCGAAGAGATGGGGCACAAGGTCCTGCAGGCGGCGAACGGCACCGAAGCACTTCGCGTGCTCAAGGAAAATGACTGCGTGAGCGACCTCTTGATCACCGATTATGCAATGCCTCACCTCTCGGGAACCGAGTTCTTGCGTGAAGCCCGGAACCTGTGCCCGAACGTGCCGGCGCTGATCATCACCGGCTATGCCGGGGCTAATGCAATCAGCGACCGTCCCCCGGGGGTTGAGATCCTGCTCAAGCCCTTCACTCCGGCCGCGCTCGACGAGGCGATCGCCCGAATCTGCGAGCCAACGAACCAGGAGCGTTGACCCCCGGGCCCCCCGGGCATTTGCATTGGGCTGTGAACGATATCCGATGGATCGCGCAACTCTCCGCTGAGTAGCGAGTTTCCAGCGGCACAATCCCAAATCTTGAGGTTTCCCCGTGTCAGGTCATGACAGTTCGCAAAATGCGGACTTTGAGCAAGCCAGCTCCACCATGAACAAAGGGCTGAAGGCGTGCCGCGCAATGGTGCGGAGCTACCGCGAGCTGCTGGCGGGCGCTCAGGCGCGCACCCCATCCGCTGCCGTCAATGACGATATCCCGGCCAATGATGCCGGTGGCGAGATTTTCGAGGGGTTATCCAGCTAGCCGCCGGCCAGCTTTTGCCGGTCATTCCGGTGATCAGGCGCACCGCTGGCGGGGAGTAAGACAAAGAAGGAAGCCCCGCCTTCCGGGTTGTTTTGGGCCCAGATTGCCCCTCCGTGAGCTTCGACGATTGTCCGGCAGATGGAAAGTCCGATACCCAGGCCATCCTCGCCGCGCATCCGTGCGACCGAGAAGAGTGTCGGCAGCCGCTCCCGGTCTATCCCGGAACCGTTGTCCTGGATTTCGAGGAGCGTCCCTCGATCGGTCGACGTCGCGTTGAATTGCAGCCTGGGTTTGCGGGTTGCGTTGCCCATCGCCTCGCAGGCGTTGCGGCAAAGATTGACCAGGACCTGCTCGATTTGAACCGGATTGACGGACACCGCATCGGCATCGCGATTGATCTTGAGGACGACATCCACGTCATTGGCGAGGTCCGTGACGGCGATCATGTCCAGCGCGCGTTCGATCATCCGCCGCAAGGATGTCGTAGTCCGCTCGACTGGAAGGCTGCGAACGATGGTTCGGGCGTGGCGAATGATCGACCCGGCGCGTTGAATCTGGTCTTCGGCCTTCTCAAGGCCTTTGAGCAACGATGGTTTCTTTTGGCTTCTCGTCTGGGAAGCGAGTTCCTGACAGCCAGCGATATAATTGGCTGCCGCGGTCAGTGGCTGATTGAGTTCGTGCGCCAGGGTGGCGGCCATTGTGCCCATGGCCGCATTGGATTGCGCATGCTGCAGCTCGGTCTCAAGATGCTCGGCCTTGCGCCTCGCAGCCCGCAGGTGGTTCGCGAAAACCAGCATTGCGGCACTGGTCACAATGAAAACCAGGACGCTGGTCAGTTCGTCCGGACCAAGTCCCGCCACTCCCTGTCGAGAGACGAAAAACCAGGTCGCGAGGACCACGCTGAGAATGACCGCCAGCAGGCCCGGGCCGACGCCGTACAGTCCGGCCGCGATGACGACCGCGGCGGTGAAAGGCAAAAGAGGAGATCGCTGCTGGAGCCACGGGTGGAGCGCGAGACGAGCAAAGAAGCAGCCAAGCACAAGCGCGCCCGAGATCACATACATCGCAAGGTTGCCGGTACCCGATTTTTGGTGAACCCTGGCTCGATTGGGCAAGCGCATGTCGAACAGGCTCGAAGCTAATTCGGCGGTCGATCAATATCGACGGCTCTTTTCCCGAAGGAACGATCCCAAAATTCCATCTTCTCGCTCCCTGAGAAGGAGGGGAGATTCGGCAAAGCGACTCTAGCACAAAAGAAAAGGGGCCGGACCAACGGACCGGCGACGAGCGAATGAGGCAATCCGAGCCGCGTTGGGCTCGTCGCTCAGTTCGAACGTTCGAAATCCATGATCCAGTTGGTTTCCCAGCTGTTGCCCGAGTCGAAGGAGAAGGACTGCTCCCATCGCGCGGAGATGGGCGACAGCTTGCGCCACAGGAACCGGACCTTGATCGGCTTGCCGTCATAGATGTCGTCGCCATCGAAGAGGCCCTCGGGTCCCTGAAAACCGCCGTAAACCGGTGGACCCAGGAGTCCGTCACCATCGCCGACCCAATAGATCGCCCAGCGCTTTGCCGAGCGATCGTAGCAGCGGAGCGCCACCCCTGAATTGCGGCCTTTGATCCGATGCTCCTCAACATTGCACAGCCCGCCGAGCAACGAGCGGGTGTCGGCCGTGCCCGGATATTCGACCCATTCACTGCTGCCGGCGCCGCGCACTTTCAGAAGCCGGTGATGGACCTGCCAGCGGCCATGAAGGAAATCGAAATCATGGACGCCGGCGGCGGCCGGGAGACCGCGGATCAGCGAGCGCGTCGTAGGCTTCAGCCGAAGCACTTCCGGTGCCCGAGCGAACGACGAGACCAGCGGTTTTGCAGCCGCCTCAATCGCGGCAAGATGCGCCTTATGGTCCGCGACGTCGGCGAAAGCGGCGAGCCAGACGAGGACCTTCTCGCCCTGCCGCACCGGCAGGCGCGGGAAATTGTTCGCCGCGCTTTCCGGAACGAACCAGGCGAGCGGTTGGACTCCGGCTCTTTCAAGCGCCGGCTTCACCTTCGCTTCGAACCCGGGGAGCACCGCGCCGACATCGTTCTTCAGGTAATAAATGGTCGCGACGACGAGGCCGCTCGGCGCGTCAACGCCAAGTGCCGGGCGAGCTGGCGGAAGCGCGATCTCGGCGGCGTGGTTCGGAGCGTGGAGGAGAAGCACATTGTCGCTGTCGACCATGGTCGCATTGGCTTCGTTGCGATGCGCCTGCCAGACCGGGCCGCCGTAGAAAGCACTCAGGCCGGAAAGACGCGAATCCATATCGCGAAAGCCGCGCAGCCAGACGAAGCGATTCGGGCGGTCGATGTCCGTGAAGGTGCCGATCACCTTCATTCCGAGAGCTTCCTGGCTTTCGACGAACTCGCGTTCGAACAGGTTCACGAGCACGTCGCGCTGGCCGTCGTGCAAGGTGTATTGGCGAAGCTCCACGGTGGGGAACGAGCCTTGCAATTCCTCGGCGCCCGCCTGCGTTGCAGCCCCAATCAATGCGGCCCCAGCGAGAGCGAGGCGTAGGCCATCAGTTACGGTTCCAGTCATCACGCGACCCTACTCCTACTTCAATGATAAAACAAACCGGTTGTCCTGTTTTTGTCAAGCCACTAATCAATGAGCATGGAACCGGTTATGTCCGAGGGCGTGGAGCAAGAGGCTGGAGAGCGGCGCGCGTACGTCCCACGCCGGAAGAACGACCCGGCGGGGGTTCGAGCGCGAATCCTCAATGCCGCCTACGATTTGTTCCAGTCGCGGGGATATAGCGCCAGCAGCGTTCACGAGATCGCGGCGGCGGCAGGAGTCACGGGCGGGGCGCTCCACCATCATTTTGCGACGAAGAAGGCGATCGGCCTGGCGGTCATTAGCGACCGAGTCGGGGCGGCGCTCGAGGAGACCTGGCTCGAGCCAGTGCGCTCGGCCGTAAACGTCCGGGACGGCATCCTTGGAGTCCTCGATTCCCTCGCTCGCGAGCTCGACGCCCAGGGCTCGGTCCGCGGTTGTCCGGTGAACAATCTGACGCTCGAGCTCGCCTACGCCGATCCGGAATTCAGGAGCGAGCTGAAGCGGCTGTTCGATCTCTGGCGCTCGACCATCGCGGGGCGCCTGTCCGGACGAAAGGACGGGGACGCTTTGGCCGCGCTGGTGGTCGCCGCTTATTCGGGGGCGATGGCGATGGCGAAGGTCGAGCAGCGCGGCGAACCGCTCCGCCTTTGCGGGCAGGAGCTGAAGCGGTTGTTGCCCGGCGCTTAGCTTACTGAATCGTCAAATGCCGCGCGAGCAGCGGTTCCGAGCATATTTACGTCGGTGCCGACCGACACCAGGTCGAAGCCTTGCGCCAGACATGATCGCGCGGCCGCGCCGCTGCCGCAGAAGATTCCCGCGCGCTTTTCGGCCGAATGAGCGCGCTCGAGGATATGAGCGATCGTGTCGAGGACGCGCGGATCGGTCGGGTCGGCCGCCGGCTCACTTGCGAGCGCGAGCGCAAGGTCCGATGGCCCGATGAAGACCCCGTCGAGATTTGGAACGCCGAGGATAGCGTCGAGATTGTGCAGCCCGGCCTGGGTTTCGATCATCGCGAACGAGACGATGAGGTCCGTGGTCCGGGTGCGATAGTCCGCGCCCCAGCGGAGAATGGGCCGGCGCGGACCCAGGGAACGCGTGCCGCTTGGCGGGTAGTGAATCGCATCGACGAGCGCCCGGGCGCTGCTCGCATCGTCGACGAGCGGCGCAATGATCCCGGAGGCCCCGGCATCGAGCAGCTTGCCGATTTCGGTGAAATCATTTGCCGATGTGCGAACGAGCGGCTCGCAGCCGCGAGCCTCGATTGCGGTCAGCATCTCCACGGCCTGTTTGTAGTCGATGACGCTATGCTGGAGATCGACGACCGCGCCGTCGAACCCGACGCCGGCAATCAGTTCGGCAGAAAATGCGGAAGGGATTTGGAGCCAAGCTACGATCGCAGGCTCACCTTGGGTCCACTTTTGCCGGATTGCGTTGGTCACAACCAGGCGCCTTACCCGGTAAATTCATCTTTCGCGCGCCGGATTTCGGCAAAGGCCTGAGCTGGATCAAGTGCCGGACGGAGCACCGGTGCGCGCAGGAACGGATTGGTCGCAAGCTCCAGGCCGATCGTCGTCGGAACGGTCGCTTCGCCCTGCGCACGCGCCTGCAAGATCGCGGCCGCCCTCTCGGCGACCGCGGCGGAATCGTCCACGGTCAGCGCGAAGTCTGCGTTGGCGACAGTATATTCGTGGGCGCAATAGACCTTTGTTTCAGGTGGCAAGGCGGCGAGGCGCGAAAGGCTGTCCCACATCTGCTCGGGAGTGCCCTCGAACAACCGGCCGCACCCCATTGCGAAGAGCGTGTCGCCGACAAAAACAATCCCCGACCCCGGAGCATAATAACTGATATGGCCGAGCGTATGGCCGCCCGTGTCGATCACGAAGAGCTCCGTCGCACCGAGATTTACGCGATCACCTCCCTGGACGACCCGGTCGACATGAGTGCGATCGGCGACTTCACGTGGCCCAATGACCGTTGCTCCGGTCCAATCGCGCAGCGCCCGATTCCCGCCGATATGATCGCCGTGCTTGTGCGTATTGAGAATGAGATCGACGCCCCACCTCCGCGTCTCAAGCGCCGCCAGGATGGGCAGGGCATCCGGTGTATCGACCGCAGCCGTCGCCCCGCTCTCCTCGTCGCGGACCAGAAAGCCGTAATTGTCGTCAAGACACGGTACGAGTGAAACGCTGAGCGGCATCAGTCGCGCAGGATTTCGTCGAACTCGATCACATTCCCATCCGGATCCCGGATGAAGCAAACCTTCCGTCGCCCATGACCGAAAAGGCTCGGTCCTTCGGTGATCGGAATGCCCCCCTGCTGAAGCCATTCGGCCAGCGCGTCCAAGTCATCGACGATGAAGGCGGCATGCGTGTAGCCGGGCCATTTGTCGGGATGATCCATGAGGATGTTTCGCGTCGGGGGCGGAGTGCCGTTGTAGATGAGATTGATTCGCGCACCGGCAGAATTGACCAACCCAATCGATTGCCCGCGCGGAGAATCCTCCTCGGGATCGAAGACGAAGCCGAGCTTCTCATAGAAACGCTGGGCGATCGCACGGTCCGTCACTCGAATTCCAACGTGATCGATTTCGGCAAGCGTGAAGCTCATGCGCATTTTCTCAAGGTCGGTGGCAGCAGCGGGGCGATGGCGGCCGCGTACAACGCGCTGTGATCGCCTTCGAAACCGGGTTCGCCGGCCTTGGTCAGGGTGATCCGGGTTGGCGGATCGAGATAGCCGACGGACTTGTCCGACGGGCCCTCGTACCAACGGATGTTGAAGGCGCACATTCGACGGAAGAATTGGACCTCCGCATAATGTTCGAGATTGTCGCGGATCCACCAACCCAGCGACTGCCAGTCACCGGTGCGGTCGTAATGATCGACGTAGGAGGTAACGACGACGGTCGCGGTCGCCCCCAGGTACCCCTCTGAATCGGGAACGTCCCAGATGTGATAGGCGAAATTATTTTCGTTGCACGTGCACCAGGATTCCGGGACGCCCTTCTGGTGCAGCTTGTGGCATTGGTCGTTGAGCGTCGGCGAACGATAGGCGCTTCGGATCGCAAGATTGCCGAACGCGGCGCGCAACGGCTCTAGGACCAGCCGGCACAATTGCTCGCCGGCGGCGATCGCCAACCCCGGATCCTCCGGAATGTTCGGAACCCCGTAGAGATTGCCGACCTCGCTATGGAGCATGTCGCGCATGAAAAAATGCTCGGACAAACGGTAGCGGCCCAACTCGGCGAGATCGGCGAGCGTATTGATAGTCATGCAACATCCTGATCTGTCGGGAAGGTGCCGCAATGGAGCGAGTTGGAGCTCGGCTGCTATCAGGAAATTACGTTCCTCGCTCAACTTCGTGACGACTCGCCGATTAGCGCTCGGCAGCCTGTTCCCTCTGGTTTTTGTGCAAGCCGGAGCTACCGGGCAAATCTAGGATCAGCTGAAACCAACGACGGGGATTGTCCGGTGTACGCAATGACAGGCGCGCTTGCGCTTACGATTATGGCGAGCGCCGCAGCCGCGGCCCCGCAAGGCAAGACCGAGGCCGAGCTACTGGCGAAGACGCAGGCGCTGGTGGATGCGGTCGCACCCGGAAACAAAGCGGCGTGGAATGAAGCTCTCGATCAGAACTTCATCGGAATGGATGAGAACGGAACCGTTCGATCGAAGGACGAACTGGTCCGCGAAATCGAGCCGCTGCCCGCGGGCCTTGTCGGACACATCAAGGTGGAGAATTTTCGAGTTCGCGAGACCGGCGACCTCGCGATCGCGGCTTACGAG
>JBKPOR010000180.1:0-4294 GCA_046765675.1 Pseudomonadota bacterium
TGGAGTCCCCGGCTCCGTCCCCGATGGGCCGCCCGACTTTCTTGCGCTCGACAGGTTGCTCGAGCTTGCCGGGGCCGCGGGCGCCGGCGGCCCCGCCGGGTACGTCATTTCGCAACTCTTGGGTGTGACGTCGTAGACCGCGTGTTCGACAACGTTGAGCGAAGGCGATTCCTTGTAGAGCCAACCCGAAAAGACGCGTCCCCAACTTCGGTCGGGCCGCTCGACGTCGACCTGGACGAAGGCGCCGGTCAGTTTCTCTTCTTCCCACGGCGCCGTCGTCTCGCACGCCCGGAGCCGGACGATCACATCCTTCCAGCGGACTGACTGGCCGGGATGCAATGAGACGTTCTGGACGATGCCGTTGCGCTTGTTGAGGATTCCGAGGACCGCGACCCGTTGGGCCATTGGGGTCACTCCGGGAGCGTTCGGACTCAGCGGAACCGACTGATTGGTGATGATCGGCTTCGAGGCGTTTTCCTCGCTTTGGCTGCACGCGGCGAAGGAGACGACGAAGAGTAACGGGACGACGGACCTGGCCCTCATTCTGGAATCCACGGCTCGTAGTCGCCCGTCGAGGCGGGACGGATCTTGCCCGATCCGAGCGCTCCGTCGGGCCGGAACGCGGCCATGGTGCCGGTAAGGTTGACGGTCGGTTTTTGCTGGAACTTGCGAACGGGTGGAAGCGCCTTGTCCGGCAAATCGTCGATCGTTCCGCGGAGCCAGAGCTGCCAGTCGGGCGGTACCGCGCTGCCGTCGTTGGAGCCGGAATAAATCACCCAGCGCCGCGCCGGGTTCTTCTTATCCTGGTAATAGAGGTTGCCGGCCTCGTCGCGGCCGATTTCCTTGCCGCGCCTTCGGGTGACGATGCTGGTGCCCCATGAGGCGCCGTTCCACCAGGTGAATGCGTTGGCCAACCATCCCATGATGCAGCGCCTCTGCCCCGTCGCGCCGGACGGCGCAAGTCAGTGCGTCCACTCCACCCGGTCGCCCGCGCGGATGCCGAGCTGGGCCGCTCGGCCGCCGCGGATCTCGAGCACGGCAGCGACCGTGTCGCCCGAAGGGACCGGCGTCTCATCCAGCGGTTTGGCGGTCGCAACCCGCGCGATCTTTCCGTCGGGGCGAATGAAGATCATGTCGAGGGGGATCAGCGTGTTCTTCATCCAGAAGGAAGCGAACTGGGGCGGATCGAACGGAAAGATCATTCCCTTGTTTGGACCGAGCGAGCGGCGGAACATGAGTCCCATGGACTGCTGTTCGGAAGTGCTTGCGACTTCAACCGCGAACCGGTGTCTGCCGTTGGCGGAATGGATTGTGAGAGGCACCCGCTCAAGGCTCGATTGGGGGGCGCCGGGGTTCGCGCGCGTCGGCGGTGCGGCCGAGGTCTGGGGCCCGCAGGCAGCGAGCGCTGCTCCGCTCAATGCCAGCGCCAGGCGCCTTAATGGGAGTCGCGCAGCTCGGTTGCGGTCAGGCCCTTGCCGCTCGCCGCGATTCGAGCCTGCAGTCGCTGGCCCGGCTGCAGGTCGCCGAGCTGCGACTGCCGGACCGTTTCCATGTGGACGAAAACGTCCTCGCCCTCCGCGCCAATGCGATTGACGAAACCATAACCCCTTACGCGGTTGAACCATTTGACCTCCACCGGCTCGAACTCGCCGGCTGCGTCTGAAAGAGCCCTGCGGTCGGCGCGTTCGGCAGAGGGCATGGACGAGCGCGGTTGCGGGGGCAAGGCCGACGACAGGTCGATTGAGAGCACCTTCTTCGCCTGGAGGCCTCGCTCGAGGCGGACGGGTACGCATTCGACCAGCGCGCCTTCCGGAACGCTCCTTCGGCCATGTTCGCGAAGCACGCTAAAATGCAGGAGGATGTCGCCTTCGATCTCGTCGCTGATGATGAAGCCGAAGCCGCGGGTCGCGTCGAACCACTTCACCCGCCCGGCGATGGGCGGCATTTCGCCGACGACGAGCTCCATCTCGTCCGTCGTCGCGAGCGCTTCTGCCGGCTCCATTTGCAGCTCCGGTCCCCCAGCGGCACTTTTCGAACTCACGCGTGACACGGGCATTCATTAACATGACTGCCAATGTCGGCAAACCGACTTTAGCTAATGTTGGTTTGTTATCGCGCGCTAAAGTCGTCGACGTCGATAGGCTCGCCTGGCGGAAGCCCGAGGATCGTTCGCGACAGGCTGAACGCGTGCCCGGCGCGAAGCATGGCGGCGAGCGCTTTCTCGGATTCGCGGGGATCTTTTCCTCCATGCGCCGCGAAGGGTCCGAACCGGCGCTTTTCGGCGAAGCGCAATGCGGCGGAAACGGCCTCGGCATCGGCGAGCTCGAGCGCCGCCTCGCCGTCGCCTTCCTCGATCCCCGCCGCGCGGAGCGCGTGGATGACTCGTCGCTTGCCATAGCCGCGACCCATCAGGGAGCGCGACTTGGCGAGCCCATAAGCAGCGTCATCGACATAACCGCGCGCCGCAAAGCGCTGGCTGATGGCGTCTAAGTCGGGCGGGCGGCCTCCCTCCCAGCCGCGTTCGCGCACTTTGCGGTTGAGATAGGCCTGGAGCTTCGCGCGAGTGGTCGCGAAACGGCTGACATAGCGCAGCGCGAGCTCATTGAGCCTCTCTTCGTTGAGCGGCGAAAGCGCTCGGCGCGCCTTGGTGAGTGTCATCGCGCCGTTTTTGTGCCACAGTCCCCGCTCATCAGGAAGCAGGCTGCATACAGCGCAGCCCAATGATGTTTTGAAAAGACAACCGGGAAGGGACGGCGTGCTCGAACGCAACGCCTCATTGAAGACTGAGCTTGCCCCTCCGGGCGCGACGCCGACCCTCGATAGGCAGCCGCGCCGCCTCGCGGATTTCGCGACGATCGGGGATGCGCTCGATTATTCGGCGCAGGGCCGCCGTGGCCTCAATTTCCATGATGCGCGCGGCACTCTCACCCGGGCCTATACTTATGCCGAGCTGCGCGAGGATTCGCTGGCCCATGCGCGGCGTTTCGCCGCGCTCGGCATTAAGCCGGGCGATCGCATCGCGCTGATCGCCGAGACCGGCCAGGAGTTTGCGTCCTGCTTCTTCGGAGCGGTCTACGCGGGGGCCTGGCCCGTGCCGCTGCCTCTGCCGACCAGCTTCGGCGGCCGGGACTCCTATGTCGACCAGCTCAAGATTCAGCTCGATAGTTGCGATCCCAAGCTGTTCCTGTTCCCCGCCGAGCTCGCCGAAATGGCCGAAGCTGCAGCCGCCAACCGCAAAATCGACGCTCGCGGCTGGGACGGCATGCCAGGCCTCGAACAAGCCGATACGCCGCTTCCAAAGCCGGGGGCGGACGACATTGCCTATCTGCAATATTCCAGCGGTTCGACCCGCTTCCCCCATGGCGTCGCCGTCACTCACCGCGCCTTGCTGGATAATCTCCGCTCGCACGGCATCGGGCTCGAAGTGATCGACAGCGACCGCTGCATTTCCTGGCTTCCCTGGTATCATGACATGGGCCTGGTCGGCTGCTTCCTCTCGCCGATCGCGCTCCAAATCTCGGTGGATTATCTGAAGACCGAGGATTTCGCGCGCCGCCCGCTCGCGTGGCTCGACATGATCACGCGCAATCCGGGTACGAGCCTCAGCTATTCGCCAACCTTCGGCTATGACATCTGCTCGCGCCGAATGAGTTCGCAGACTCGCGCCGAAGACCGGTTCGACCTCACGCGCTGGCGGATCGCGGGCAACGGCGCCGACATGATCCGTCCGGAGGTGATGCAGACCTTCGTCGATTGCTTCGACGCCGCCGGGTTCAAGGCGAGTGCTTTCTGTCCGAGCTACGGCCTCGCCGAGGCGACGCTTGCTGTGTCGCTGATGCCGCCGGGCGAGGGAATCCGGCTGGAGCTGGTCGAAGAGAATGAGCTGTCGGGCGGAGAGCCCGGCGATGAGGAGCGTCCTCGGCGCTACCGCGCGGTCGTCAATTGCGGAAAGCCGGTCACCGGAATGGAGATCGAGGTCCGCGGAGACGACGGCGATGCCCTGCCCGACCGCGGCATCGGCAGAGTCTTCGTTCGCGGCTCAAGCGTAATGCACAGCTATTTCCGTGACGAGGAGTCGACCAAGGCCTGCCTCAGCAACGACGGTTGGCTCGACACCGGAGACATGGGCTACATGTCCGGCGGCTACATCTTCATCGTCGGCCGCGCCAAGGACATGATCATCATCAACGGGCGCAATCACTGGCCGCAAGACATCGAATGGGCGGTCGAGCAGCTGCCCGGCTTCAAGTCCGGCGACATCGCCGCATTCGCGATTACCGGGCCTTCCGGTGAG
>JBKPOR010000181.1:0-2369 GCA_046765675.1 Pseudomonadota bacterium
AGGAGGATCCCTTCTATCGTAGCCGGTACGGCTATGGCGGGTACGGCTATGGCGGATTCTACGATCCGTTCTACAGCCCGTTCTACTATCCGCGATACGGGTTCGGTTACCGCTCGCCCTTTTATTACGGTTGGAACGACCCGTTCTGGTATGGCGGCGGTGGTGGTGTCGACAGCTACGTCGAATACCATAGCCAGATCGACCTCCACATCCGGGCCCGTGGCTCGAACGCGCCCCTGTTCGATGGGCGTGCGCAGGCCCGGTCGATGACTAACCGGCTTGACGTCGTGATCCCGAGCCTGGTCGAGGCGATGTTCACGAATTTCCCGGGCCAGAATGGTGAAACCGTAAGGATCACCATCCCGACGCGGCCGGCAACCAGGTCGTAAGCGATCGGAACCTAAAGAACCGGCCCGGCTGGCACGTTCAGCCGGGCCTTTTCTTTTTGAGCGCAACCGTTGGGACGTGACGGGAAGCGCTCGGGGGCATGAGGACGGCTCTTTCAAAGGAGCCTGGCCATGACAGAATCCAGACCGAATCCGCTCGCTGCCCGGGCGGTTGCAAAGGCTTGCGCGGCCAACCCCGTCGCCGTCCTGATCCCCTGCCATCGAGTCGTCCGGGCTGACGGCTCGCTCGGCGGATACCGTTGGGGAAGCGACCGCAAGGCGCGCCTCCTCATGCGGGAAAGCCGCGCTCAATGACCGGTTTTCCGGATGAGCATGCATGGAGCCTGGTCGGCGCCGATCTCAACGAACGCGGTTTCAGCGTCATTCCGCGCCTCGTTGGACGAGAAGTGTGCGAGCAATTGGCAGCCGGCTATGACGGCGACCATTTCCGAAGCAAGATCGTCATGGCGCGCCACGGCTTCGGCAGCGGCGAGTATAAATATTATCGCTATCCGCTGCCGTCACCGATCGCCGAGCTTCGGGAACGGCTTTACGAACGGCTCGTGCCCATAGCGAACGATTGGCAGGGACAACTTGGCTCGCCGGTCCGTTACCCCCGCCGCCTGACGGAATTCCTGGGGCAATGCCATTCGGCCGGCCAGCTGCGACCGACGCCACTCATCCTGAGCTATGGTCCCGGCGACTATAATTGCCTGCACCAGGACGTGTACGGCGAGAATCTCTTCCCGATCCAGGTCGCCGTGCTCCTCTCAAGCACGGCGCACTTCTCCGGGGGTGAGTTCATCCTGACCGAGCAACGGCCGAGGCGTCAGTCGCGAGCGCAGGTCGTGCCGCTCGAACAAGGGGACGCCGTGATCTTCGCCCTTCGCAACCGCCCGGTTCGAGGCTCACGCGGCTTCTATCGGGTCCAGCACCGCCACGGCGTCAGCGAAGTCAGGTCTGGTCAGCGCCGAACCCTCGGGATTATCTTTCACGACGCGGCGTGAATCAGCCTTCGAGCTGCCTCGTCAGAAGCCGGATATCGGCGTCCAGCTCGGCGTCGCTCGCGCGGAGCTTCTCGATCTGCCGGACCGCGTGGATCACCGTCGTGTGATCGCGCCCTCCGAAGCGGCGACCGATGTCGGGTAGGGATTTTGGTGTCAGCTGCTTCGATAAATACATCGCGACTTGGCGCGGCCGTGCGACTTCCCGGGCGCGGCGTGCCGAAGTCATTTCCGCCTTCCGAATCCGATAATGCTCTGCGACCTGGGTTTGGATCTCGTCGATCGAAATTCGGCGCTGGTTCGCGCGAAGCACGTTGGCCAGAACTTCCTCGACGAAGGCAACGTCGATCGGCCGCCCGGTCATCATCGCATAAGCGCCGATCCGGTTGAGCGCGCCTTCGAGCTCGCGAACCGAAGACGTCACCCTGCGCGCCAGGAAGTCGATCACCGGCCGAGGCATTTCGACTCCGGGCAGGGCCTCGAGCTTGGCGAGGATGATATTGAACCTTAGCTCATAATCGGCCGCGTTGATGTCCGCGACCAGACCCCAGGAGAGGCGCGACAGGATTCGCGGCGCGATCCCATCCAGATCTTGGGGAGCGCGGTCGGACGTGATCACCAGCCGCCGGCCGGCGGTGATGATCTCGTTCATTGTGTGGAAGAATTCTTCCTGGGTAGAATCCTTACCGGCGATGAACTGGACGTCGTCGATCAGCAGCAGGTCGGCGCTCCTCAGGCGCTGCTTGAAGCCGATCGTGTCATTCTCTTTCAGCGCCCGGATGAACTCGACCATGAACTTCTCGGCCGACATCGAGACGACTCGGCCGCCGCGGTTCAGCGCCGTGAAGGCATGGCCGATCGCGTGCAGCAGGTGGGTCTTGCCGCGGCCGGTTCCGCCATGAATGAACAACGGGTTGAAGCTCACCGTCGGCGATGTTGCGAGAGTGCGCGCCGCGGTGGCAGCGACTTCGTTCGCCTT
>JBKPOR010000182.1:0-26972 GCA_046765675.1 Pseudomonadota bacterium
CGGCCGATCCACCTGGCACGATTCTCACGGGCAGGGTCAAATTGATCCCAGCGAATACGTTGTCAGGATACTGCATCAAAGCTGAGCCCGGTTATATTGGAACCAACTCAGCAAACGCCCCCACGGCGACCAAGGCCCGGCCGCTCTGCACCTGACCATTGGAGGCCGGCGAGCCCTCTGCTCGTCCAACTCGTCCCCCAGATCGTGGGCATTCTGCTGGCTCCAAAGGACGGTGGAATGAAGGCAAAAACGCCCGGCAACTTCCGTCTCCCCGCCTAATGTCCGCTTTCGCCAAAGCGGACATCCCAAGCTGGGGCGGATCAGGGACCGTGCAGCTTGATGCTTCGTTTGACCATGGCATCGATAGAATCGTCTTCCGCAGCAGTGTCCTCGTTCCGCCTTTGCGCTTGCTTCGCGAAGCGTTCGTCCCGCTGCTCATCGGTTTTTTGAATTCGCTTCTTTCGCATGGGCCCTCCCCGTAGCGCAAAGAGCGACAACTTGTCAGCCTGTGGGTCGCGGCGCATTGTCTTGCGATGCGCGATATCAGTTACGTTGTCGCACTCCTTGGGGTCCTGTTTCTCGTCGTCGCGGCCGTCGGATGGTGGAGAATTGTCCGCAAGCCCGATGAGAAGCCGCCGACCGAAAACGATTCCAGGCGTACAAATTCAGCGGCAATGATCATTGCAATTGCATTCTTTTTGAGCGCTGCCGCAGCCGTCCTCGCGATTGTCGGCTGGTTCCAAAGATAACGCAGATGGATACCCGAGCGGAAACGCTCGCTATGCTCGAACACAGCCCTGGATCGATCCCGGCTAGCGCAAGGGTCACGCGGGCTCGCGGGTGGACGGTGCAGGAGCCGCCACCGGCTCCGCGATTGCGTCCGGAAGTCCGGCATCGGCCGCCATCGGAGCGACCTCGCCCGCTTCGGCCAGGAACTCGCGCTGGTCGAAGAAGTGCGCGCGCTTCAGGCGCTTCTTGATCGACAGCGAAGGATTGTCCGCCGTCGGTCCTTCGCACGCGGCCTCGACGTGGCTGCCGGGCGCGGCGTCGACACACTCGGACGCCGCAGGTGCCGAGGCGACCGCAGCGCCCAGGGCGAGGGCCGGAGCCGGGTCCGCGATGCGCGGTGCGAATGCGGGCTCGTCGAACAGCGGATCGGCCTGAGCCGGAGCGTCGACGGCAAGCTCTTCCTGCTCGGCGGCGGCAAATTCTTCTTCGTTCCGGCGCCTGCGGCGCCGCATCGCAAGCCCAACGCCGAGGAGGCCGAGAAATCCGAGCCCCGCGGCACCGGCGATCGGCAACATGTCGCTCGACGCGACGGACGAATTCTTTGCCGGCGGCGGGGTTATGATGGCTGCGGGGGCCGCAGCTGGCCCAGCGGTCACCGTGACGGGCGCTGCCTCGACGGTCTCGGCCGGAAGAGCGGCGGGCGCTGCAACAGGCGCCTGCGCCACCGGAGGCGGGACCTTGGCCGGGCGCGCGACGCTCGCGGTTCGATGGGTCGTTGTGGATTGGGTGGACTTCGTCGCGGTCGACTTGGCGCTCGGGGCGAGCGGGTCGCTGGTGCTAGCGGTCAACGGTTCGCTTGGGGTCGTCGCCATGGGCGCGCTGTCCATGACGGCGGTGGTCGGGGCGACCATCACAGGTTGTGTAGCGTCAGGCGCCGTCTGCGCGAGGAGCTGCGTTGCAGAAAGGGCAAGGACTGCGGCGATCGCGGTCGTGGCGGAGCGAATTTTTGGGGTTCTGTGGGTCATTACAAGAGGCCAACGAAGCTCCGGCCACAATGGGCCCCGTTCCGGAGCGAATAAAGAACGCCCGCTGTTTCAAACATCACCCTGCCGGACGGGGCTTCGTCGAGAATGTGCATTATGCACACTCGCGATCGTGGCCACAAACGACCCATTGCGGACGTTGCTAGCAACCTAATCCAGATCAAGATTGACTCGTCTTCACCCCTTTAATGATATATAGCGGATCCATCGCTGGCCCTTGCCAAGGCACGCCGGTGACTGAGAGTTGTGCGACGCTCCCGCCCTGATGGAGCAAATCCATGAATCAGCTTCACGGCCTGGCCGAGGCTCAGGCTCTCGCGCTCGCAATTGTCGATACCTTGCCTGAACCATTCCTGGTGCTCGACGATTCACTCCATCTTCTTGCCGCCAGCCGTTGCTTCTATGAGATCTTCGGCGAGGACCCGACGAGTGCTCACGGCCGCTCCCTGTTCGAACTTTCCGACGGGCAATGGGACATTCCGGGTTTGCGCCAGCTGCTCACAGCTGTGGTCCCACAGCATGCGGCGCTCGAGGGCTTCGAGTTCGAGCAGGACTTCGCCCATCTCGGCAAGCGCACAATCCAGCTTAACGCCCTTCCCATTCGCGACCAAAGCATTGCCGGCCGGATGGTCCTGCTCGCAATCAAGGACATCACCGAGCGGCGCGTCGTTGAGCAGGAGAAGCAGCGCCTCTTGGAACATACCGAGGAGCTGTTGGAGCAGCAGCGGACCCTGCTGCGAGAAATGCGGCACCGAATCGCCAACAGCCTGCAGATCATCGCCAGCATCCTCCTGTTGAAGGCTGGGTCGGTGACGTCGGAGGAGACCAAGAACGAGCTTCGTGCGGCGCACCAAAGGGTGATGTCCGTTGCTGCCGTCCAGGGCCATTTGAACTCATCGGACGGCATCGAGCAGATCGAAATGGGGCCTTATCTAACGAAATTGAGCGCAGGGCTCGCATCGTCAATGGTCGGACCCAACCAGGCTATCGATGTCGTCGTAGCAGCCAGTAAAGGCGCCCTGCCCACCAGTCACGCGGTCAGCGTGGGGCTAATTGTCACCGAACTAATTATGAACGCCATCAAGTACGCCTTTCCAAGGGCGCGCCGCTCGGCGCGCATCCGGGTGACGTTCGAGAAGGCCAAGTCAGACTGGAAGCTGTCAGTGTCGGATAATGGCAGGGGGCGAATGCATGACGAGGAATCGAAGACGTCGACCGGCCTCGGTACAGCGCTGATCGGGGCATTGGCCAAGCAGCTCAATGCTCAGGTTTCCGAGACCTCGTCGCCCAAGGGGCTTACTGTGCATGTGACTCGCTCCACGTTTGAGTCCCGTTTGCCCGTAGCCGCTTGAATGGCGACGACCCAAGGATATGCAAAACTCGGCCCGTCGCCTCTCTCCCCTTCGAAAAAAACAAAAGGACGCCTGGCCGTAACCAGGCGCCCCCTCGCGCAACGAACTTCAATCTTATCTGCGAACGATGTCGAGTAGCGCGAGGATCATCCGCGACTGGCGGTCGATCTGATAGACCCGGCCATTGTCGTAGCCGTAGTAGACCCGATCGGTGTCCACATAATCGTTTCTGTACTGCACCGGCATGGCCACGATGCGGGTGGTCGCGTGCTGCCCGATCCTGGCGTCGCCCCTGAAGCGGTCGGCTGGATGCAAGCCAGCGAACCGGGGGTCGGCGTCATGGTTGCCATAATTGTTCGCCCGATTGTTCCAAGCGGACTGATCCATGCGCCCGTTGCGATTGCGAGTTGCGACACGGATGTCCTTGGACAGCGCATTGCTGCGTTGCATTAGAATGGCATATTCGCGGCCGCTGATCCCATTCGGGCTGAACCTGCGCTCAAGCCGTACCAGTCGGCCGAGGGTTTCGCGCAATCCAATGCTCTCGCGCCGCGAAATCGTCCCCTGGCTGATGCCCGAGTCGATCTGAGCCCGGAGCTGATGGCTATACGTGCGGTCATGGCCCGGCTTGGCCGAGACGGCGGTCGCGACTGATAGAGCGGCGATGGCCGTCATTGTCATGTAAATCGGTCTCATCGAATCTCTCCTTGGGTCCCCGTGTCGGGGAAACCGGGGCGCCGCCGATCGCTGGGCCCTCGTTATTGGCTTCGACCCACGAGCGGCGCTGGAAAGTGCGAACGGAGGCGAACTTTGACCTCCGTCCGACGCTTCTTGGTTAGATCGTCTGGAGGTTCAGCGCGCAGGGCTGACGTTCCTTGTTGGTCCCTACGTCATAGGACAGACGCTGGCCGACCGTCGGAACACTGTTCTTTTCCCACGAAATCGCGCTGCGCTCAAAGCGAAGCATGTCGCCGCCGGTTTCTGGCTTGATTTCGCCGTGGCCCTGGACAGTGTCAAATGACTTGACGGTTCCAAAATACTTCATGGTGAGTTCCTTTATTGGCGGACGCCTGAATTGGCACCTGCCGGCTAGGAGACGTTAAAGATGGAGGAAGGTGCGGCTCAGCGCCCAAACCGTCGATTTCGACTGGTAGCTTCATTTAGATAGACATGATTCCGTAACAATCAAGGCCAAGTATAGAGTTCGATCATGAGCCATATCATAAGTGGCTTATCATAAGCGTTTCTTTATTTTTTCTAGCAGACTTGTAACTAGGTGACATGCGCACCCGGAATTCCGCTGTGACTTTCCAACGCCCGTTCACGTTGAGCCGCGGGCAGGCGGACGCGACGGCAAACTAGCGATTGAAAAGCATTTCCTAACGCCCGCTCGACCCATGGCGGACACTTCGATCATCGGCCAGCACAGCCGCTAGTGCCGGTCGTGGTCAGGCTGGTGCGTTCGGACTCCGACGCTGATAAGCTTTGGCCAGAGTTCCCCGCGTTCGGCCGGTTTCAAAATGGGTGAGGGGGCGAAAATGCGGATTCGTCGGATCGGTGATCATCTGAAAGAGCAAAATTGGACCGCAGTGGCCCTGGATTTCATTATCGTCGTTTTTGGTGTGTTCGTAGGGCTTCAGACTAACAACTGGAACGAGGCCCGGCATGACGCGGTGCGGGGTGAGGAGTATCTTCAGCGTGTCCACTCTGACCTGTTAGCGGATGTCGGTGCCCTCGATCGGAGATTGGCCTTCTGGTCGGACGTCGCTGATTATGGCACCGCGGCGCTCGATTTTGCAGAGAATGGAAAACTGAAGAATGGGTCGGCTTGGGAGACGCTTCTAGCTTTCTATCAGGCAAGCCAGATTTGGCCCTTTACTACGTCGGACGGGACATATCGGGAGCTGATTGCGGCCGGCGATTTGGTCCTTGTGAGCGATTCCGAGCTGCGGGACTCGCTCGCGGATTATTATGTAACGGGGAGTCGACGGCTGGCCCGGCGGGTCGATGTGATCCCCACCTATCGCGAAGAGATCCGCGGCCTGACTCCGATGCGCGTTCAACGTCACATATGGGCCCATTGCCACCGCTTTCTAAGCGAAGATCGCCAAGAGTTAATCGATTGCGGAGCGCCCATTTCCGAAGGCGAAGCGCGAACGATCCTGGCCAGCTACCTGGAAGCCCGAGAGACCATTAGAAGCCTGCGCTTCTGGATGACGGACCTTTCGGCCACATCAAGTCTCGCGCGGCTCAATAGAGTTGAGGCGGAGGGCCTCGCGAAGCGAGTCGCTAAGGAGACTCGATGAGCTCAGGCGCGTCGAGCGCTCATGTCCGCTTTCCACCCAAAGCAGACATTTACGGCCCGACATTTGGGGACCTCTATCCGGGCAAAACTCAGTGCGCGAGACTCGGTCGTAGCCTAAGTCTTTGGTGTCGCGATGTCTGCCACCGCCTTCCAAGACCCATCAGCTTGCTTGCGAAACACCGTGACGTAGGTTCCGGTCTGGCTTTCGACCTTCTTCGTTTTCGTGCTCGTGAAGGTCACTTGAAAGCTGCCGCTCGTGTACGCAAGGTCGCCCGAGTCAGCCACGTCAGTTCGTTCATTCGTGAAGTCGAGCTTGAAGGCGGGATCATTCAGATCTTCTGCATTGGCTTTATTGATTGCGTCCGTACCCTGAACAGTCCGACCCGGTATGGCGAGCACGGCATCTGAAGCATAATATCCGGATAGCTTGGCAGCGTCCTTCGCATGGAAAGCCGCAAGCATATCGGCCTCAACGCTCTTCACAGCATCCGCAGCGTTTGCACTCGTGGCGGTATTTTTGCCGTTGTCGGGATTGGAAGTGTTCTGCGCGCGATCACACGCGGTCGCCGCAAGAGTAAGAACCAAAGCAGATACGAGAAGGGCCTTTGCCATACGTGCCTCCCTTAAGAAGCCAAGGGCCGTAGCACGGACAATGGCTTGATTCGAATCGTCAGCTCTCAAAACGGGCGCACTAGGCTGTGGAGGGATCGACTGTCCGCTTCCGACCCATTGCGGACATGGGATAGCTTCGTTCGGGCGCGAACCCTCTACTCGAACACGCTCAGCGGAGAATCGCTGATGGGGCGCCCACGGGATAGGGATATGTCACCTTCAAGAAGGAACCACCCTGCGGATCGGGCCAGTAGGACACAAGGAACCGGTGGGTCTTCCCGCAGAATGTCGCGTCCCATTCCTCGTATGACGCCCGCAGCGACGGCGCTCTGTAGTCGGCATCCGAAGGGATCATCGCCGAGTTGAGGATGCTCGCTCGAATTTCGTTTGGGGCGGCGCAGTCGAAAGCGGCGCCGTAATAGGTAATCGTCTGGACGATATCATGCTGGAGCGTGCTGTCCGCCGCGGTGTTGCCGGTGAGACGGACCGGGACAGCTGCGAACGAAGGAGTGGGCGACGTCGCCATCAACATTGCGCAGAGCGCCGCAGTCGTGTTGAATCGCATCTCGCCCCCTATCTTCAAGATCCTGGCAGATTTCCGAGCTGGCGGCCCAGTCAAAACCTAACTCCGCTTTTCACCCATTGCAGACATTTGCTGCCATTCTATTCAGGGCCGCATGATCGATGACAAGAGCATCCCCGGCGGGGTCGTCCATGAACTTCCCGGAGACCTTAGCGACGCGCTGAATAGCGATCCAGCGGCCATGGCGACGTGGCAAAGTATCACACCGCTCGCCCGCAACGAATGGATCTGCTGGATCGACTCGGCGAAAAAGGTGGAGACTCGCGAGAAGCGCATCCGCTGGGGCTGCGAGAACCTTAGCGACGGAAAGCGTCGTCCTTGTTGCTGGCCAGGTTGCCCGCATCGGTGAGGTCGCGGCGCGCTAGCGTCCGCTTTCCACCCATTGCGGACACTTCGAACGAAGAAACAACTGAAGCGTTGAAGCCTCCACACTGCAATGGAGGTTATCCATGAACGACCATGACAGAAATGACGATGGCACCACCGCTGGAATCGACGACGATCGAACCGAGGGCAGCCTTAAGCAGACCGGTGGCAAGATGAAGGAAGGCGCCGGCAAGCTTTTCGGCGACGAGAAGATGAAGCACGAAGGCCAGGCTGATCAGGCTGAGGGAAAGCTTCAGAACACCTGGGGCAGCATAAAGGACGAAGCCCGCGAGACGTTCGGCGAAGATCGCCAGGGCGACGATAGCGACGCTTGAGCCCTTCCCGGCTGGTTATGTGGGCCCAGCGTTCTCGCTGGGCCCTTTTTGTGTCGGCTCGAGGTTTGAGAAGGAGCGCGGGCCAAACGGCGGGCGCTGGACGTCTCGACAGGCGAGGGGACAAACCAACCAGTTTTGGTGGCTTGCTATTTCTTCGACTTGTGCTCCGATCTCTCCGCATGATTGCGGAGGTCCGTGAGGTTTTAGTGTCCGCTTTCGACCCATTGCGGACGTAAGCCACCGATGGAATGCTGTCGCCTTGAATACGCCTAGACCTTCACGCCTCTGGCTAGCGTTCGTCGTCGCCGCAGGATTCCTGCTGGCAAGCGGCGCGGTGATCCTCACGGAGACGAAGGGTGACCCAATAGGTCCGTTATTCCGGCACAGGTTGACGGTTCAAATCATCGTGGGTCTTGTTATCTGGTCGCTGTTGGCATGGGCGGCGCGCCTATTGGTGGTCGGCAAGCTGCCAAAGTTGCGGCTGAACTCCATGGCTACGTTCCTGTGGGGTAGCTCTCGAATCGCGCTACTCGTCGCGACAGTGACGGTCATGGTGCCTTGGCTGGCTACACTGGCCCTTGGCCTCGTGGTCGAAACGGCCCTCGCCAGGGCCACGGTCCTGCTCGTCATGATAACGGCCTTCACCGGCATCATCGGTGCAGCATTCTTCAACTCGACACTGGTGATCAGGTGTTGGCGGGCGCCCGGAACCGAGTGACCGCTTTCGACCCAAAGCAGAAATTAGCGCCTGGCGGGAAAGAGCCAGTTGGCTGTCAGCGCAGCAAGCGCCGCGCCGGCAGGTTGCGCGATAATGAACAGCGGTACATGTGCGCTCCCGAGATAGGACCGAACATCGTGATGAGAACGAACAGCATTGCACCGGTCGCGAGAGTGTTGCCGAGCAACGCGACCGCGTTGTTCCCGCCCGAAAGGTGATGGGCCATAATCCCGGAACCAATCACCGTTGCAAATAAGAAAAACGAGCCAAGTGCTTCGGCTGCAAGTCGTCTTTCGAATGGGGGCTCGTCCATTAAGAGCACTATAATGCGACTATGACTGTTGCACTATGCCGGCAGGATGGCCCCCGTCGACCCCGAGCGCGGACATGAGAGCAGCGGCTGGAAGGCGTCTCTAAAGCGCGCCGGAAGCCCGTAACGAGCTAAGTGGGTCCATTGAAGCGACGCCGTACAGCATTGCGGCATAGTATTCTGCCATCTGCTGATGGACACGGCGGGCGGCCAAATTGGCCGCACTCTTTGCCGCGGCGCGTTCCTGCATCTCCCGTCGCCGGAAATAGTCGGTTTCTTCGTAGGTCATGAGAAGCCTCCTGGTCCGGCTTCCTGCTACCGGACCAGTCTTGCACCAGCATGTCGGACCGATTTCCAGACTATGACAGCGCCCAATCTCAGGCGTGCCGATCAAGCGTTGACGTCAAGCGAATAGCCTTCAGACCTGACCGTGCGGAGAAGATCGGGGCCGTCGCCAAGTGCAACGCGCAGCCTTCGGATCAGCACGTCCACCGTCCGGAGTTCAACATCCTCATTGTGACCCCAAACGGCATCGAGGAGTTGCTGACGCGAGAAGACCCGCTCGGGACTGCGGAGAAAGTGACCCAGCAGGCGGTACTCCGTGGGACCGAGATTGAGCGGCCGGCCGTCACGGCGCACACGATGCGCGGCTGTATCCATTTCGATGCCGCCATAGGTCAGCCTTTCCGTGAAGAGCTTCGGCTGAGATCGCCGCAGCAGCGCGTTGGCTCGCGCAACCAGCTCCTTCGGGCTGAACGGCTTCGCCACGAAATCGTCCGCGCCGGTCTCAAGTCCGCGGACGCGATCGTCTTCCTCGCCGCGCGCGGTCAGCATGATGATCGGAAGCTGTGCCGTACGCCCGGAACGCCGGACTCTCCTGCAGACCTCGATCCCGCTCGTGCCTTCGATCATCCAGTCGAGCAGGACGAGATCGGGCTTGACCTCCTCGATCAGGATCAGTGCCTCGTCGCCGTCAGGCGTAGTCGTCACGGTGTACCCCGCCGACGTGAAATGATGCTTCAGAAGTTCGGCAATCGGCCGGTCGTCCTCGACGATAAGCAAACGCCTGTTCATCCCCGGTTTCATTTCGGCGACTTGCCGGGCCGGTCCGCCATGTGCTGGCCGGTGGCCGCATAATAGACCATCTCGGCGATATTCGTCGCATGATCGCCGACCCGTTCGAGGTTCTTGGCGATGAACAGCAAATGCGCCGCCTGGCCGATGTTCTGCGGGTTTTCCATCATATGCGTGAGCAATGTGCGGAATATCGAATCATAGAAATCGTCGACGGCATCGTCGCGCACGCAAACCTGGTACGCCGCCTCGGCATCGCGCTCGATGAATGCATCGAGGACGTCGTGGACCATGCCGGTGGCGATCCGTGCCATCTCGGGAAGTAAAGACAGTGGTTCGATCTTGCCGGCATTTTCGAGCAGCGCGACACGCTTGGCGATGCTCTTCGCATAATCGCCGATTCGTTCGACGACGCCCGAAATTTTGAGCGCGGCGACCACGTCGCGCAAATCACCCGCCATCGGTGCTCGAAGCGCGATCAGCTGGACGGCACGCCTTTCGGTCTCGACCTCAAGGGCATCGAGCTTCTTATCGGCGCGGATGATCTTCTCGGCTCCTTCAACATCGCGCTGGACGAGGCAACGCATGGCCTCTTCGATGGCATGCTCGGCCAGCCCGCCCATCTGGCTGATGAGCGCGCGCAGTCGGTCGATGTCCTCGTCAAAGGCTTTAAGGGTGTGCCCGCTCGTCTGCTGCATGGGTTCTGCTCCGTTCAGCCGTAGCGGCCGGTAATATAATCCTGGGTGCGTTGCTGGCGCGGGTTCGTGAAAATCTCTCTGGTCTTACCGTACTCGACGAGTTCCCCGAGGTGAAAGAACGCCGTCCGCTGCGACACACGCGCGGCTTGCTGCATGTTGTGCGTGACGATCGCGATCGCATAGCGCCCGCGAAGCTCGTGGATCAGCTCCTCGATTCTCGCCGTGGCGATCGGGTCCAGCGCGGAACAGGGCTCGTCCATCAAAATGACTTCGGGATCGACCGCGATCGCCCGTGCAATGCACAGGCGCTGCTGCTGGCCGCCTGACAGCGCGGTGCCGCTTTCTTGGAGTCGATCCTTGACCTCATCCCACAGGCCCGCACGCTTCAGGGATTTCGCGACGACCTGTTCGAGATCAGCCTTGGAAGTTGCGAGACCGTGGATTCGCGGCCCGTAAGCGACATTCTCGAAAATCGACTTTGGAAACGGATTCGGCTTTTGAAAAACCATCCCGACCCGGGCCCGCAGTTGAACGACGTCCATCCCAGAGCCGTTCACATCCTCGCCGTCCAGCTCGATTTTCCCTGTGACACGCGCCGAGGGAATACTGTCATTCATCCGGTTGAGACAGCGCAGGAAGGTCGACTTGCCGCAGCCGGACGGGCCGATGAAAGCCGTGACCCGATCCTCGTGAATGTCGATCGACACGTCCTTGAGAGCCTGTTTGTCCCCATAGAAGACACTCACGCCGCAAGCCGACATTTTGGGATTCCGCCCAGCTGGCGGCTCGGCCGCCTCAGCCGGCGGCGGATCGGGCAGGGTGACGGTCGAATGATTGGGAGTCATCAGCATAGCCTTACCAGCGGCGCTCGAAGCGGTTGCGAAGATAAATTGCGAGACCGTTCATGAGTAGCATGAACAGCAAAAGCACGATGATCGCGGCGCTTGTCTTTTCGATGAAGCCTCGGCCGACCTCGTCCGACCAAAGGAAGATCTGAACCGGAAGCACCGTAGCCGGGTCGCTGATTCCGTTCGGCGGAGCAGCGACGAAGGCGCGCATTCCGATCATCAGCAAGGGAGCGGTTTCGCCGAGTGCCCGGGCAACGCCGATGATCGTGCCGGTGAGGATCCCGGGGAGCGCGAGCGGCAGGACATGGTGGAACGTCACCTGCATCTTGGACGCCCCGACGCCGAGGGCCGCGTCGCGGATCGACGGAGGCACTGTCTTGATTGCGTTACGCCCGGCGATGACGATCACCGGGAAGGTCATCAGCGCCAGGGTCAGCCCTCCGACGATCGGTGCCGAGCGCGGCAAGTTCATCACATCGAGGAACACAGCCAGGCCCAGCAAGCCGAAGATGATCGACGGGACAGCGGCAAGATTGTTGATCGAAACCTCGATCGCGTCGGTCCAGCGATTCTGCGGCGCAAATTCCTCGAGATAGACCGCGGCCAGGACCCCGATCGGGAACGACAAAAGGATCGTCACAAGGATCGTGTAGAAACTGCCCTTGAGCGCTCCCCAAACGCCAACTGCGGATGGATCTGTGGCGTCGGCGCTGGTAAAAAAATGAAGGTTGAAGGTCCGCTTCAGCGCATGTTTCTGTTCGAGGGCGCGGACGATCTTTTCGGCCGCAGGATCGCCGTTGCCCTTGCCGGCGATGTCGACTTTGCTCGAGACTGGCAGCCACAACGTCGAAGAACCGGTCAGCATGTTGGGATCGACGACGATCGCGTCGGTCAAGCGATCGACGGCAGCGTCGCTGAACATCCGGCCGGCATCAGGACCATAAGCTGCCTCTGCGGCCTTCGAAATCGCGGTCGAGAGGTCTGCGCCGGCAACTGTTATCCGCGCGTCAGGCCCTCTGATCGTCGCAGGATCGAGGAACAAGTCGCTCTTGGCGAAATCGATCGGAAGCTGGGCCTCATATTGGCTGAAGCCGCTCAATCCCTTCGACGCCATCGTCCACAACAGAAAGGCCAGGAACAGCACGGAAAGGCTGATCGCGGCCAGTCCAATGCCGCGGAAAATACGCTCCGAACGGTAGCGGCTGCGGACGCGCTTGGTCATCGCCCCGTCGGTCCAGCGGCTGGAGGGCAAGGAGGTCACTCGTATTGCTCCCGGTAACGACGCACGATGTGCAGGGCGATGAGGTTCAAGAGTAGCGTAATCGCAAACAGCGCCAGGCCGAGCGCGAAGGCCGCGAGGGTCTTGGGGCTGTCAAACTCCTGCTCGCCGGTCAGCAGGCCGACGATTTGCGTGGTCACTGTCGTGACGCTTTGGAACGGGTTCAGCGTAAGGTTGGCCGCCAATCCCGCGGCCATGACCACGATCATCGTCTCGCCAATGGCGCGGCTCACCGCGAGGAGGATTCCGCCCATCACTCCGGGAAGAGCGGCGGGGAGAAGGACCTTGCGGATCGTCTCCGACTTGGTTGCGCCCATTGCCAGGCTGCCGTCGCGCATTGCCTGCGGAACCGCGGCGATCGAATCGTCGGCCATCGAGCTGACGAACGGGATGATCATGATGCCCATGACCGAGCCTGCTGCGAGCGCACTCTCGCTGCTCGCGGACGTGATTCCAATGGAAAGCCCGAAATCGCGAACGATGGGCGCGACCGTCAATGCCGCGAAATAGCCGTAAACCACGGTCGGGACCCCCGCGAGGATCTCGAGGATCGGCTTCAGCCATGACCGCAGTCTCGGCGGTGCATATTGCGTCAGGTAGATCGCACTCATCAGGCCCAGGGGAACCGCGACGATCATCGCAATGACCGCTCCGATGAAAAAGGTGCCCCACATGAGAGGCACCGAGCCGAACGCGCCCGAAGATCCGGCCTGGTCCGCGCGAATTGCCATTTGCGGGCTCCATTCGAGCCCGAAGAAGAAGGACCCGGCCGGGTAGAGCCGGAAAAAGCGCAAGCTTTCGAACAGCAGCGACAGCAGGATTCCGAGCGTCGTCAGGATCGCGATTAGCGACGCTGCAAAAAGGACGGCCATCACCCAGCGCTCCACTCCGACCCGGGCGCGGAACTCCGGCGCGCTTCGGCGAAGCGCGAGCGCCGCGGCGACGAGCGCGAGGAGGATCGCGGTGGCACCACCCATCAGCGCGAACCGCGACTGCTCCGTGCGAATTCGCGGGGCGATCGTCGAGGATTCAGGATTGAAGCCCTGTTCGCGCTCTCCATTGGCGATTTCGCGCGCCTCCGAAAGAATGGATTCCCGCTGCATTTCGAAATTCGGGAGCGCTTTGCCCTCCGGACTGGCGAGGACGGCCTGGTCGATCATGCGCGATTGAATCGGCGCCCAGGCAGCAATCAGCAGCAGCGCCGGGATGGCAGCCCAAAGCGCGGCATAAGCGCCGTGATAAGAGGGGAGCGAATGGAGTCGATTCGCCGTGCGCAGGCGACTGGCACGCACATAGCCATACCAGCCCGCCGCAAAGGCAAGGATCAGGATCGCGACGAGCGCTAGGCCGAGGCTCATATTCGCCCGCCGCTCCTCGTTACTTGAGAGTGCTCGGATCGAGCGGTTTCAGGTCGCTCGCCTGCTTGGCCGCCGAGTCGGCATCCGCTCCCGCGAACGGCACCAGGCCAACCCTCTCGAGCGGCCCGTTCTTGCCCCACATTTTGGCATATTGGGCGACGAAGTCCCGGAGCTTCGGTTTCGCCGCCAAATGCTCGCCCTTAATGTAAATGAAGAGCTTGCGGGCGCCCGGATAGCTGAGGTTGGCGATTGTCTCCTCGGTGGGAGCGACCCCACCAATCTGGACCGGGCGAACCTTGTCGGCATTGTCGGCAAGATAACTGTAGCCAAGGACCCCGAGGGTTCCGGGGTCGGCGGCCACCTTCTGGACGATCAAATTGTCGTTCTCGCCGGCTTCCACATAGGCGCCATCCTCGCGGATTTTGGTGCAGATCTGCTTGTGCTGGTCTTCATTGCTCTTTTTGAGCTCTTTCATGTCAGGATCGGTATCGCAGCCTTTTTCGAGATAGAGGTCGGCAAGGCTGTCGCGCGTTCCTGACGTCGGCGGTGGGCCGAGCACTCGGATTTTCACCGCCGGAAGCGCCGGATTGACGTCCTTCCAGGTCTGCGCCCTGTTCGGACCCTTCCCGAATGGATTGGCCGCGAGAGCCTTGTAGATGTCGGCCTGGGTGAGATTCATCGCCTCTCCATTGTTGGATCCGATGATGGTGAGGCCGTCGATCCCGACTGGAACTTCGATGATCGTCTTCACGCCGTTTTTGACGCAGGTGTCGTACTCGCTCTTCTTGATTGCGCGCGATGCGTCCTCGACGTCTGGATATTGACCGCCGACTCCGGCGCAGAACAATTTCATTCCCGCGCCCGTGCCGGTCGATTCGACGATCGGCGGCACGTTACCGACATGTGCGAATGCCTCCGAAACGGCCTTTGTGAAGGGATAGACGGTTGAAGAACCGACGATTCTGATTTGGTCCGAGGTGCCGCCGCCGGTGTTCGAGCCACAGGCCGCGAGCAGTGCCGCGACCGGAAGAGCAATCGTCAACCTTTTCATCGTCGGTCCTTTTGGGAGCATTTGCGAGTAGCGCCACTAACAAGCTGTTCTGACAATGCTGTGACGCTTTTGTTACGCTGGTATGACAGTCGGTCAGTTGCCAACCGGCAATCGCGCGGAGACGGTTGTGCCGACCCCGACTTCGCTACGGATTTCGAGACGGCCCCTGTGGCGTTCCACAATGTGCTTGACGATTGCGAGGCCCAGTCCGGTCCCTCCACTCCCGCGGCTGCGGGCCTCGTCGACCCGGTAGAATCGTTCAGTGAGCCGCGGAATGTGTTCGCGCGCGATTCCTGGTCCATGATCGGTCACTGTGACTGTGACAAAGCCGCGATCCGCCCGTGCACTGACCTCAATCGTAGAGGTGGAATCGTTGCAACCATAGCGAGCGGCGTTGCTCAGGAGATTGTCGAACAGTTGCGAAAGTTGCCCATGGTCGCCCTTCACCGGGGGCAGATCCGCGGGCATTTCGACGTTGAACTGGCATTTGCCATCCGGCCCCAGGTAACTCGCATTTGCGATCGCGCTGCGCACGACCCTGGCCAGGTCGACGGCATCAGCGGGCTCGACGAACCGGTCCGCCTGGATGCGTGAGAGGCCCATGAGGTCTTCAATGATACGAAGCATCCGCGTCGCTTCGTCGCGAATCGTCTGGGCAAACTTGTTTCGAACGTCAGCCGCCAGCGCAGGATCGTCACTGAGCGTTTCCGAATAGCCGATGATTGTCGACAGCGGCGTACGCAGCTCATGGCTCGCGTTTGCGACAAAATCGACGCGCATTGTCTCGGTCGATACGGCGGACGCCCGATCAACCATCCGAATGAATGACGCGCCCTGGCCCAGGTCCCTAACGATTACGCGCCAGGGCCGGCCGACTTCGCCGATACCTGTTACTTCAACCTCGCCAGGTGTGCCGCTGAGGATATGTTCGAGCGCATCCGGGTGACGGATTGCGAGGCGCACGTCCCGCCCCTCGATCGCACCGCCGAGGATTGCCTTGGCGCCTTCGTTGGCAAAGCTGACGGTGAGCCCTTCGACAATCAGCGCGGGCTCCTCAAGCGCGCCGACGAGTGCGCGCATTGCAGGATCTTCCAGCGCCATGTCCCAATCTCTAGCCGATTGGGCAGGCCGCGCCATGCTCAAAGAGATGGTAGCCCCCTCGCCCAAAGGACGAGGGGGCTGCCTTTCGAGCCGAAGGGGAGAGGAGGGCCGAAAGGCTGATCTACGCTTCACACCCTAGAAATCGACCTGCGCTCGAACGCCGGCCATATCGACGCTGAACTTGCGTTTGTTGATCGGCGTCAGATCGAGCACGTCGAACAAGGGTGTCACCGCGCGCGGACCGCCGGTCACATTCATATGGGCGTATTGGGCCATGAAGCGGATGTAGTCCGTCGGGTTCCAGATCAGGCTGCCCTGATAGGCCACCTGTTTGCCGCCATTGACGTAAAAGGGCGTCGCGATCGAACTGGTGCCGTTGTCCACGCGGTCGCGAAGCTCGAGCAGCTCGACGCGGGCATTGAGCTGAAGTGCTCCCCAGCCACCCTCGTTGAAAGGGTGGAGGACCTTCGTCCGGTCGAAGCGTCCATTCTTGTAGCCGCGAGTCTCGCCGGTGAGGTAGTAACCGAGCTCGGCATAGCCGCTCCAAAAGCTCGGATTGCCGTTGAGGAGGGCTCCGCCGCCCGTGCCGTTGTTCGGGTCGAAGGTGCTGCCCGGCTCGATCGAATTGATCCAGATCTTCTGGAACTCGCCGGCGAAGTGCAGGCTCTTGTGGATCGCGGCGAGTTCGACCCCGGCATGCCAGTCGCTCTCTGCCGCTATCGCATTCGTGTCGACGAGCCGCTGATCGGTGATCTGCGTCAGTGGACGCGCCCGGAGCCGCTCGTTCTGGGCGTCGCGGTTGTTCACGCGATAGTGGGCGCTGGCGCCAATGTGCAGGCGAGTCGAGCCGAGCGTCGGCGAATAAACGCCGCGAAGGTCGGCTTCCCAGCCCGTACGATTGAAGTTGGCGCCTTCGTTGATCGGCTGATTGAACAGGCCGAGCTGGAGCAGCCAGCTGTCGGTCTTTTTGTCCGAGAAGGTGAGGCCGACACCGAGCCTCCGGTTCATCGCGAACGCGTCTGTGAAGGACGCGCGCTCCATGAACGACGTGAACTTGGAGCTGGTCATCGTCTCGAGGCTGGAGAAGGGATAGATGTTGCCGACCTGGACGGTCAGCGGAAACTTCTTGAAGTCGTAGGCGATGAAGATGTCTTCATAGTCTACCGTGCCCTGGGCGAAGTTGAACTCCGCGCTGTACCGGAAGCCGCCCGGAAGCGTTCCGTCCGCGCCGATCAGGAGACGTCGGGCGCGGCTGTTCCAGCCGAGATTGTTGTAGTTGAGGCCGCCGACCGTGCCATTGAGGTTCTTGCCGTTGGGAAAGCCGACGTAGCCGGCGTCGAGCTGGATCGCGCCGCGCGGCTTGAAGCTGAAGCCTGCATCCTTGTCTTCGAACTGCGGAGCGCCCTTCCACGACGGGGTGGTTTTCACCAGCTGGCCCTTGAGCTGCTCGATCGAGGCCTGAAGCGCGTCGATCTGAGCCTGCATGAGCTCGATCTTCGCGGCGGCCTCGTCGACCTGGCCGGCATTGGCGATTGCCGCGTTCGCAGTCGCGTCGGACTGATCGGGCTGCGCGTCCCCCTGACCGGCGGCCTGGGCGGCGAAGGCCGGCGCGGAGATAGTGAGGGCGCTACCGGCCAGGAGCGCTGCAACAAGCTTCAACTTCATCTTCGATCCCTTTTCCCCCGGCCGCGCTTTTCGCGGCGGCCCTGACACCCGGCGTACGCGCCGGATGCGCTATTGATGTGCCGAAATATTCACCCAGCCCTATTTCAGGCTCGCGAGGTTGAGCACTTGAAGGGTGCGCGCTGCCTGCTGGCTGCGCGCGCGCACGTTGTTCGGCGCCGCGATCATTCCCGCGGAGCGGCGCAGGTAGCCATTGGGGCCGAACGCGCTCTCCTTGGTGAACTCGGCCGCGTAAGCGCGGACCGCCGGGATCGCGTTCGCGTGGGCGTTCTTGACGTAGATGTAGAGCGGACGCGCTCCGGGATATTTGAAGGCGCTGATCGAGGCGTAGGACGGGGCGATCCCGTTGACGGACAACCCTTTCAACTTGTCTGCATTTTCCTCAAGATAAGAGAAGCCGAAGATCCCGATCGTCCCTTGATTGGCTTCGATCTTCTGGACGATCAGATTGTCGTTCTCACCGGCTTGGATGTACGCGCCGTCTTCGCGGACGCCCGCGCAAATCGCCTTGAACTTGTTCTCGTCGCTTTTCTTGAGCGCCGCCATCGACGGGTTCGCTTCGCATGGCGGAGTCAGGAGCAGCTCGCCCAGCGCATCGCGCGTGCCGGACGTCGGCGGCGGTCCATAGACTCGGATCGGGATGGCCGGGAGGCTGCGGTTGACGTCCTTCCAGGTCTTCGCGCGATTGGGTTTTCCAAAGGGAGTCTTGGCTAGCGCCAGGTAGATGTCGCGTTGCGACAGGTTGGCGAGCGGGCTGCTCTTCGCGGTCGCGAGTGTAACGCCATCAAGGCCGACCTGGATTTCGGTAATCGCCGTGACTCCGTTCGCGGCGCACAATTTGGCTTCGGAGGCCTTCATCCGTCGCGAGGCATTCTCGACGTCGGGGAAGCGTTCGCCGACGCCGGCGCAGAACAGCTTCATTCCAGCTCCCGTGCCGGTCGATTCGATGATCGGTGTTCCGAGGCGCGGGTTGGCACGAGCGATGCGTTCAGCGACGATCTTCGCGAACGGATAAACGGTGGACGACCCGACCGCCCGCATCTGCGTCCGCGCTCCAGCTGATGCCGGGATACAGATGGCCGCGACGGCGGCTGCATAAATGAGTTTGCTGTTAGTCATGTGAGTCCCCTTAGGCATGCGACTCCGCTGCCCACGACTCACGATCTAAGAGCCCACTGCTACGACCGAGTGACGCGCACGTTACACAACCATGACAAGAAAAACGGCGCTTCCCTGTTTTGCTAATGTCCGCTTTCCACCCGTTGCGGACGTTAGAGGGTCGGCTTTTGATACCAGGCCCATCTGCAACCGAAACTTGCGCCAAACGCTTTTTGCCGGGTGGGTCAGAGCTTTTTTGACGTGGAACGCTGGTGGACGGTTCAGCACGGACCGGGGCCGGTGCTTGCGACCGCGATTCATGACGGACACCAACTGAGGCCAGAAATCGCCGCGCAAATGGTGCTCGGCGAGGACGATCGGCTGCGCGAGGAGGACCCCTTCACCGGCGATGCCGTTCGCGGCGTTCCGCACCATGTGATCGTCCACCGCTCGCGCTTCGAGTTCGACCTTAATCGCGATCCGGGCAACGCGGTTTATCGAACTCCCGAACAATGCTGGGGCTTGAGTGTCTGGAAGACCGTCGAGCTTGACCCCGCGTTGGTCCAAAGCTCGCTTGACTTGCATGCCCGATACTACCGTATGCTAGGGGCGTTGCTGGACGATGTCGCGCAGCGGCATGAACGCTTCCTGGTGATCGACGCTCACAGCTACAATCATCGCCGCAAGGGCCCGGACGCAGAGCCGACCCCGCAGGAGGAGGCGCCGGACATCAACATCGGGACTTTCTCCATGCCGCGCGAGGAATGGGCCTTTCTCGTTGACCCGATCATGGAGGCGATGCGCTCGTTCGACTTCAATGGCCGCCAGCTTGATGTCCGCGAGAACATCGCGTTCCAGGGCAAGGGCGAGCAAACACGTTTCGTCCATGACCGCTATCCCGGGCGGGGTTGCGCGATCGCGCTCGAATTCAAGAAGTTCTTCATGGACGAGTGGAGCGGCCAGCCTGACCCCGCTGAAGTGGCCGCGATGCGCGCCTTTGTTGCCCACATCGCCGCCGCGGCCGAAAGCCTGCTGGCGCGATGAACCGGCCACGCCTGAAGCTCACCGACGCCGCGTTCGCGCCCGAATTCGGCAAGCGCGGCGAGCTCCGTCAGCCGATCGGCGACAGCGGCCGGGCCCATCTAGACCGCTGGCTGCCCTTCCTGGTGCTCCACCGCTCGCCGGATCCGGCCGGCAGCATCGCCCGCAGAATCGCAGTGAACAGTCCTGCCTATCTTATCTGGTCGCCCGAAGACGATGGCGCGGCCGGCCAGGCGTTCGCGGCGATCGCGGCGGCCCTGCACGCGAAATTCGGCTGCTTCCTGGTGATGTCGATCGACGATGCGACCTGGGAGCCCGTCCCGAAAGGCTCGCAAAAGCTTCACCCGTTCGACATTCGCATCGGCGCGGCCGGCGGCCCCAAGGCCGGGCGGGCCCTCGAGTGCCTCGCCGAAGCGCTCGGCAAGATTCGCATCGACCTGCGCAAGCCGACCGTCACGACGGGCGATGCGGACCGTCCTCCAATCAACCTCGACCAGGCCGGCGTGGAGCGCGATCTCCTGTCGGTAGTGATCCCGCAAATCCACCGGCTGGACGACGCCACGGTCTACCCGCAGGTGACGCGCGATCTCGCGGTCGCGGTCGGCGATGCCCTGCTCCAGGCGGCCTGTGCCTTTATGGCCGAAAGTGGGTCCGGCGCCCCGGGCCACTACCGGTCGCTCGGGCGGAGCGCGTTTCTTGCCGCAGCGCTCGACGCCGACAAGAAGCTCGACAAGGTCGCTCGAAGCTTCGACTTCCTGCTGTCGGTCTCACCGATCAACAGCCGCGAAGCGATGGAGCGCTTCTTCGCCGACGCCGAGCAAGAGGCGCCGAAATTCCGCTACCGGCCGCTGACGGTCGACCCCGCCGCCGCCAAGCGCGACCTCTATGCCGTGGACCTGTCGATCATCGAGGATCCGTTGCTCGAGCGCCTGCTGTCGGAGAAAAGACAGGAGCTCGACCATCAGCTTACGATGCTGTCGACGCGCAACACCGCTGCGTTCAAGGCCGCGTCCTTGTTGCAGTACGGGACCGTTGGGTCGCAGCTTCTCGCCGACGCGCATTCGATCCTCGCCGGCTCAAGACGGCCCAAGGCAAAGGGGGAGGTGGTCGGCGCAGCGGAGGTCGCCGCGGCGGCTCGCGCGCTGGTCGAGAAATACCAGGCCACCGGTCAAGGGTTCGACGCCGCCATCGAAGTCCGCGACGACGTCGGCAGCCTGCTCGTCTCGGGCAGCAAGCTGATGATTGCCAGCAACACGCGGATGCTGCGGTCGCGGCTTGATGCTCTGCTCGCACACGAGATCAGCATCCACCTGTTGACCCACTTCAACGGCGCCGTTCAGGGCCTCACGGTGTTTCGCACTGGCCTCGCCAATTACGAAGGCGTCCAGGAGGGGCTCGGAGTGTTCGCCGAATGGGCGGTCGGCGGCCTGTCGGAAGCTCGGCTCCGTCTACTCGCCGGCCGCGTGGTCGCAGTCGACGCGATGCTCGACGGAGCAGAATTCCTCGACGTCTACCGGCGTCTTGTCGACAGCCACGGCCTGCCGCGCAAGGGCGCGTTCGATATCGCGACGCGTGTGTTCCGTTCTGGAGGCCTGGCCAAAGACCTCATCTACCTTAAGGGTTTTCAAGAGGTGGTGGGGCTGGTCGTCGCCGGGGCTTCGCTCGATGCATTCTGGATCGGCAAGATCGCTCCCGAGCACGTCGGCGCAATCGAAGAGCTGATCCAGCGCAACCTTGTCCGGCCGCCCTTGTTCAAGCCCGAGTTTCTGCAACGCGAACACGTCGAACGCCGGATAGCCCGGCTTCGCGGAGAATCGTCGTTGGCCGAGATTCTCAATCTGGAGTGACCGACCGATGATGATTGGCTTCTTCGTCAACGACCTCGATCGCGAGCACGAAAACTATACGACCACCCTCCTCGCCCACCAGGCGACGAACCGTGGACACCGCGTGTGCTACATCACGCCGGCCGACTTCGTCCTCAACACGGACGATACGCTGTCGGTGCACGGTCGCTTCCTGCCGGAGCGGAAGTACAAGGACCACGGCGAACTCTTCAAAACGCTGAAGAATCCGAAAGCGATCAACATCGAACGGCTCGACGTCGTCGATCTCGACGTCCTCATGCTCCGCAACGATCCGTCGATCGATGCCCAGACGCCATGGGCGATGGAAGCCGGAATCCTGTTCGGGCGCGAGGCGGTGCGGCGCGGTGTGATCGTTCTCAACGATCCCGACAGCCTGGGACGGGCGATCAACAAGCTTTATTTCCAGGGCTTCCCACCGGACGCTCGCGCCGAGACTCTGATCACAAAGCATGCCTCGGACATCAAGGCATTCGCCAAGGCCCACGGCGACAACATCGTCCTCAAGCCACTCCAAGGTTCGGGCGGGACCGGCGTGTTCAAGCTCGACCCCAAGAACGCCTCCAACCTCAATCAGATGATCGAGGCGATCGGCCGCGACGGCTACATCATCGCCCAGGCCTATGTGCCGGCGGCGAAGAAGGGCGACATCCGCTTGTTCATCATGAACGGGCGCCCCCTCCAGATCGAGGGCAAATATGCCGCGCTCCGGCGGGTCGCTGCGAAGGGCGACATCCGCTCCAACATCCACGCCGGCGGGACTGCGGAAGCGGTCGAGATCGGCAAAGTCGAACTCGCAGTGGCCGAGATCATCAGGCCCAAGCTGCTTGCTGACGGCATGTTTCTCATCGGGGTCGATATCGTCGGCGACAAGATCCTCGAGGTGAACGTCTTCTCACCGGGAAACCTCCACAGCTGCTCCGAGCTGGCGGGGGTCGACTTTTCGGTACCGATTCTCGAATCGATCGAGCGGAAGGTCGCGATCAAGTCGCAATACGCCCGCGCCTTCGACAACCGGCACCTCGCGATCCTTTGATCCAATCTGTGTTCGACACAATCGGACGCCGCTTTCCACCCATGCGGAGATTAGCCCCGCCGGGGTGGGTGAAGCAAAGCGACGCTTAGACGGGCGTGTCGGCGCGCATGTGCGGCGGGGGCGGCGGATTGCCGTCGTGCCACAGGTCGAGGTCGGTGAGCCAATCCTCCATCTCCCGCTGCGGGGCCGGCGGCAAATGGATGCAGGCGAATGCGAACGCGTCGCGTATTCCGCGGCGATAAATTTCGCGGATCATCGGGTCGTCGAACAGATTTTCCATGGCGGCTGCCTTCAAGAAGCCGCCCGCTCATGATGCTAACGGCGGTCAGGCGAGGATTCATCCGCTGGGACGGGCATCAGCCCCAGTCTTCGATTGCCCAGCCGCGCTCAATTGCCAGGCGCCGGAGCTTGCCGTGCGGGTTCACGGCGACCGGCTCGTCGGCCCATTCGAAGGCCGGAGCGTCGGAAACATGGTCGGAATAGAAGCGGACATGGCCGTGGACGCCCTCCAGCCCGGACTTGTCGACCCAATCGGCGATCATCCGGAGCTTGGCGGGGCCGTAGCAATTCTCGCCGAGGATCTTCGCGTGGACCCTCTCGTCGAGGCCGATCACCGAGCCGGTGCCGATCACGTCGTCGAACCCGAGCCGATCGGCGATCGCATCCGCGTAAAGCCGATAGGAGGCGGTCGCGAGCACGAGCCGGCGCCCCTCGGCCTTGTCGCGGGCGAGAGCTTCGAGCGCTCCGGGGCGAACGTTGGTTTCAACCTGCGCATCGGCGAAGCTTTCGACCAGCGGCTTGAGCTGCCGGGGGTGGATCCGGCCGCCGAGCAGGAGGCGGTGGTTGATTTCCTTGAGACGCGCGCGGTCGATCAGGCGCGCCCCATAAGCCAGCATCGAAACAATGACGAGCGGCAAGAAAATGAGGCGCCACGGCGCCCGGCGAAGCGCGCAATGGATCAGGAAGGGCGTGTAAGTCGGGGCCCGAGTGACCGTCCGGTCCATGTCGTAGATCGCAAGCGCCGTCATGCCTTCCCCGCCAATATGGCTTCGGCGAGTGCATGATCCTCGGCCTTGTCGACGTCGACCCCCGCTAGCGGGCTGGAGAGAGCGAAGGCGCGGATGGTGAGGCCGAGGCGGGCGGACAGGCGCACCATCACTTCGTCGAGGCTGACGAGGCGGAGAGCAATGAGGACGAGCATCGCCGGACCGAGGAGCGACAGGATTCGCCACGCTTTCTTCCGGTCCTGCTCGACGGAGCGCCAGAGCTCGATAGCGGGGCGGACCGCGGGTGAACCGAGCGCGAACAGGTTCGCACCGGTGTAGGCGCCGCCACGGAAGCTCAACCAGGTCCGCTGCGCACCGGGCAGGCGGCGCAGCAGGTTCGCGCGTTCGACGACGCCGATGGCTACGTCGAGGCCTCCCGCGCCGCTACAGAATTCGTCGATGGTCGCGCTGTCGAGCAAAGCGTGATCGGCGGTCGTCACGAGCAGCGGCCATTCGATTGCCGGATCGTCGAGCAGTCCGAGTATTGTCTCCGCGATGGTGCCGGCGGACCGACCGACGTCCACCCGAGCGTCGTCGGGCAGTGCCGCTGCGATCCGCTCCGGCGCTTGGGAGAGAACGAGGATCTTGCCCACGCTGGCGCTCCCGAGCAGGGCCCTCACCGGGCGGCGAACCATGGGCTCGCCAGCGACCGGGATCAGGGCCTTGAGGTCCGTCCCGAAGCTTTCCGCGAAGGCGTCACCCCCGGGCCGCGAGCCGGCGAGGACGAGCGCGGTGAAGGTCACCCTTCGAGCCATGAGGAGATCTTCACCCCGCGGGCCGCCAGCTCGCTCGCCTGGGCGTAGCGCACCGCGTGGAAGATCAGGCTGATGATCGTCCACCAGGCGACGAGGACGAGGCCGCTATCGGGCCGGCCGACGACGAGCGCTGCGACGAGGATCACCATATTGGGGTTGCGGCGCGCGGTGATCAGCCGGAACCGGCTGTCGATCTTTTGCCAGACGTGGATATGCATTCCGCCGAAGCGGCGCATGAACACGCCTTCGATCAGCCGCTGGAGGACATAGCCGCCGATGATCGCCCACAGCACCATCGTCGCATAGAGCGCCGACATGGGCCGGCCGTAAGCAGCGAGGCCATGGAGCCACGCCCACCACCAGAAGGGCGGGTGCACGAGGTCGATTCCATGATCGAACACATTGCCCCATTTGGACGAGGCGCCGGTGCAGCGCGCGAGCTTCCCGTCCACGGTGTCCAGCACCATGAAGATGAAGCCCGACAACACTCCGGCCCAATAGAAACCGCGCCAGAAGAGGACGAAGGCGAGCGCGCAGAGGATTGCGCCGACGAGCGTCACGACATTGGGAGTGAGTCCGGCCTCGGCCGCCCAGCGGGTCAAATAGAAAGCGGGCTTCCGCCAGAGGTAGAGCGTCAGCAGGTCGGTCACGCCCTTATAGGACGCATCATAGGCGGCGCGCTCGACCGGCTCCGGGTCGTTCGGGTCGAGCGGCAGGACGAACGGGCGGTCGCGCTTGCGAAGCTCGGCATAGCTGAGCTCGGCGGTCTCCGCGGCGAGAGGTTCGTACCCCTTGAGAGCACCACTCTTTTCCAGCGCCCTTACGGCGGCTGCGGGATCGCGGCCGGGAGGCACATGGGCCATCACCGGCTTGCCGCCGAGCGTCAGCACCGCGCCCGGGCGTGACCGCATGGCCTTCAGCCAGGCCGGGTCCCACGCATAAGTGAGGCTGGCTACGATCGCGGCCCGCTCGCTCGTGGGAGCATCGGCGCAGTCGAAACCGGCGTTGGCGGCGAGGCGGCAGGCGCGATCCTTTGCATCCATCCCGAACGGGCGTGCCGGATTGGAACCGACCGTAACAAACAGCAGTTTCGTGTCGTCCGCCATGGTCGAGGGCATAAAGACGGCAAAGCGGGCAGGAAAGTGGGGCTCGGGGCTTTGACTTGCCCCTTTTACTGCTTTCGAGCATTCATCCGCCGCGAATGGCGGAAAAGGTGCGCAATTCGGAGGGAGCAGCCGACGGCCCGGTTTATCGGGTTGCCGGAGCGCTGACGATTACGCGGGCGGCGACGACGCAGCGCGAGATCGATCAATTGCCCGACCCACTGACCATCGACCTCTCGAAGGTCGAGCGGATGGACACGGTCGGCGCCTGGGTGATCTACCGAACGGTACGCGACCGCGGTGCAAAGGTGGTCGGAGTCAGCCGCGACGAGGTCAGCTTGCTGAAAGAGGTCGCCGAGTTCGACGCTCCGACCCGGGTCGTCCCAGAACAGCCGGCGAGCGTCGTTCGAGTGTTCAACGAGCTCGGGGAATGGGTCATGGAATCGGGCCGGACCCTCGTCGGCCTGCTGGGCTTCTTCGGCGCAACCCTCATCGGCTTCGCGAACGTCATCCGCCGGCCCAAGCGCTTTCGGGTCAATGCGGTCGTCCAGCGCTTCGATGTCGTCGGTGTGCGCGCGCTCGGGATCATCGGGCTGATGAGCTTCCTCATCGGGATCGTCATCGCCCAGCAGGGATCGGTCCAGCTCGCCCAGTTCGGAGCGGAGATCTACACGATCAACCTCATCGGCCGCATCACCGCGCGCGAGCTCGGCACGCTGATGACCGCAATCATGGTCGCGGGACGGTCCGGATCGGCCTTCGCGGCGCAAATCGGCACGATGAAGATCACCGAGGAAATCGACGCGATGCGAACGATCGGAGTTTCTCCGGTCGAAGCCCTGGTCATCCCGCGAATGATCGCGGCCGTCGTCATGATGCCGCTGCTGTCCTTCTGGTCGATGCTGATGACCTTGATCGGCGGCGGGATGTTCGTCTGGCTGTCGCTCGGGATCCCGCCGCTTACTTACATCCAGCGCTTGCAGGAGGTGATCCCGGTCACTGACCTCTGGGTCGGGCTCATCAAGGCTCCGGTGTTCGGTTTCATCATCGCCCTCGCCGGCTGCTTCCAGGGAATGCTGGTGCAGGGCGATAGCGAACAAGTCGGCATGCGGACGACGATCGCAGTGGTCCAGTCGATCTTCCTCGTCATCGTGCTCGACTCGGTATTCGCCGTCTTCTTCTCGAACATCGGGTGGATATGAAACCGCGCGAGTGCGATCCCGTCATCGAGGTTCGCGGGCTGCGCAACAGCTTCGGCGAGCAGGTCGTGCACGAGGGCCTGGACCTCACCGTGTGCCGGGGCGAGATCCTGGGCGTCGTCGGTGGCTCGGGGACCGGCAAATCGGTCCTCCTTCGCTCAATCATCGGCCTTCAGACGCCCGACTCCGGAGAAATTGAGGTTCTCGGCGAGAATATGGTCGGGCGAGAGGAGGACGAAGCCAAAAGCATCCGGCGCCGCTGGGGAATCCTCTTCCAGAACGGCGCGCTGTTCTCGACCTTGACGGTAGCCGAGAATGTCGAAGTCCCGCTTCGCGAATATTTCCCGTTCATCAAACCGCCGCTGCTCGACGAGATCGCTTCCT
>JBKPOR010000183.1:0-2366 GCA_046765675.1 Pseudomonadota bacterium
CATTGAAGTTTGACTACATCTACGAACTGCCGATTGGCCCAGGCGGAAGGTTCTTCACCTCGAGTAATCCATTCGTCCGACGCGTAGTTGGCAACTGGCAGATTGGCGGTGTGGCGCGAATTCAATCGGGTCCGGCAACGCTGCTCACCAGCGGCGGTCGCGCCACGGTCAATCAGTTCGATTCCGGCGTGGTCCTTCACAACATGACCTTGAAGGACCTGCAAAAGATGGTGAACATTCGAAAAGACCCGACTGGCATCGTCTACTGGCTGCCGCAGAACGTGATCGACAACACAATCGCAGCTTTTTCGAGTTCCACGGGTACTCCGTTGGATCCCAACGCCCCTTACATCGGACCTCCATTAACACCGGGCGTCTTCGGCGACCGTAGTGTCTTCCATGGACCAATGACGGCGCGTTTTGACTTCAACGTGCTCAAACGCATTCCGCTGACGGAAAAAGTAAATCTCGAAGGTCGAGTCTCGTTCTTGAACGCCTTCAATCGTCCGAACTTTTACCTCGGCGACTCCGATTCCACGATACGTAGTGTCAGCGCCGCATCGACCTCTTTCGGTCAAACGCGGTCTGCCTATCGCGATATCACGGTTTCGGGGACAAACGATCCGGGTGGACGACTCATTGAGTGGCAGTTCAGGCTGAATTTCTGATCAGCCAAAAAAAGTTTTAGCCGCAGATTTCGCGGATAAACGCAGATCTGAATCTGCGTTTATCCGCGAAATCTGCGGCTAGAACTTTTTTAACTTCTCAATCTCCGCTTTGATCTGAACGGCGTTCGTAGCTCCGGGCACGTCCTTTAGATATTGTTCAAAGGCCTTCAGCGCTGCAGGATATTTCTGTTGCATAAGATAGAGTTGGCCCAGGAACATCTGCGCACTGCCGGCGCCTGCTCCGGCTACGTCATACGCGCGAAGCAGCGACTTCTCAGCTTCATCCAGGCGATTAAGTTGCAGCAGGGTTGCGCCTAATAACAGATGCGCGTTGGCGGCCGTATCGCTAATCGTGACTGCTTTTCTTAGTGCTACAGCGGCTTCGTCAAATCGATCCTGGCGGTTGAGAATCACTCCAAGCTTGAAATTGAGATCGACCTGGGCTGGATTGTCATTTGTAGATTCGTTCAACGCTCCCCGCAATACCTGCTCTGCTTTCGCTAGTTCGGCCACACCCAAAAGCGCATCCGCATAAGACAACGCCACACCTTTCATAGAACGATCCTTTTCATACAACAGCGCGAGGATCGGAACCGCTTCTTTATCGTGACCTTGCCGGTGCAACACCACACCGAGGTTGAGCCGCGCAAGATAGAAGTTCCCGTCGAATTTTACGGCCTGCGCAAAGAGCTCGGCCGCTTCGGGCAACCGGTTCAACTGGAGATAAAGAACGCCGAGATCATTCAGTGCGCGAAGGTAACGCGGCGATATTTTGATAGCGCGTTTGAGTTGCGTTATCGCTGTCTCGGTTTGACCGTCGGCCAGCGCCTTCATCCCCGCTTCGTAAGCAGCGACGGCATCTTTATTGACATTAGCGCCCATGGCGTCAACAACGCCCGGAGCCGTTTTGGCTTTGCCCGTGAACGGTCGAAGAAATACTGTCGTGTAGACTGGAGTACCCCGCACGATGCGAAATGTAGCGACGGTTGTGTCGTACGTTGCCCCATCAGTTTCCACCGTAACGATGTAATCAGCATCGCGAATCAGATCGCCTGTAACCTGAAATTTACCTTTCGTATCGGTGAATACGGTCTCAATACGTCCGTCGTCGCGCGACAAAGTTAATCGTATGGGACGAGGTGGCAGGGTCCCGCCAGGCATGAATATCTGGATCGCAGGTGGCGCCTGACTGAATACGGGTCCAGCTAAAACAAGGACCAAAACCGCGAGTATAATTTGCCGTATCCTCATAAAAAAACATCCACAGATTACACCGGTTCTTAAAAAAAATCTGCGTAATCTGTGAATGCCTTTTACGGATAGAGCAACACGGCCGCACGTGCGCGTCGAAACTCCTGCAACCCCACATTCCACGAAGCGATGATATCCCGCGCGCTCTCCCCCCGCTTCACCCGTCCCAGTGTGTCCGCATTCACCAGCAGCCGCAAATATTTATCAACCTGCCAGTCGTTCGGATACAGCTTTCGCAGCGCGAGCGCCATTTCGATCCCGGTGAGCAGCGGGCGAAACGCAGCGCGATCCGTAATGATGTGGTTGACACCACCTCAATGCGCTTCTTTGAACACCGACGCTTTTGGCGTAAACCTCACCGGCACAAACCTCACACCCGGTAGGCCACGCTGATTTAAATAGTCGGCGAGTTTATCCCCCTGTATCCCTGTCTCTTATACACATCTC
>JBKPOR010000184.1:0-6438 GCA_046765675.1 Pseudomonadota bacterium
GGTGAGCTTCTCGTGGAGGGTCGCGAACCATTTGTGCGCGTCGGCGACCGAGCGGCGGGTCGAGAGGCTGATGTCCTCGCCCGCGATCTTCACCGCGAGCGCTTCGGGCTTGAGGCGGGCGCCGTCGCACACCTCGCACGGCCGCGACGACTGGTAGCGCGAATATTCCTCGCGCACCCAGGCGCTTTCGGTCTGCGCCATGCGCCGCTGGAGGTTGTTGATGACGCCCTCGAACGGCTTCTTCACCTCATAGCTGCGCCTGCCGTCGATGAAGCGCAGCGTAACTGGACGGCCCTTGGTGCCGCGGAGGATCACGTCCTTCGCCTCCTCGGGCAGGTCCTTCCAGGGTGTGTCGAGGTCGAAATCATAGGCGCGGGCGAGGCTGGCGAGGACCTGCATGTAATAAGGCGAGGGCGGCTGCGACTTGGCCCATGGGGCGACCGCGCCGCGCTTGAGGCTGAGCAAATGGTTGGGGACGACGAGATCCTCGTCGAACACGAGCTTCTCGCCGAGGCCGTCGCAAGCGGGGCAAGCGCCCTGCGGAGCGTTGAAGGAGAAGAGCCGCGGCTCGATCTCGGCGATGGTGAAGCCCGAGACGGGGCAGGCGAATTTCTCGGAGAAGAGGATTCGGCCGGGGGGCGCGTAGTCGAGCTTGAAGCCCTCGGCGGCCTCGGCCACGTCCCCTCCACCAGCCTGCGGCTGGTCCCCCTCCCCGTCCCGGGGAGGATTTGCGGGGTCGAGATAGGCGAGGCCGTCCGCCAGCTTCAGCGCGGTCTCGAAGCTGTCGGCTAGCCGCGCTTCGATGCCTTCGCGCACGACGATCCGGTCGACCACCACTTCGATGTCATGCTTGTACTTTTTGTCGAGCGCCGGCGCGTCCTCGATCGCGTAGAACTCGCCGTCGATCCGGACCCGGGTGAACCCCGCCTTCTGCCATTCGGCGAGCTCCTTGCGGTATTCGCCCTTGCGGCCGCGGACGACGGGCGCGAGCAAATAGTGCCGCGAGCCTTCGGGGAGCTGCATCGTCCGGTCGACCATCTGGCTGACCTGCTGAGCCTCGATCGGGAGCCCGGTCGCGGGCGAATAAGGCACTCCGACGCGGGCCCAGAGCAGGCGGAGGTAATCGTAGATTTCGGTGACGGTCGCGACAGTCGAGCGCGGGTTGCGCGACGTCGTCTTCTGCTCGATCGAGATGGCCGGCGAGAGGCCGTCGATATGCTCGACGTCCGGCTTCTGCATCATCTCGAGGAACTGGCGGGCGTAGGCCGAGAGGGACTCGACGTAGCGCCGCTGCCCTTCCGCATAGATGGTGTCGAAGGCGAGGGATGACTTGCCCGACCCGCTGAGCCCGGTGATGACCGTCAGGCTCTCGCGCGGGATATCGACGTCGATCCCCTTGAGGTTGTGCTCGCGCGCCCCACGGACGGAAATATGAGTCAGCATCGGATCAGGTTCGTTCCGTTTATGTTCTAGTCTAGCGTGAGGGGTGGCGGCGGGTCAACGCCGCTTCGGCGATATGGGTGCGGAGCTGCGAATTGCCAGCCGCAGGAATGGCTGTAAAGTCAGTGGCTAAGCGTATCGAGGGGGCTAGTTCATGAAATATCTGTTGGCGTTGCCGCTGCTTTTCGCGGCGGGTTCGGCGGTGGCTGAAATCCCCACGCCCCCACGGCCGGTGACGGATCCGAAAAGCATCGCCTCGCCGAGCGACCCGCAAGCCGCTCCAGTTCCGGTCGACGACATCGTTTTCACGCGCGGAGTGTTCGACGCTGCTTGGAGCGCCGACGGACGCCAGTTGTTCGTCTCGACCAACCTCACCGGGCGCTACAATATCTGGCGGACTGACGCAGGCGGCAGCTGGCCGGTCCAGATCACCCAGTCCGACGACAGCCAGGAGGGCCTCACCGCCACGCCCGACGGCCGGACCCTTTACTATCTGCAGGACAAAGGCGGGAACGAGCAGTTCGACATTTACGCCGTCCCGGCGAACGGCGGCTCGCCGCGCAACGTCACCAACACTGCCGACGTCCGCGAAAGCAATCTGCTGTTCTCGCCCGACGGCCGCTCGATCGCCATGTCCACCAAGCGCAAGGACCAGGGACAGAACAATCTCGCGGTCATGCACGCCGCCACCGGCAAGGTCCGGGCGCTGACCGATGAGTCCGATCCCAAATGGAACTGGAATCCGGTCGCGTGGACCAACGGCGGCCGAACGCTGATCGCCAACCGCGCAGTGGTCGACGAAACCTCCGGCGAGGTGTGGAGAGTCGACGTTGCGACTGGAAAAGCGACGAAACTGCTCGGTAAGGCGGATGTCGTCTATTCGGCGAGCGGCGCCACTCCGGACGGTTCGACAATTGCGCTGACGACCAACGAGCAAACCAAGCAGCTCCATGCGGCCGTGTTCACTCCGGGGAACGCAGCGATCCGAACACTCGCCCCAACGCCGTGGGAGCAGACCAGCGGCGCGGTAAGTCCCGACGGCAAGTCGATGATCGTACGCACGAGCGAGGACGGCCGATCGAGCCTGCAGCTCGTCAACCTCGCCACGTTGCAGGCTAAGCCGCTGGCAATGCCCGTCGGAGTCAACGCCGGCGCCGCGACCCAGCCGTTCACGCCCGACGGCAAGCGGTTGCTGGTGCTCCATTCGGGCGCGGACAGCCCGGGAGAGCTCCAGTCGTTCGACCTTGCCAACGGAAGCGCAGCGCCCATCACGCACCTCGCCATGGCGAGCCTCGCGCCCGAGCATCTGCCCAAGTCCCGGATCGTAACCTACCGTAGCTTCGACGGGACGCTGGTCAGCGGAATCCTCACCGTGCCGTTCAACCTGAAGCGCGACGGCAGCAACGCGGCGGTCGTGCTTCCCCACGGCGGTCCGACCGGACAGGCGAGCGACGGCTTCAGCCGTTTCGCGACCGCGCTCGCCAGCCGCGGCTATTTCGTGATCCAGCCCAATCCGCGCGGCTCGACCGGCTACGGCCTCGCCTTCCAGAAGGCGAATTATCAGGACCTCGGCGGCGGCGACCTCAAGGACGAGCTCGCGGCCAAGCGATTCCTCGTAGACACCGGCTATGTCGATCCGAAGCGAGTCGGGATCGCCGGCGGGTCCTACGGTGGCTTCATGACCTTGATGGCCATCGGCCGGGCACCCGAAGAGTTCGCCGCGGCGGTATCGCTGTTCGGTATCATCGACTGGCGCACCATGTGGGAGCATGAAGACGCGCTGCTGCAGGCCTATCAGAAGAGCCTGCTCGGAAGCCCGACCGAGGCTCCCAAAGTGTATGATGCGAGCTCGCCCCTGACCTACATCGAGGCCGTCAAGGCGCCGCTTCTGGTGCAGCAAGGCGAGAACGACATTCGCGTACCGGCAGGGCAGGCGCGGCAGGTCGTCGAAGCGCTGAAGAAAAAGGGCAATGTCGTCGACTCGGTGTTTTACGCGCAGGAAGGCCACGGCTTCCTGAAGCGCGAAAACCAGCAGGACTCGCTGAAGCGGCTCATCGATTGGTTCGACAAATATCTGAAGGGCGCGAGATAGCCGAAAACGGCCTGCCCTCGGGATAGACCGCAATTGATCGATGCCAGCCGCTGCTTGGTCGATCCGGACTCGCTGGACTTTCTTCGTCGCGGAACTAGCGTCGGCAAATCAACTAGTTGGGGGCGACAATGACTCATCGTTCGTATCGTTTCGCGGCGCGTTTCGCCGCTATCTTCCTTACCTGCACGGCGCTCCAGGCCGTTCCGGCCGCCGCTCAGGAGACTGCCGCCGCAGCCGCGCCGAAAGTCGTGCGTTTCGGCAGCTGGGGAGTGGACATCTCGACCAGGGATCTGTCGGTAAAGCCCGGCGACGATTTCCAGCGCTACGCCAGCGGCCATTGGATGGACACCAACGAGATCCCCGCCGACAAGTCCCAGAACGGCGTCGGTTCGGAGCTTAACGACCGCAACCAGGAGCAGCTGCGCGCGATCATCATGGGCGCGCCCAAGGACAGCCAACTCGGCGCGCTTTACGCCAGCTACATGGACGAGGCCCGGCTCGAGCAACTCGACGCGGCTCCGCTGAAGGCCGATCTCGACCGCGTCGCGGCGATCAAGACCAAGGCCGAGCTTTCGCGCTTCATGGCCGACAGCCTCGGCGATCTCGGCTCGACCCTGTTCGCGCTGGGGGTGCTGCCGGATCTCGCGAACCCGGACGTCAACATCGCCTTTGTCGGGTCGTCCGGCCTTGGCATGCCCGACCGCGATTATTACCTGCTCGACAAATATAAGAAGCAGCGCGACGCCTACCGCGCCTATATCCAGCGCACGTTCGAGATGACCGATACGCCCAACGCTTCGGCGAAGGCGGACCAGGTGCTCGCATTCGAGACCGAGATCGCCAAAATCTCCTGGCCGCAGGCAGACCTTCGCGACATCGACAAGCTCAACAATCCGATGACGCTGGCGCAGCTGCAGAAATATGCGCCGCAGTTCGGCTGGAACTCCTACCTCGAGCGGGCAAAGGTGATGTCGCCGCACATGATTGTCAGCGACAATACGGCGATCAAGGCGATGGCGGCACTCTACGCGAAAACGCCGCTGGAAACGCTGAAGACCTGGGAGCGCTTTCACGTGGCCGACCAGGCGGCGAACTTCCTGTCGAAGCGGTTCGTCGACAGCAAGTTCGAATATACCAAGTCGCTGACCGGAGCGAAGGAGCTGCGTCCCCGCTGGCGGCGCGGAATCGACCAGGTCGACGGCCGGCTCGGCGAGCTCGTCGGCAAGACCTACGTCGAACGCTACTTCCCGGCGGATTCCAAGGCCAAGATGGAAGAGCTGGTCGGCAACCTCAAGAAGGCGGCCGCCGAGCGGATCCAGGGCAACAGCTGGATGGGTGAGGCGACCAAGAAGGCGGCGCTGGTCAAGCTCAGCAAGATGGACGTGATGGTCGGCTATCCCGACAAGTTCCGCGACTATTCGAAGCTCGAGCTCAAGGCCGACGATCTGTACGGCAACGTCAAGCGCAGCTCGGCGTTCGAATGGGCCTACAATTTGGAGGACCTCAACAAGCCGGTCGACCGAAAGAAGTGGGCAATGAGCCCGGCGACGGTCAACGCCTATAACGGCGGGCTTGAAAACAAGATCGTCTTCCCGGCCGGAATCCTGCAGCCGCCCTTCTTCGATGCTGCCGCCGATGCCGCGGTGAACTACGGGGCGGCCGGAGCGATCATCGGTCACGAGATCATGCACGGCTTCGACGACCAGGGCCGCAAGATCGACGAGACCGGCAAGGTCCGCGACTGGTGGACTCCGGAGGACGCCAAGCGCTTCAAGGCGCTGACCGACGCGCTCGGCAAGCAATATTCGTCTTATGAAGCAGCGCCCGGAATTTTCATCAACGGCGCTCTTACGATGGGCGAGAATATCGGCGACATGTCGGGGCTGGAGGTCGCTTACACCGCGTACAAGATGTCGCTGAACGGCAAGCCGGCGCCGGTGATCGACGGGCTGACCGGCGACCAGCGCTTCTTCCTCGCTTTCGCCCAGGCGTGGCGCGGCAAGCAGCGCGAGGACGCGATCAAGACGCAGGTCGCATCCGACCCGCACAGCCCGCGGAGGTTCCGGGTGATCGGGCCACTGCGCAATCTCGACGCCTGGTACGATGCGTTCGGAATCGGCCCGGATTCGAAATTCTACATCGCGCCGGAAAAGCGCGTCCGAATCTGGTGATCTGACGGCCCCAGGGCCTTAGGAAGGGGAGCCGTACCCGTTCGGCTCCCCTTTTCTTACAGGGCGTTACGCGTGGAAACTCGACATCGCCACGGCTGTTGGAACTTGCCCGCTCCGCGAAACTTTGTGCGCCTAACGTAGGTCGGACCCCTTGGCGGGACTGTTGGCGTAAGCGGAGTTTCCATGCGGCGGATCCTCATCGGACTGATCGCAGTCGGCATTGTCATTGCCATCGTCGCTGCGGTGGTCTGGATCCGCACCAGCCGCGCACCCGGTGACAGCGAGCCGTCATCCGCCGCGAACGCGGGCAAGGCTGTCCCGGCGGCCGCCGCTTCTCCGCCCGACGACGGCAATTGGACGATGCCGGCGAAGGATTATGCCGCGACCAGGTTCAGCGGCCTCACCGAGATCACTCCTTCGAACGTCGCCAAGCTTCAGGTGGCGCTCACTTTCTCGACCGGCACAACCGAGGGCTTCGAGGCTCCTCCACTCGTCGTCCACAACACGATGTATGTGGTGACGCCGTGGCCGAACAATGTCTTCGCGCTCGATCTCACCAAGCCCGGAGCGCCCGCCAAATGGGTCTACAAGCCGAATACCGCCGCAGCGGCGAAAGGGGTCGCATGCTGCGGGCCCGTCAATCGCGGAGCCTTCTATTCCGGCGGCAAGCTGTTCCTGAATTTGCTCGACGGGCACACCGTCGCCGTCGATGCCAATAGCGGCCAGGAGTTGTGG
>JBKPOR010000185.1:0-9615 GCA_046765675.1 Pseudomonadota bacterium
GAGCCGGGCCGCATTACGCCGTCGTAACCAGGGTAGACTTCTTAAGGATTGCCCCCCTATGTTTCACCGCAGCACGAGGCGCTTTCTTAAGCGGCGTGATCGGAAATTCGCTCAGGCGACGACCGGCCCGCGTCTCGATTAAACCATGCTCTCCTATTCACGCGGGGCGCTTTTCGACCCCCTGTTCGAGCCGCGCATTTTGCCCGGCCGAACCTTATTCACATTGGAAATTTCATTTGTCTTTTCATTCCCTCGGGCTGTCCAAGCCCTTGCTGGACGCACTCGCCGCGAAAAATTACGCGCAAGCGACCCCGATCCAGCTCCAGGCCATTCCGACGGTCCTCACGGGCCGCGATTTGCTGGGCATCGCCCAGACCGGCACCGGCAAGACCGCGGCCTTCATGCTTCCGTCGCTCGACCGCCTCGCGGACAATCGCGCGTATCTGAAACCCGGCCAGGTCCGAATGCTGGTGCTCGCCCCGACCCGCGAGCTCGCTTCGCAGATCGCCGCGAGCGCCCAGGCCTACGGCAAGTTCATGCGGCTGTCGGTCGGCGTGATCTTCGGCGGCGTTCCCAACGGCAAGAGCGTCCGCACCGTGGCGCGAGGACTCGACGTCCTCGTCGCGACTCCGGGCCGCTTGCTCGATCTCATCGACCAGCGCGCGCTCAGCCTGCGCGACCTCGAGATCCTCGTCCTCGATGAGGCGGACCAGATGCTCGACCTCGGCTTCATCCACGCGTTGAAGCGGATCGTTTCCCTGGTACCGCCGAAGCGGCAGACCCTGTTCTTCTCGGCGACCATGCCGAGGGCGATCAAGGAGCTTGCCGATCGCTATCTCACCAATCCGGCCGAAGTGTCGGTGACTCCGACGGCGACGACTGTCGATCGCGTCGACCAGAGCGTGACGATGGTCAACCAGGCCGAGAAGACCGCGCTTCTGGCGACGGTTTTGCGGTCCAAGCCGGTGGAACGCGCACTCGTGTTCAGCCGCACCAAGCATGGCGCTGACAAGATTGTGCGCCAGCTCGAGGCCGCGGGTATCGTCGCCGGGGCGATTCATGGCAACAAGTCGCAGGCCCAGCGCGAACGCGCGCTCGCGGCGTTCAAGTCGGGCGAAATGAAAGTTCTCATCGCAACCGACATCGCGGCTCGCGGGATCGACGTCTCGGGCGTCAGCCATGTGGTGAACTTCGACCTTCCGGACGTGCCTGAACAATATGTCCACCGGATCGGGCGTACGGCTCGGGCCGGAGCGGACGGCATCGCGATCGCTTTCTGCAGCCCGGACGAGCGCGGCAATTTGCGCGACATCGAGCGCACCACGCGCCAGCGGATCCCGGTCGCGCCCCTGCCGGCTGACTTCGCAGCGGCCGCGGAGGCTTTCAAACGGCTCAAGCCCGCGCCACGCGATTCGAGGCCGGCGCGGTCCCATCATGTCTCGACCAAGGCCGATCGTCGGATTGACGGTCAACGCCGACAGGATCGGAACGAACGTCCGCAGCGGCATCCGCACCGCGCCGACGGCCACCCGGCGCATCGGGCGGACGGCGCCCAGCCCAAACGCAAGTTCCGGGGCCGCAGGCGTTTCGGCGGTCCTCGCCGCGCCGAGGCCTAAGCCGCCGACTCACGCGTGCGCGCACGTGCGCGCGCGTGACAGGGGCGAGAAAATCTCTATATCCGGACTATGGCAACTCCCCCGCCGAACAACGGCAACAACGACGCGAACACCGGCAGCTACGACGCCGAGAGCATCAAGGTCCTGAAGGGCCTCGACGCGGTGCGCAAGCGCCCCGGAATGTACATCGGCGATACCGACGACGGCTCAGGCCTCCACCACATGGTGTTCGAGGTCAGCGACAACGCCATCGACGAGGCGCTTGCCGGCCATTGCGACCGCATTTTGATCACGCTCAATCCCGACGGCTCGGTCAGCGTCGAGGACAACGGCCGCGGAATCCCGACCGGGATCCATTCGGAGGAAAAAGTGTCGGCGGCCGAGGTCATCATGACCCAGCTCCACGCCGGCGGTAAGTTCGAAAATACCAGCGACGACAATGCCTATAAGGTTTCGGGCGGCTTGCACGGCGTCGGAGTCTCGGTCGTGAACGCGCTTAGCGAATGGCTCGACCTCACCATCTGGCGCGACGAGGAAGAGCATTTCATGCGCTTCCGCAACGGCGTCGCCGAGGCGCCGCTGAAAGTCGTCGGCAAGACCGACAAGCGCGGAACGTGCGTGACTTTCCTGCCCTCGGGCGAAACCTTCAAGCAGACCGATTTCGATTTCGAGCTTCTCGAGCATCGTTTCCGCGAGCTGGCATTCCTCAATTCCGGGGTCCGGCTGGTCCTGACCGACGCACGGCACGCGGAGAAAAAGAGCATCGAAATGTATTATGAAGGCGGCATCGGGGCCTTCGTAAAGTGGCTCGACCGCGCCAAGACTCCGCTCGTCCCCGATCCGATCGCGATTCACGGTCAGCGCGACGACGTCGGCATCGACGTCGCCCTCGAATGGAATGATTCCTATTACGAGAACGTCCTTACCTTCACCAACAACATCCCGCAGCGCGACGGCGGCACGCATCTCGCGGCATTTCGGGCGGCGTTGACCCGGACCCTGAATAATTATGCCGACCGCTCGGGGCTGATGAAGCGCGAGAAAGTCTCGCTGACCGGCGAGGACATGCGCGAAGGCCTGACTGCGATCGTTTCGGTCAAGCTGCCCGACCCGAAGTTCGGTTCGCAGACCAAGGACAAGCTCGTCAGCAGCGAAGTCCGGCAGCCGCTCGAAAGCCTGATGGCCGACAAGCTCGCCGAATGGCTCGAGGAGAATCCGGGGCACGCGCGCGCAATCATCGGCAAGGTCATCGACGCAGCGGCCGCTCGCGAAGCGGCCCGCAAGGCGCGGGAAGCTAGCCGGAAATCGGCCATGGGTATCGCCTCATTGCCGGGCAAGCTCCATGACTGCCAGGAGCGCGATCCCGCGAAGTCGGAACTGTTTTTGGTCGAGGGCGACAGCGCGGGCGGCTCGGCGAAGCAAGGCCGGGACAGCAAGTACCAGGCGATCCTGCCGCTCAAGGGCAAGATCCTCAACGTCGAGCGCGCGCGTTTCGACCGGATGCTCTCGTCCAAGGAAATCGGGACGATGATCCAGGCCATCGGCACGGGGATTGGACGCGAGGAGTTCAACCTCGAAAAACTGCGTTACCATAAGATCATCCTGATGACCGACGCCGATGTCGACGGAGCGCACATCCGGACGCTGCTGCTGACCTTCTTCTACCGCCAGATGCCCGAGCTCATCGAAAAGGGTCACCTCTTCATCGCCCAGCCGCCGCTCTACAAGGTCAGCCGCGGCCGTTCGGAGGTCTATCTGAAGGATGACGGAGCGCTCGACGATTATCTCGAGGAAGCGGGGATCGAGGGGTTGGTCCTCGACGGGCCTGACGGTCAGCGGTCGGGCAACGATCTGAAATCGCTCGTTGATCACGCGCGGCGGATGCGCACCCTGATGCACTACGCGCCCCGCAACTACGATTCCGCACTGATCGAAGCGCTGGCGATCAATGGCGCACTGAAGCCGAACCTCGACAAAGACGGCCAGGCCAAGGCCGTCGCTCGAGTTGCCGAATGGCTCGGCGCAGGCGACACCGAAGCGAGCTGGTCCGGCGAGGTCGCAGCCGAAGGCGGCTATTTGCTGCGGAGGCTGTGGCGCGGAGTCACCGACGCTTACCTCATCGAGCCGGGCTTCTTGGTCTCGGCGGAGGCGCGCAAGCTCCACTCGCTCGCCGGCGAACAGGCGGCCGTTTACGCGAAACCGCTGACATTGCGCGCTTTGAAGAAGACAGCGAGTGCGGAAGAACCGAAGCCGGAGCCGGTCGAGACGCCTGAAGGCGAAGAACCGGCCGAGGCGGCGGAAGCCGAGACAAAGGGCAAAGTGGTGGCGGTCACCCGTCCCTCGGAACTGCTCGATGCGGTGCTCGCCGCCGGACGCAAGGGCCTCTCGATCCAGCGCTACAAGGGACTGGGCGAGATGAACGCCGAGCAATTGTGGGAGACGACGCTCGATCCATCGAACCGCTCCCTGCTCCGGGTCGAAGTCGCCCAGGCGGATGTCGCCGACGAGATCTTCACCCGGCTGATGGGCGACGTCGTCGAGCCGCGCCGCGAGTTCATCCAGGACAATGCGCTGAGCGTCGCCAACCTCGACGTCTAGGAACCTTTCGCAAACAACGGCTATTGGCGGGAACGTGACCTCCGTGCCCACGATCACCGTCGCCAGCTACAACATGCACAGGGCGGTCGGGCTCGACGGCCGCCGCGACCCCCATCGCGTGCTGAAGGTGCTGCAGGAGATCGACGCCGACGTCGTCGCTCTGCAGGAGGCCGACAAACGGATCGGCGGCCGCGGCTCGACCGTCCCGCACGAGCTGATCGACAGCCATGGCATGTACAAGGCGGTGCACCTCGGAGTGCGGCACAGGAGACCGCTCGAAAAGGCCCGCAAGCATGCCGAGCGGATCTTGAAAGTCGACACTCGAAACATCGGCTGGCACGGCAATGCGATTCTGGTGAAGCCGCACATCGGAATACTCGACTGCGCGGCGCTCGACCTTCCGACGTTCGAGCCGAGAGGCGCGGTCATGGCCGAGCTGTTGATCGGCGACCGGCCCCTGCGGGTTGTCGGAATGCATCTCGATTTGTCCGGTCTCTGGAGGCGGCGGCAGATGCGCGCGATCCTCGACATGATCGCGAACCGGCTGCAGAAGATGCCGACTGTGCTGATGGGCGACACCAACGAATGGCGGACTGCCGCGGGTTGCCTGCGCGGACTGGAACCGGAATTTCACATTGCACCGACGGGGCCCAGTTTCCACGCGCGCCATCCGGTGGCGCAGCTAGACCGGATCATCGTCCACAGGGATTTGAATATAGAAGCGGCCGGAGTGCACATGAGCCACAATGCCCGGCGAGCGTCGGACCATCTCCCAATCTGGGCAAGATTGTCGGCCTAGCCTGCGATCTTCCGCAACCGGCGTCGCTGGATCGACGAGCCGATCCCCATCGCCTCTCGATATTTGACGACCGTCCGGCGGGCGACGTCGAAGCCGCGCTGTTTCAGCAGCCCGGCGATCGCGTCGTCGCTGAGGATTTCGGTTTCGGCCTCGATCACCTCCCCGATCGCCGACTTGACCGCCTCCGCCGCGGCCCCGTCCCCCTCGGCCGAAGCCACCCCCGAGCCGAAGAAATATTTGAGCTCGTAGAGGCCGCGGTCGCACAGCAGATATTTGTTCGAGGTCACTCGGCTGACGGTCGATTCATGCATCTCGATCGCCTCGGCGACTTCACGCAGGGTCATCGGCTTCATCGCCGAGACGCCACGCTCGAAAAAGCCCTGCTGCCGTTTGACGATCTCGCTGACGACCTTGACGATGGTCCGGGCGCGCTGGTCGAGCGCCTTCACCAGCCAGTTGGCGCTTTGCAGGCATTCGCTGAGCCAAGCCCGCGAGCTCTTGTCCTGGGGACCAGATTTCAGTTCCTGATAATAGCGCCGGTTGACGAGCAATCGCGGTAAGGTGGCCTGGTTGAGCTCGACCGCGAAGCCTGAGCGAAGCTTGCGCACGAATATGTCGGGAGTGACGTCCTCAGCGCCCGACGCCGAGAGCCGGCAGCCTGGCTTGGGGTCGTAGGAACGCAGTTCGCGGATCATGTCCGCAAGGTCCTCATCATCGACTCCGCAAATGCGCTTGAGGTCTGGCAATCGACCCCTCGACAATAATTCCAGATTGTCGATCAGCCGGGCCATCGCCGGGTCGTAGCGGTCGGCGGACTTGGCCTGGAGCGCGAGGCATTCGGATAAGCTTCGCGCGCCGACCCCGGCCGGTTCGAGCTCCTGGACAATCGCTAGCGCCGCCTCGACCGTCGCGAGCGGCGCTCCGGCCATTCGCGCAACCTCTTCGACCGGGACCGACAAATAGCCGGTCTCGTCCACCATCTCCGCAATGACTCGGGCGAGGTCGCCAACGGGCCCGGAATAACCGTGAAGCTGGTCGATCAAATGCTCGGAAAGCGTGGCGGGTGAATATTCCAGCCGGTCGAAGTCGAACGCTTCTTCGCCTCCGCCGGAGGTGACTACGTCCGCGAAGCTGTCGGTTTCGAGCGCCTCGCTGGTCCAGTCGACATCGAGCGGGCGGTCATCATCGGCAGCGCCGGTGATGAGGTCGTCGGCTCCCGGATCGTCGGGGGCTTCATCGCCCGAATCCTCGTCGGACGTGAAGTCGCCCGCGGCCTGCTCTTCCGGCTCATCGGAGCGCTCCTCGAGCAGCGGATTCTTCGAAATTTCTTCGGCGATGTAAGCCTCGAGCTCGAGATTGCTGAGCTGCAGCAATTTGATCGCCTGCGTCAGCTGGGGCGTCAGGACCAGTTGCTGCGACTGGCGAACGCTGAGTGAGGGCCCGAGTCCCACCGGGTCCCAAACCGCTAGAGCGCGAAGCTCTCGCCGAGGTAGAGGCGCCGGACCTCCTGGTCGGCGACCAACGCTTCGGGAGTTCCCTGGAACAGGACCTGGCCGTCATAGATAATGCAGGCCCGGTCGACGATATCGAGCGTCTCTCGGACGTTATGATCGGTGATGAGGACGCCGATGTCGCGCTTCTTGAGTTCGCGCACCAGTTCCCGAATGTCGGCGATCGAGATTGGGTCGATCCCGGCGAACGGTTCGTCGAGCAGCATGATCGACGGCTCGGCGGCGAGGGCGCGGGCGATTTCGCAGCGGCGGCGTTCGCCTCCAGACAAGGCCATGGCGGGGGAATCGCGCAGGCCCGCGATCCCGAATTCACGGAGCAATTGCTCGAGCCGACCGTGGCGCGCGTTGCTGTCGGGCTCCGAAACCTCAAGCACGGCCATGATGTTCTGCTCAACTGTCAGCCCGCGAAAGATCGATGTCTCCTGCGGCAGATAACCGAGGCCGAGAATCGCGCGCCGGTACATCGGCAGGTCCGTGATGTCCTGGCCGTCGAGGAAAATGCGGCCGCTATCGGGCTTCACCAGCCCCATCACCGAATAGAAGCAGGTCGTCTTGCCGGCGCCGTTTGGCCCAAGGAGCCCGACCACCTCGCCGCGATGGACGTCGAGCGACACGTCGTGAAGGACGGCACGGCGATCGTAGGCTTTAGCGATCGAGTGGACTTCGAGGCCGCCGATCGCCGGGACCGCCTGGGTCGCCGGCCTCATCAGGGTCGCGGCTTCGTTCATCGGCCGACTACTGCGGTTTCTTCTGTGGAACCGTGAAGTGACCGGTGACTCGGCCGCCGCTCTGGTTCACGCCCGCGGGCCCGCCGTCGATCACGGCCCGACCGGAGTCGAGGTCGATGACCAGGCGCGAGCCGTTCAGCTGATTGTCCCCGCGATTGAGCTGGACCGAGCCGATGAGAGTGATCAGCTTGCGATCAAGATCGTAAATGCCGAAATCGCCCTTGGCGATCTCCGACGGGCTGCGGACCACAACTCCGCCCGCCGCATCGAGCCTGCGGATCTGGACCCCGGCTCTCGTCTGCGATCCTCCGGAATAAGCGACCGTTAGCCGCTCGGTGTCCAAGGTCAGCTCGGCCTGGGTGACGTGGACATTCCCCACGAAGACGGCGCGATCGGCTCGGTCCTGCACTTCCAGCCGGTCCGCGGCCAGATCGATCGGCGCATTGCCGTTGTGGCCCTTGAGCGCCGAGACGGAATCCTGAGTCTGCTGGGCCAAAGCGGACCCCGCCACGGGGCCAGCGCCGAGAAACGCCGAAGCAAAGATTATGCCGATGGGCCGCATGGCCTTCATCTGACCGCGCCTTGAACGATTTTCAAGCGAACGCCGCCATTCAGCATCACTTTCCGCTCGCCCAGGTCGGCACGCAACTGCCCGGCCTTGAACTGGCCCAGCCGCATTTGGCCGGAAACCGGGCCTGAGCTGGCAAGCTGCCGTTGCTTCAAATCGACCATCACATCCCGCGTTTCCAGCCGGTAGCCGTCCGGCCCGAGCACTCGGACCGGCCCGCTGACCGCCATCTTCTGGGTATCGAGGTCGTAGCGGCCCTGGTTTGCCGCCATCATCACTGGCCCGTTACCAAGGAAAAGGCGGGCGAACATGCCCTCTATGTCGACAATCGGCACATCCGAGCTCCGCTGGACCGCACGGTTGGCCGTGATCTCGAATTTCTGACCCTTGTCGTCGGCGCCGAGATAGTGCGCCGACTCAACTCGCATCCTTTCCGGTGCGCTTTCGACCTTCTTCTTGTCGAGGATGAAGCTGACGTCGCCATGCTTCTGCAAGGGTGCGAAAGCGAGGACGGCAATGAGCACGCCGACCGCACTCGGAAGTATGATCTTCGACCAGCGAACGATCGCGTCATGCGCACTGCCCGGCACCGCCCAGCGCTGCTTATCGGCGCGCTCCCTCGCGGCAGCCTCAGACATTTTCAGCCGTCATGCGCGAAAATATCCTGTTCGGCCCAGCCTGCGATGTCGAGCAAGGCGCGCGCGGGAAGGAATTCGAAACAGGCTTCGGCCAAAGCCACGCGGTCTTCGCGGGCGAGCCGCTCGTCGAGCTTTTCCTTGAGCGCGTGGAGATAACGCACGTCGCTTGCCGCATATTCGCGCTGAGCATCGCTGATTTCGTCGGCGCCCCAGTCGCTGGTTTGCTGCGCCTTCGACAGATCGACGTTGAGGAGTTCCTTGACGAGGTCCTTGAGGCCGTGCCGGTCGGTATAGGTGCGAACGAGCCGCGATGCAGTTCGAGTGCAATAAAGCGGGCCGGCCATAATGCCGAGATATGCCTGGAGGATACCGACGTCGAAGCGGGCGAAGTGATAGAGCTTGAGGCGGTTTGGGTCGCCCAGCAAAGCTTTCAAGTTCGGCGCGGAATAGTCGCTGCCACGCTTGAAGCGGACGAGATGCTCGTCTCCCTTGCCGTCGGACAGCTGAGCCAGGCACAGCCGGTCGCGGCCCGGGACGAGGCCCATGGCTTCGGTATCGACCGCGATCGGCCCGTCCGCGAAGCGAACATCGGCGGGCAGGTCTTCCTCGTGGAAATGGATCGCCATTCAAGGTCCTTATAACGTCTATCCTGAACCGTTTTAGTCTTGCTGCGGCTATGCGCGCCAGCCCGCGGCGATGGAATCACTAGAGGAGCCCCGATTTTTCATGTAAGCAGCCGCCCCGTGCGCGTGTGGGAAGCGCACGGACCGGTTGCGCCTAGGGGCCCAGCGCGTTGGTTTTATTTCGATTTGGGGCACATAAGAGTTTGGACGGGCATGGGTTTCGACAGAGGGCGTAAAGGCGACCGCGGAGCGCGCGGCCGCGATAAGCGCGAAGGTTTCGGCGAAGAGAATTTCGGCGGCAGTGAGTTCGGCGGTGGTTTCCAGGAGCGCGGCGGCTATGGCGGCCGCGGCGGATTCGGTGACCGCGGCGGTGGCGGTGGCGGTGGCTTCGGCGATCGTGGCGGTTTCGGCGGTGGAGGCGGCGGCTTCCGCGGCGGCGGTGGCGGCGGTGGCGGCGGTTTTCGCGGCGGCGGGGCTGGCGGAGGCGGAATGCCCCCGCAGGTCGTTGGCGAGGGCAAGGGCGTCGTCAAATTC
>JBKPOR010000186.1:0-23739 GCA_046765675.1 Pseudomonadota bacterium
TTTCGCGAGGATCAACTCGTAGGGCCTCTCTCCCATCGCGGCCCAAAGCTCTTCCGTGATGAATGGCATCAGCGGGTGGAGCATCACAAGGATCTGGTCGAACGCCCAGGCCGCGACGGCCTTGGTATCCTCGTCGAACGCGCCCTTGATCAGCTCGACATACCAGTCGCAAAACGTGCCCCAGACGAAGTGATAGATGGCGTCGGCCGTGCCGTCGTAGCGTAGCTCGTCGAATGCCTTGTCGAGCTTCGCCAACGTCTCCACCACTTCGCCGATGATCCAGCGGTTGACCGGAAGCCCGGCCACTGGAGCGGCGATGCTGGCCGACGCGCCGACGCCGTTCATCTGAAGGAAGCGCGCCGCGTTCCATAGCTTGGTCGCGAAATTGCGGTAACCCTCGACCCTCTTCTCATCGAGCTTGATGTCGCGGCCCTGGCTTTCCATCGCGGCCAAGGTGAACCGAAGGGCATCTGCGCCATATTTGTCGATAAGGCCGAGCGGGTCGACCGTATTGCCCTTCGACTTGGACATCTTCTGCCCGTGGGCGTCGCGAACCAGGCCGTGGAGATAGAGCTTTTTCCACGGCGGCTCTCCCATGAACTGGATGCCCTGCATCGCCATTCGCGCATCCCAGAAGAACAATATGTCGAAGCCGGAGATGAGCACGTCGTTCGGGTAATGGCGCTTGAGGTCCTCAGTTTCCTCGGGCCAGCCGAGGGTGGCGAAGGGCCAAAGCGCCGACGAGAACCAAGTGTCGAGGACGTCCTCATCCTGGCGAAGCAGCTGATTGCCTGCCTGCTTGCGCGCCTCCGCCTCGGTCTCGGCCACGAAGATCGTGCCGTCGTCCGCGTACCAGGCAGGAATCCGGTGACCCCACCACAGCTGGCGCGATACGCACCAGGGCTGAATATTCTCGAGCCAATTGAACCAGGTCTTCTTCCAGGTTTCGGGGACTACCGCGATGTCCCCGGACCTCACTGCCTCTATCGCCGGCTTGGCCAGGGTCGCGGCGTCGACATACCATTGGTCGGTCAGCATCGGCTCGATGACCAGCCCCGAACGGTCGCCGAAGGGCTGCATGATCATCTTGTCTTCGACCTTGATCATCAGGCCTTCTGAATCGATGTCGGCAACCACCCGCTTACGGGCGTCGTAGCGGTCGAGACCGCGGTAGGTTTCGGGCACGAGGTTGAGCGCATCCACTTCCTCGGCGCTGGCCGGCGCACCGCGCGCTATCGCTTGGGCGCGCGCAGCGGACTCAGCATAAGGCGGCCCGTCGCTGCGCATATGCGCAGTCCCGTCCATCAGCCGGTACATCGGGATTCCGTTGCGCAGCGCTACGCCATAGTCGTTGAGGTCGTGAGCGCCGGTGATCTTGACCGCGCCTGATCCAAAATTCGGGTCGGGATAGGTATCGGTAATGATCGGGATCAGGCGCCGATGTTCCTTCGGCCCGACGGGAATCTCGCAAAGCTTGCCAACGATCGGCCGGTACCTCGCGTCGTCCGGATGAACCGCAACCGCGCCGTCGCCGAGCATGGTTTCCGGACGCGTCGTGGCAATCGAAATGTAATCCCGCTCTTCCTCGAGCACGATCTTCCCGTCGGCGTCTCGCTCAACGTAAGTGTAGGTCTCACCGCCAGCGAGCGGATATTTGAAGTGCCACATATGGCCCTGCACTTCGCGGTTCTCGACCTCTAAGTCGCTGATCGCGGTCTGGAACTTGGGGTCCCAATTCACGAGCCGCTTGGCACGATAGACCAGGTTGCGTTTATGGAGCTCGATGAACGTATGGGTGACTGCGCGTTGGTATCGCTCGTCCATCGTGAAACGCTCATGCGCCCAGTCGCACGACGCGCCGAGGCGGCGAAGCTGGCGGGTGATCGCTCCGCCTGACTGAGCCTTCCATTCCCAGACATGCTCGAGGAAGGCCTCGCGGCCGATATCGGCGCGCTTGATGCCCTGACTCTCCAGGTTGCGCTCGACCACCATTTGCGTCGCGATTCCGGCATGGTCGGTGCCGACGACCCACAAAGCGTCCTTGCCGAGCATCCGTTCGCGGCGAGTGAGTACGTCCTGCAACGTAATGTCGAGCGCGTGACCGATGTGCAGCGAGCCGGTGACGTTGGGCGGCGGCATGACGATCGTCCACGGCTCCGCATCCTGCCGGTCGGGCCGGAACAGGCCGCGGCCTTCCCAATGCGCGTACCAGCGCTCCTCGATCGCTTTGGGGTCGAAGGTCTTGGGAAGCTCGCTCACATGGCGCGGTTAGCGATGCCGCGCTGCAGCATCAACCGCCGAGGCTATGGCCCAACGTCCTCGCTCTTCTGCAGTGACGGGCGCGGCGGACCGCGAACCAGACCGAGCACTCGGCCGACATCGTCGTCCCAGCCATAGACATCCGGCCGGAACTGGACCCGGGACCCGTCCCAAAAGGCGGTGTGATACAGCAACCTCACGGGGATCTTGGCCTTTAGCTTTACATAAGTCTCGTCGCCGCTCGCCATCGCTTCCTGGAGCTTGTCGAAGACCCCGTCCTGCTGCGCGAGGCCGCTAGCGAAACCGATGGCATCCTGAACTCGAACGCAGCCGTGGCTGCGGTGCCGCTCGGGCTGAGCGAACAACTCCTTGAACGGCGTGTCGTGCAAATAGATTTGCTGCGGATCGTCGAGGTCGAGCTTGACCAGGCCGAGCGAGTTCTTCGGCCCGGATTCCTGCACCCAGCGGCCGTCCTCCATCGTGAATTGATTCTCCCGAAGCCAGCCCGAGCTCTTCTTCGATATTTCTTCCTCGGCGATGGAATCGGGCACTCGCCATTTCGGATTGGCGACGAGCTGGAAGAAGGACGCCTGGAGCTGCGGTGTGGCTTTCTCGGGCTCGCCGGTAATGACATTGCGGTGGTCCACCGGGCTGCCGCCGCGGAAATAATCGAGAACAGCCGCGGCGGTGTTGACGTCGATGCGGGTCGGCGGCGGATCCCGTTGCAGCCAGCGCAGACGCTCCATCGCGATGGCGAGCTGGCGCGCTCGACCACCTGGACCGAGGTTGAGCGCGTCGCGCGTGGTATCGCCGACGATCCCGTCGGGCTTGATCCCGAAATCGGCCTGGAGATTTTTGACGGCCGCAACAAGCGGGCCGTTGTACGCTCCTTCCGGAGCTGCGTTGGGCTGTGCCGGCGGCAAATAGTTCACCGAGCGAAGTGCCGCCGCGACAGCTGCGACGCGCGGATCGCGGCTGCCCGGCTTGAGCGGTTTGCCCGCCGGAATCGGCTGGAATTGCGTGTGCTGCGCCATCTGCAGGTAAGCGAGATGAGCTTTCGACAGCTCGCGATATTCGTCGGTCTGCGGCGGCAGCGAAGCCAGCCACTCGCCGACCTTCCCGCTTTGTATCGCCTGCGCGAGGCCTTGCCGGACGTCGGCGCCGGGCCGGGGAATCGTATAGTCTTTCGCCAGTGTCTTGGGGTCGGCGTACCCATGGGCGAGGGCTTCGGCATATTTTAGGGCGGCCTGTGTGAGCGTCGCGAACCGCTCCGAATCATGCTTTGGAAGACCGCCCTTCAGGAACAGGTCGGGGTTCAGACCGTTCGCCGGCGCCTTGGCGATCGCCTCCAGCAGCTGATTTTCAGCGCTTCGGGTCCACTCGAGCGCCGATACCCCTTGCTGGCCGTTCGATTGAGACTGATCGCCCTTGGAACAGGAGCCGAGGGCGGTGCTGCACAGGGCGAGGGCGAGAGCCGCGCCGATCCAATTACGCTGGGTCACGGGTGCTTGAACGCGAGGACCGCGCAAAGCGATCCATCGACCGCTATTTCTCGCCCTCTTCAGCGCTTGGATCGCGAAGACCCTCGCCGATGGCGGCGCGGGCCCGGTCGGCCTCGCTGCTCGTCACCGGATAGGCGCAATAATCCGCGGCATAGAATGCGCTCGGCCGATGATTGCCGCTGAGGCCGATGCCTCCGAAGGGCGCGCTGGACGGAGCGCCGTTGGTCGGCTTGTTCCAGTTGATCACCCCGGCCCGAACATTGGCCCAGAACTTGTCGTAAAGCTCGGGATTTCCTCCGATCAGGCTCGCCACAAGGCCGAATCGCGTTGCGTTGGCTTCATCGATTGCGGCGTCGAAGTCCTTGACCCGGATGAGCTGGAGCACCGGCCCGAAAATCTCCTCGTCGGGTCGATCGCGGACTTGAGTAACGTCGATCAGCGCGGGGGTCAGGTAAGGCCGCTCCGCGAACGGCCGGTCGAGCCGCCGCAAGGGCTTGCCGCCTTTCATCATCAGCCCAAGCCATTGTTCCTGCACATGGTCGGCCGAGGCGGCATCGATCACCGGGCCCATGAAGGGTTGCGGGTCGGCAAACGGATGGTCGACGATGATCCGATCGATCAGGGCCTGGACGGCATCCAGCAGCTCTTCTTCCGCGCCCTCTTCCACGATCAGGCGGCGCGCGGCCGTGCAGCGCTGGCCCGCCGAAAGATAGGCCGACTGGACGACGACCATCGCGGCCGCCTCAATATCCTTGGCATGCCAGACAACGATCGGATTGTTGCCGCCTAACTCCAGCGCGAGGATCTTGTGCGGCGTTTCCGCAAATTGGCGGTGGAGCGACATTCCGGCGCGGGCCGATCCGGTGAACAACAGGCCGTCGATTCCGGCTTCCCCCGCAAGGACCCTCCCCTGCTCCGGCCCGCCGATGAGCAGGCGGATTACGCCTTCGGGGATTCCGGCCTTGTGGTAGCAGTCCACCAGCATCGCGCCGACCGCGGGAGTCTTTTCCGACGGCTTGAACACAACGGCATTGCCGGCGATCAGCGCTGGTACGATGTGGCCGTTCGGAAGATGCGCCGGGAAATTATACGGCCCAAGCACGGCGAGCACTCCATGCGGCTTGTGGCGCACCGCAATCCGGTTGCCGAGCGCGGCCTCGAGCTTCCGCTGGGGAGTGCGCTCCGCATATGCGTCGATCGAAATTTCGACCTTGTTGACGACCGAAGCGACTTCCGTCCGCGCTTCCCAATAAGGTTTGCCGGTTTCCTTCGAGATCAACTCGGCGAACTCGGGCTCGCACTTGCGGACGACGTTGGCGAATCGGCGTAGGGCTTCGATCCGAAAGGCCGTCGAATGCGCCGCCCATGCCCGCCAGGCGCCACACGCAGCGGCGACTTCGGCCGCCGCATCGCCGATCGGCCCCGACCAGACCTCTTCTCCCGTCGCAGGATCGGTCGAGACGAGAGTCGCGGCCGCGGGCGCCGGTTTTAGGTTCGCACTCTTCTCGTCAACCTTGCGGTGCATCGCCCCTCATTGCCTTCCGGCGGTGCCTCTTTCCACCGGCGCTACGCGCCGTCGGAACCTTGCATCGCCTCGCCCATCCGTCGGATGGCTCTAACCTTGTCGTCGAAGGGCCGCCAGTCGTCACGTTCCGCAATCGCCGACCAAATCGATTCGACCTCCTCGATGTGCATCGAGCAGGGCTCGGGATCGGACCAGTAGGGATGCGATCGGGGCCGTTCGCGGCCTTCCAATGCCTTGGCGAGCTTACGAAACGGTTCCGAGGCATAGGCGTCCGCTCCGGGATCGTGCCCGCCGCGCCAGTCGAAGAAGATTCGGTCGATGGGGGCCTCCCGCGTTGCGAGTGCGGAAATCAGCGCGGCCGCGACCTTGCGATCGTCTTTGCCACTCTCGACGTCGAGCCGCCGAAGAAATTGCTCGGTGAGAGCGTCCTCGAACCGGCTGCCCCAGCTTCCGAGAATCTCGGACAGCCGGGGAGCGTCCGCGACGAGGGAAAGGCCGCCGGCGAATTGGGCAAGGTCCCAGTGAATCGCCTCCGGCTGCCGGCCGAAGGAGTAAAGCCCGTAATGGTCGAAGTAAGCGGCGGTGAACCCTGGCTCCCATTCCGGCGTGAAGCGCCACGGACCGTAATCGAAGCTTTCGCCCGTGATGTTGATATTGTCGCTGTTGAGGACGCCATGGACGAAACCGGCGGCTAGGTAGGATGCGGCAAGTTTCGCGGTGGCGTTGCAAACCAGATCGAACAACCGAAGAGCATTCTCCCCGTCGTCGCTTGCGGGTTGCTCCGAATAGAGATGCCGCAGGCAATAGCGGACGAGCTTCCGGATGTTTTCGTCCTGGCCGAAGAAGGCCAGGCGCTGGAAGGTGCCGATCCGGATGTGGCCATGGCTGAGGCGGGTAAGCACCGCCGAGCGAGTTGGAGATGGTTCGTCGCCCCGTTCGAGTTCCTCGCCGGTTTCGAACAAAGCAAAGGTCTTCGACGTGTTGACCCCCAATGCCTCGAGCATTTCGGTCGCGAGGACCTCACGGATGCCGCCTTTCAGGGTCAGCCGGCCGTCGGCGTGGCGGCTGTACGGCGTTTGTCCCGATCCCTTCGTGCCGAGGTCGAGCAGACGGCCGTCGCGGTCCCGAAGCTGCGCGAAGGTGAAGCCGCGGCCGTCGCCGATGTCCGGGTTGTACACTCTGAACTGGTGCCCGTGATAGCGCAGGGCCAGCGGCTCGGTCAGGTTACTGGCGAACGGCTCGAACCGGCAGAAATGGCGCCCCCAGCCCTGGTCGTCGAGCTCGAGCCCGACATGGCCGGCCCAATTTCGATTGAGAAAGCGCGGGATGCACTTTGGAAAGGCGGCCGGGTCGACGGCATCGTAATAGTCGGGACCGAGCTCGAGGATCGCGGGGTCGGGTCGATAATCGGTCATCGCGGCCCAAAGTGGAGCGCGAACGCCCGTTCCGCTAGTGGGCGCGCATGAACGCCGGCGAATCCATCACCAGGCAATTGCGAGACTGGGGGCTGACGCTGCCCGGAGCGCATCGCAAGTCGCCCTGGCCCGATCACGACGACCTCGCCGTAAAGGACAAGACCTTCGCCTATCTGTCGGGCAAGGGAAAACCGTTCGGCCTGTCGGTGAAGCTGCCGTACACCGGCTATGAAGCGCTTCAGCTGCCCTTTGCCAAGCCGACGGCATACGGTTTGGGTAAAAGCGGTTGGGTGAGCATGAGCCCTTCCGAGGACCAGATTCCGGACCTTGATCAGCTGAAATCCTGGGTCGAGGAGAGCTACCGCGCGCAGGCACCGAAGAAGCTCGTGAAGGAACTGGACGACAGGCTCTAGGCAACCAGGCGCTTGACCTTCGCCAGTGCGGCGGCGTCCGGCTCATCGGTCGTGATCGTTCCGGCCAGCTTCTCGTCGCGATCGAACAGCAGCACGGTTGCGGTATGGTCCATCTTCATCCCGCCCCCCGTCATCGGTTCGGGCTCCGCGTAGATTCCATATTGCTTCTTGATCTGATCGATCTGCGCCTTGCTGCCCGTCAGGCCGATGATGGGAGAGCCGAAGAGGTCGGCATATTGGCCGACCTCCTTGGGGCCGTCATTGGCGGGATCGATCGTCACGAAAACAATGTTCAGCTTGTCGTCGTCGCCGGCCTGTTTGCGGAGCTTGACGAGGCGGCCAAGCGTGATCGGGCAGACGTCGCCGCAGCGCGTGTAACCGAAATAGATGGCGTAAGGTTTGCCCTCGAGGCTGGCGCTCGAGAAGGGCTTGCCGTCCGCTCCCAGCAGAGTGAACGGACCGCCGAAGCCCGCCTGCGTGGATACGATATCTTGAGCGGCTATCGGGTTCGTCCGACCCCTCGGGTAAAGTAGAATGGCAGCAGTGCCCGCAACCGCCAAGGCGACGAGCACCCACAACAGGGTCCGGACTTGCTTGAGATTGCGGCGCGGTGGCTGCGTATTTTTGGCCATGGGCGCGCCTTCGCCAAAGTGTGTGCCCAAAGCAAGAGCGGCGTCCCCGGTGAAGGAGACGCCGCCCTGTTTTTTGTCGAATTGGTCTTTAGAACTGGAGGTTGATCGACGCGGAGACCGTTCGCGGAGCGCCGATCTGTACGAACGGCGGGCTGCCCCAGACGCCCGTGCTCGCGCTGATCGATTGGCTGAGGCCGCCGCCGAACCCACCGACGTAGAATTTGTCGAACAGGTTATAGACGTTGAGCTGCAGATACGTCTTCTTGAGCGTCGGCGAGAACGGCTCGAGATCCACCCGCGCGTCGAGGTTGACCAGCCAGTAGGCGGGAGCCGTACGGCCGAAAATCTGCTCGGAACCGCCCACTCCGGCGATATCGACGTCACCGCGGAACATCGCTGCATTATTGTCGAAGATGAACCGCGGGCCGGTGCGCTTGGCCTCGATGCCGAGGTGGACCGGACCATATTCGCCCGTCGCTGAGAGGCCGTAAGTGTACTTCGGAGCGCCGGATTCGCGATTGCCCTTGGTGAAGGCGCAGCTGCGGAAGGCCTGGGGCGTGGTCGGGTCGATCGTGTCGCACGTGACACCGACAGGAAGAGAAGCGACCTGGATATTGTCCTGGATCTTGCTCTTGTTCCACGATCCGAAGGCGTAGAGCGTGATATTGCGGGTCGGCTCATAGGCGACCGAGCCGTCGACGCCCCACTTATTCACGGTTCCAAGGTTACGGAACACCGAGACGTTCAGTTCAGGATCGAAGGCCGAGGCCTGGCGGTTGGTGAAGTGGGTATACCAAGCCGAAATCTGCGCCTGGATTTTGCCGGTGCGGTAGCGCAGGCCGCCGTCGACGCTGTCGGTCACCTCGGGCTTCGGGTTGGCTGCCTCGGCGATCAACGGGAAGAAGAAGCTGTTGTAGAGGTTGTCCGTGCTCGGCACCGACAGGCCCTTGGCGTAGTTCGCGAATACGCTGAGCTGCGGAACAATGTCATAGATCAACCCGACGTTCGGAAGCAGCTTGTCATATTTAAACTTGCGCTTTTGCGGGGGCGACCAGCCGGTAAGCACTCGGCCATTAGCATCGAAAGTAAAGGGTTGCGCGGCAAGAATGGCCGCCTCGCGAACCGGATCCCGTCCGAAGCATTCGACAAAGCCCGATGCGCTGGACGTGAAGCAGTAATTGTGGAGCCTACGAATGAAGAAGGGTGCACGCACGCCGACGTTCACCGTCAATCTGTTGTCGAAGAAATCGCCACGATATTCACCCGAAAATTGGTTTAGAATTGCGTGCGAGACGCGGTCCCGCTTCTCCAGCGTCACACCCGTTACGTCCGCTTCAGGATCGTTGCGCGGGAAGACGTCGATCGGCTCGCCGTTCAGGTGAAGCAATCCAACTTCGCCGGTCTGACGATGCCGCGCCGAATCGTTCGTATAGCTGACGCGAACCATCTGGCCCCGTGCGAAATCCCAGCGCAGGCCGGCGATCACGCCGAAGCGGTCGGTGTGCGTCTGGCTCGGCGAGAGCACCGTGACCGTGTCCAGCCTATCGCCGTCGCCATTGATGTCGCGGCCGAAGTAGGCACTGCCACCGAAGAAGCCTGGCAGGCAGGTGTTGAAGGCGTTGGTCGGCGTCGTCAGACAGTCCGTCGGTGTTGCAGTGGCAGGTGGCCGAGGAAGAGGTCCCGCGCCATCGGGATCCGGCGGCTGCGCGGGGTTCACGTCGCGCAGGCCTTCGAAGCCGCTCACTGTGCCGCCGCCGTTGGCTTTCACATATTGGTAGCTCGGGTCGACGGTGAGCACGAGGCCGTCCATCACGGTGAATTTGGAGGCGACGCGAACGTTGCCGGTATTCGATGGATTGTACCGCCGGTCGAACTCGGTTCCGCAGCTTGCCGAGGCAAAGGACGGCGCCGGAGCCGGCGAGTCGGCGACACCCGCCTGGGGCGTGTCGACCTGGCACGGATAATTGATCATGTAGAACCGCTCGTCGGCGTTGCGCGGGTAACGGTTGGCCGAGTTTGGTCCGACCACGCGGTCGCGGTTGTCGGTGGCGCTTTGCGTCAGGTCGGTGCGCAGCGGCAGAGAGCCGAAGAAATTGTTGCGGTTCTCGTTGTAATGGCCGGAGATCGAAACGAAATCGCCGCTGGAGCCGATCGGCTGCCAGATTTTCCCGTTATACTGCTGCTTGCTGATGCGGCCGTAATTGTTGAACGGGACGAAGTTCTTGGTCCGGGAGGCGGCAAAGAACGCCCGAGTATGCCACGGGCCGACTTCGCCGGTGTTCACGACACCGAACAGCCTCCAATAATTCCAGTCACCGACCGAAGCGACCCCGCGGAAACCCGGCTCCTTGGTTGGGGTTATGGTCCGGTAATTGACGGTGCCGCCCACGGCCGAGGCGGTCGGCGAATCGACGTCGGTCGAGCCGAGATTGACGTTGACCTGTTCGATCAGCTCAGGATCGAGCTGTTGGTTCGAGAAGATCGCATAATTGCCACTATCGTTGAGCTGGATGCCGTCGAAGGTCAGGCTGATTCGGGTCGAATCGAACCCCCGGATGTTGAGCGTGCCGCCTGACGATCCATATGGGTCGTTGTTCTGGAAGCTGACGCCCGGGACCAGGTTGATCGTATCGAGGATCGTCTGGCCTGGATTCGATCGCGAGATCATTTCCTGATTGAGGACGATCTTGGCTTTGGGCGTGTCCGGCGTCTGGACTCCGCCGACGTTCTGGGCGCGGCTCCCAGTGATGACGATCGCCTGCTTTTCGGCTTCGACCGTGCCGGTCGATTGGGCGTAAGCGGCCGTCGGCATGAGGACGGCGGTCGAGCAAAGGAAAAATGTGGTCTTTTTCACGGAATCAACCCCCCGGCTGAACGCAGGACAATTAGGATGCTGGGGCGGCTATAGCCATCAAAAGGCAGTTCCGTGACAGCCGTTCACCGGATTCACGCGAATCCGTTACACCGTTGCTTTTAGAACACGCTTCCCTGTTTCACCGCCCCTGCGACTCGACGCGAAAGCAGCACTAGTTCGCGAGTCAATCAAGAGGGGCCGAAGATTCTTCCTTCAGCGGGCGTCCAGCGACCTGCCGAGCGCGACAAAGCCGTAGACGAAGGGCGGTACGAGCACGGCTGACAGCACGACCTTTGCGATCATCTGCCCGACGATGAGCTCCTGGATCGGAAATACGCCGTAGAAAGCAACGGTGATGAAGATCAGCGTATCGACGATCTGGCTGAGGGCGCTCGCGACTCCCGAACGCAACCACAGAAGGCCCGCCCCCTCGCTCGCTTTCAGGCGGCTGAAGATCGTGACGTTGAGGGTGGTCGAAATGCCATAAGCGAGGATTCCGCCCAGCCAGATCCGCGGGGTTCCCCCCATGATTGTCTCGAATGCCGTGAGCCGTTCCGGCTGCATGTCCGGAGATGCGGGGATCGCGAGGACCGTGAGGCTGAGGAGGAGCGAAACGATCAGCGGAACGAAGCCGATCAACACCAGGCGGTTCGCCGTGGACCGCCCGTGAAGCTCCGCCACCGAGCTCGAAGTGACCACCAACAGAAGGAATGCGAAGATGCCGGCCTCGACCGCGAGCGGACGGCCGAAGATGGGATAGCCGAGCAGATCGAGCGGCCAGGGCGCGACTTGCTTGTTGCCGAGAACCCCGGCGATGCACACCATCCCGCCATAGAAAATCGCGAAGGCGAACAGCGAGAGCGGCAACGGCAGCGTCCGAGCGGGCTCGGCGTCGGTTGCGGGTCGCGGCTGTCGCGCCGCGGCTTCGACTTCGGAGGTCATGATCTTGAGGCCTAGCGTCATTCGTTCTTGATGCAACAATTCGCTCCTCCCTGCCTGCGCAGCCGGTGGGGAGGGGGACCATCGAACGAAGATTCGATGGTGGAGGGGTCGGCGCAAACCCCTCCACCACTCGGCTGCGCCGAGCGGTCCCCCTCCCCGGCCTTCGGCCAGGGAGGAGCGATTGCCGCCGTTGACCGGTTGGCAGAGCGGCGGCTAGCCACGCGACCCGTGACTTCTCCGGCTCTTGATGTCGTCGCAATCGGCGATGCGATCGTCGACGTGATCGCCACCTGCGACGATTCCTTCATCGCCGAGCGCGGCCTCACCAAGGGATCGATGCAACTGCTGACCGCTGACGAGACGGACGACCTGTACGCCGCGATGGGCCCCGCGCGTGAGATCAGCGGCGGATCCGCGGCGAACAGCATGGCGGGGGTTGCCGCTCTCGGAATGAACGCCGCTTTCATCGGCCAGGTGGCTGACGACCAGCTCGGAACAATTTTCGCACACGACATGATTTCGCTCGGAGTGCATTTCGAAACTCCTCCGCTTGACGTGGGCCCGCCGACCGGCCGCTGCCTCATCCTGGTCACGCCCGACGCGCAGCGGACGATGAACACGTGCCCCGGAGCGAGCCACGAACTCACTCCCGAAGCGCTCGATGAAGAGCTGATCCGCTCGGCGTCGGTGATCTTCCTGGAAGGCTATTTGTGGGGACCCGAGCGGCCGCGGGCTGCGATGTTGAAGGCCGCCGAGATCGCCCATTCGGCGGGCCGAACGGTGGCCTTCACTTTGTCGGAGAGCCTGTGCATCGGCGATCGCCGCGTGGGCGTGATGAGCATGATCGACAGCGGCACAGTCGATATCCTGTTCGGGAACGAGGATGAGATCCGGCACCTGACCGGTTGCGACGGCCTCGAGGAGTGCGTCGCAGCGCTCGGGTCGAAGGTTCGCACCCTGGTTCTCACCCGGGGCGCTTCCGGTGCGCTCGCGGCCGAAGGCGGAACCTTGGTCGAGATTCGCGCTGCGCCCGTCGACAAGGTCGTCGACACCACCGGCGCCGGCGATCTGTTCGCGGCGGGCTTTCTTTCGGCGCGGTGCCGCGGACGCGATCTTCGCGGCTGCCTTGAGGCCGGCGCCTTTTGCGCGGCAGAGGTCATTTCCCATTTCGGAGCGAGGCCGGAAGCCGACCTCAGGGAGCTGGTGAGGCTGTGAAGAACATCCGCAAGCTCGCCGTTTATTGCGGATCGGCGCCGGGCGCACATCCGGTCTTCCCCGACTGCGCGCGAGCCACTGCCAAAGCGATGGTCGAGAATGGTGTCGACCTTGTCTACGGCGGCGGGCGGCTCGGCCTGATGGGGCTCGTTGCCGACAGCGTGCTGGAGCTCGGCGGCAAGGTCTATGGCGTAATCCCTCACTTGCTGGTCAAGCTGGAGGTTGCGCACACCGGTCTGACGGAGCTCCACCGTGTCGATACGATGGGCGAGCGCAAAGCCGTGATGAGTGAGCTGTCCGACGGATTCCTGTGCCTTCCGGGAGGCATCGGAACCCTCGACGAAATGTTCGAGGCCTGGAGTGAGAATGCGCTGGGTTTCCACAAGAAACCCTTCTGCCTGCTCAACGTCGACGGCTTCTGGAACGGGCTGATCGACTTCATGGATCATGCGACCGAATCCGGTTTTCTTTCGGCTGAGCGCCGCAAACAGTTGCTCGTGGCGACGACGCCGCACGAAGCCTTGAAATTGCTGGACGAAGCCGCCGCAGCCGCTACGCAAGGCATGGTCTGGTAGGGCGGGGAGAGCCTTCTAGTGCTGAATCAGAAATTGCTCGGCATTGCCGGGATTCTCGCCATTCTTGCCCTCGCATGGCTGATGTCCGCCAACCGGTCGGAGATCAAGCTGCGGGTGGTCGCGGCCGCGTTCGCGCTGCAGGCGGCGATCGCGCTGTTCGTATTCAAAACGAAGATCGGCGTCGCGACGATCAAGGGCCTGTCGTTCGCAGTCGCCAACCTGCTCGGTTACGCCAATAAGGGCACCGAGTTCCTGTTCGGCCCCGCCGACAAGAATCCCCTCGCCAACACCTTCGCCATCGCGGCCCTTCCCGTCATCATCTTCTTCGCCTCGCTCGTCGCGATTCTTTATTACCTCGGCATCATGCAGCGGATCGTGCGCTGGGTCGGCGGAGCGATCGGCTGGGTCACCGGGATCAGCCGGGTGGAATCGCTCTCGGCGGCGGCGAACATCTTCGTGGGGCAGTCGGAATCGCCACTTGTCGTCCGGCCTTATCTCGCCGCGCTTCCGCCCTCCCGGCTGTTCACCGTGATGTGCGTCGGAATGGCCGGAGTGGCCGGAACCATCCTCGCGGCTTACGCCAGCCTGCTCGGCGAAAGGTACCTGCCCTATTTGCTGGCCGCGGCATTCATGTCGGCGCCGGGCGGAATCCTGATGGCGAAGATGATCATGCCCGACGACCCGCGCGACACCGACGCGGTCGAGGACCAAAAGGTCGACGTCGCCGAGACGTTCGAAGAGGGCGTGAAACCCGCGAATATCATCATGGCCGCCGCCCAAGGGGCCCAGACCGGCGTCAAGCTCGCGGTCGCGGTTGGAGCGATGGTCCTGGCGTTCGTTGCCCTGGTCGCGCTCGCCAACGGCCTGCTCGGCGGGCTGGGCAATCTCGTCGGCGTTCCCGACCTCAGCTTCCAGCGGCTGGTCGGCTATGTGTTCGCGCCCTTCATGTTCCTGATCGGAATTCCGTGGCGCGAGGCTCTGACCGCGGGCGGATTGTTCGGGACCAAGCTGGTGCTGAACGAGTTCGTCGCTTTCATCGACCTCGGGCAAATGGGCTCGGCGATCTTAAGCGACCGCAGCCGAGCGATCGTGACCTTCGCTTTGTGCGGCTTCGCCAATTTCAGCTCGATTGCGATCCAGATGGCGGTGACCGGCGGCCTCGCTCCGAACCAACGGCCGGTAATCGCGAAGCTCGGACTTCGTGCTTTGCTTGCCGGCTCGCTCGCCAACCTGATGTCCGCCGCGCTGGCGGGGCTGATGATTTAGTCCTAAGTTTAGACCCATGGCCACGATCACTGCTGACGACCACATCGCGTCCGTTTCGCTGAAGGACGCCGAGCGCGACCCGGACGCCTTCGCCCAGCAGCTTGGGCACAGCTTCGAGGAATATGGCTTCGCCATCATCGCCGGCCATGGCATCCCAGACGAATTGATCCACCGCGCCGAGGAGAAAGCGAAGGAATTCTTCGCGCTGCCCAAGGAGGCGAAGCGAAAGTATCATATCGAAGGGGGCGGCGGCGCGCGCGGCTATACGCCCTTCGGGATCGAGACCGCCAAGGGCGCGAGCGCGTTCGACCTCAAGGAGTTCTGGCACGTCGGGCGGCAGCTCGCCCACGATCATCCGTTCCGCGATCATATGCCCGACAACGTCTGGCCGTCGGAGGTCGCGGGCTTCAAGGAGACGTTCGAGGAGCTGTTCGCGACGTTCGACCGGACGGGCCTCAAGATCCTCAAGGCCATCGCGCGCTTCCTGAAAATCGACGAGGATTATTTCGTCGACACCGTCCGCGACGGCAATTCGGTGATGCGGCTGCTCCACTATCCGCCGATCCAGGGCGAGCCGGGCAGCAACGTCCGGGCCGGCGCTCACGAAGACATCAACACGATCACTTTGCTTCTCGGCGCCGAGGAAGCGGGTCTTCAGCTCCTGACCAAGGACGGCCGCTGGATCCCCGTGTCCCCCAAGCCGGGGGAGCTGGTGGTCAATATCGGCGACATGCTTCAGCGACTGACCAACGGCATGCTGCGCTCGACCACTCACCGGGTGGTCAACCCGCCGCCCGAGCGCCGCGGCTTCTCGCGCTACTCGATGCCGTTCTTCCTGCACTTCCGTTCCGATTTCCTGATCGAACCGCTGCCCGGGACCGTTCCTTCAGGCGAGCAGCCCAAGTGGCCGCCGATCACGGCGAACGATTACCTTCAGGAGCGCCTGCGCGAGATCAAACTGAAATAGTTCTTTAATTTCATCCACTTCGGTTCAATCGTCCCTTTGCAAAAGTGGTGGAAACGACTCATCATGTTGCCGCTTTGGGTCGCGCAAAATCAAAACCGGATCGCATTCGGTCGCTCTACGAGCGCAGATCGGACCGCATTGCTCTTGACGCGGATGTTTCACTTCGGCGGTCGGGACAGCACACCTATCGAGTCCGAGTTTACGATGTCTCGCCTCACGGATGCAGGCTCGAATTCGTCGAACGACCGAACCTCGACGAACATGTCTGGGTGAAATTCGAAGGACTCAGCTCGATCGAGTGCTCGGTGTGCCGCGTCGAGGGCTTTGTTGTCGGCGTCGAGTTTGTCCGGCCGATGCACCCAGCGGTGTTCGACGCGCTTGTTGCGCGACTGCGCTAGGCTGGCTCGGAATCGCTGAGGTTCGCCGGCCCGAATCCATGCGGAATGAGCGCGCCGATCGTAAAGCGTTCGACCTTCGACCCGTCGCCGCTCGAGCAAAGGATCTCGACGTCGCGGCCGCTTAGCTGCGCGGCCTCGAGGATCGCCTGGCGGCAGCCGCCGCAGGGAGTGCAGACGATACTGCCCGTCCCACCCGCCACCGCGATCCGCGCGACCTTATCCAGCCCGAACGCATGTTGCGCCGTGGTCAGCGCGCTTTGCTCCGCGCAGAGGCCCAGGCGGTAGCAGGCGTTTTCCATATTCGCCCCGGTGACGACTTCACCCTCGACCGATTCGATCGCGCACCCCACCCGGAAACGCGAGTAAGGCGCATAGGCCTTGTGCGCGGCGGCGCGGGCGAGCTGCACCAGTTCATCTTCTGTCATGCTGCAGTCCATAAATAGCGTCAGCCGTCATTGCGACCCCGGCGAAAGCTGGGGAAGCAATCCAGTGCGACTTTCTGGATTGCCTCGCCGCTTCGCTCCTCGCAATGACGGTCGGGGAGATTTCGCGAATGAGTGCTCGATCATTCGGCTTTTTCGCGGGTGCGCTCGCGCTGGCCATGCCGTCGCCCGTCTTCGCCTGGGGCAAGACCGGCCATCGCGTCGTCGCGGCGATCGCCGACACCCAGCTGTCCGGCCTCGCGCGAGCCCACATTCGCGAACTCCTCGGCGGCGCGGAAAGCCTGGATGAAGCCGCCACCTGGCCCGACGACATGCGCTCGGCTCCCGGTGCCTTCTGGCAGAAGACGGCGACTCCCTGGCACTATGTCACGCTCAATGGGATCACTTACGACCATGCCCCGCCGGAAGGCGACGCACTTGACGCGCTGGGCCATTTCCGCGCGGTTCTTCAGGATCCGAATGCCAGCCTCGCCGACAAGCAGCTGGCGCTGCGCTTTATCGTCCACCTCGTCGGCGACCTTCATCAGCCGCTGCATGTCGGCAAATGTTGCGACAAGGGCGGGAATGACGTGAAAGTATCCTGGTTCGGAAAGCCGACGAATCTCCACGCGGTTTGGGATTCGCAGCTGATCGATGAGGAGCAATATTCGTTCACCGAGCTCGCCGCCAAGCTTGAACGGCACACAAGTAGCCAGGATGTCGTGAACTGGTGGGACATCAATCCGCGCGACTGGATCAGCGAGAGTGCGCAATATCGCGAGCAAATCTACGCCGGGATTCCGCCGCCTAAGAAACCGGACAAAAAGATCAAGAATGCCGAGCCCCTACCCGACATGTCTTACGGCTACGTCTTCAAATTCACGCCGCTGATGGAGCGGCGGCTGCAACAGGCGGGGGTGCGGCTCGCGGCTTATTTGAATGACATTTACGCCCATCCGCAGCCGACGGGGCCGGAAGAGACTCGCTGATGGCCCGCCGATGGCTCGCCGCCGTTGCGGCGTTCTTGCTTGCAGGATGCGCGGCGCGGGTTACTTCGCCCGTCGCGCCGCCGGCGAGCGTTGTCGACGTCCAGATCCTCGCGCTCAACGATTTCCACGGAAACGTCGAACGCCCACCCGACCCTGTGCGATTCCAGCTCGGCACCGACCAGTTCGCGACTGCCGACGCCGGGGGTGCGGCGATCGTCGGGCAGGAGCTCGCGGACCTGCGCTTCGGCCACGTCTATACGATCACCGTCGCTGCCGGCGACCTGATCGGCGCGTCGCCGCTGACTTCGGCCTATTTTCTCGACGAACCGACCATCGACGCGATGAACCTGATGGGCCTGTCGATTTCATCGGTCGGCAATCACGAGTTCGACAAGGGCAGCGCCGAGTTGCTGCGGATGCAGAAGGGCGGCTGCGAGAAGTACACAACCCGAATCCCCTGCCGGCTCGAGCCGTTCAAGGGCGCGCGGTTCGAATATCTCGCAGCCAATGTGCTGAAAGCCGACGGAACGACGATCTTCCCGCCGACCGCGATCCGCCAGTTCGGGCCGATCAGGATCGGTTTCATCGGGATGACCTTGAAGGATACTGCGACGCTGGTGACGCCGGCCGGTGTCGCCGGGCTTCGCTTCGCCGACGAGGCGGCGACCGCCAATGCGCTCGTGCCTCGGCTCAGGGCTCAAGGCGCCGACTCAGTCGTGCTGCTGATCCACCAGGGCGGAAAGGTTCCCGGCAGCTACCATTTGCAGGATTGCGACGGCCTGTCTGGCGTCATTTTGCCGCTGCTCGACAAGCTCGATCCCGCGATCGCGACGATCATTTCCGGCCACACGCACAATGCCTATTCCTGCGAGCTCAACCGGGGCGGAACGAAGCGGTTGCTGACAAGCGCCGGGAAGTACGGCTATTTCGTCAGCGATCTCAGACTTGCTTTCGATCCCACCACGCATCGGCTTCTCGCGCAGCACGCGCGTAACGTGCCGATGATCCGGAACAGCCTCGGCAACGCGGCAATTGCCGCTTTGGTCAAGCGCTATGCCGATGCGGCGGCACCCGCGGCGGCGCGGATTGTCGGGCACCTGTCAGGGCCGGCACCGCGATCCGAGAGTGACGCCGAATCTCCGGCGGCGGACCTGATCGCCGATGCGCAGCTGGCCGCGACCCGGACGCGCGAGCGTGGCGGCGCACAGATCAGCTTCATCAACGCGACCGGGGTTCGCGCCGGACTCACCCCAAATGCGCGCGGCGAGGTCACCTACGGCGGCATCTTCGCGATGCAACCGTTCGGCAACAATTTGGTGGTGAAGACGCTTGCCGGCGCCCAGCTGAAGGCGATGCTCGAGCAGCAATTCAAGCTCGAGAATGGAGCGGCGAAAATCGGCTCACTGTTAGTGCCGTCGGCGGGTTTCCACTTCGCCTACGATCTCAAGCGCCCGGAGGGGAAACGCATTACGGCGATGACGCTCGACGGTAAGTCGATCGATGCCAACGGTCGCTATCGGGTGGTCGTCAACAATTTCCTCGCCAGCGGTGGCGACGGCTTCTCTGTGCTCAACGACGGGACGGATGCTTTCGACGCGGGGCTCGACCTCGACGCGCTCGAAGCGTGGCTCGCGACCAACCCGCCAGCGCCCGCCGCCGGACGGATCACCAACGCAACTCCGGCCTAACGCAGCGGCGGCTCGTCGAAGCTCCTGAGCTTGCGGCTGTGCAGCGCATCACCCTCGCGCTTGAGGAGGGTTAGCGCTTCGATCCCGATCCTCAAATGCTGGCTGATGGCCCGCTCGTAGAAGGCATTGGCCTGGCCCGGCAATTTTAGCTCGCCGTGGAGCGGCTTGTCCGAAACGCAGAGCAAGGTCCCGTAAGGCACGCGGAAGCGGTAACCCTGGGCAGCGACCGTCGCCGATTCCATGTCGATGCCCACCGCCCGGCTCTGGTTGAAGCGCATCGATGACGCCGTGTAGCGCAGCTCCCAATTGCGGTCGTCGGTGGTCACAACCGTACCGGTGCGAAGCCGTCGCTTGAGGTCGTCCTCATCCTCACCGGTCACCATCATCGCCGCCTCGAACAGCGCCTTCTGCACCTCGGCAATAGCGGGGATCGGAATTTCGGGAGGAAGCACGTCGTCGAGCAAATGGTCGTCGCGAAGATACGCATGGGCGAGGACATAATCGCCGATCGTCTGGCTCGGCCGAAGGCCGCCGCAATGGCCGATCATCAGCCACACCTCCGGACGCAGAACCGCGATATGGTCGCAGATCGTCTTCGCGTTGGAAGGGCCGACGCCGATATTGACGAGCGTCACTCCGCCTCGTCCCTCGGCCATCAAATGATAAGCCGGCATCTGGTGCCGGCGCCAACGGCCGGCCGCGATCTCGGCTTCGGCATTGGTCAGCTCCCCCGGTTCGTAGACCGCCCCCGGCACCGAGAACGCTCGATACGGGCTGTCCTTGCGGCGCAGCGCATCGACCGCGAAACCGACGAATTCGTCGACGTAGCGAACGTAGTTGGTGAAGAGCACGAAATGCTGGAAATGCTCGGCGGGCGTTCCGCTGTAATGCTTGAGCCGCGCCAGGCTGAAGTCGGTCCGCGGCGCATCGAACAAAGCGAGGGGACGGCATTCCGGAGTGAACGCACGGACCCCATCCGCGACCTCGTCGCCGATGTGGACCAGCTCGTTCGATGGGAACCAACGCGACAGCTCAGTGGTGCTGACGTTGCCGATTTCGACCCCGCTGTCGTCGATCACGTAGGGATAGGGGATTTCGCTCGACGACCGGCCGACCGAGATTTCGACTCCATAATCATCGATCAGATGCTGAAGCTGAACGGCGAGATAGTCGCGGAACAGGTCCGGCCGGGCGATGCTCGACGCATAGCAACCGGGCTCGTTGAGGCGGGCGAAGGCGCGCAGTGGAGTTGTCGCGGGACGCGGCGCCGCGGGATGATAATCGATGCGGAGCTCGGGATAAGCGAAGCAGCCACCGGCGCGTTCCTTCGGGTCGGGAAGCTCGCCGCGGTCGAGGTAAAGCTTCAGCGCCTCGCGGAGGTTGGCGACCGACTCGTCAAAGATCGCGCAGAGCTGTTCGACGACCGCCTGGACGGATTGAGTCTTCAACATGAGTCACGATTGCAGCGGCTGGCCCGCCGAGGCAAGCTTGCGCTTAAGCCGTTCGCTCGTCCGGCACGCGCAGCATGGCCAGCGCTGCCATCACCATCACGAGGGCCGCCGCGAGCATTGTCCAGATCGGCTGGTCCGGGAAAAACGCCTTCATGATCGATCCCATGACGGTCGCGACCAGCAGCTGCGGGATGACGATAAAAGCGTTGAACAGGCCCATGTAGATGCCGAGCTTCCGCTGCGGCAGGCTGCCGGCGAGGATCGCATATGGCATTGCGAGGATCGACGCCCAGGCGATGCCGATTCCGATCTCCGAAACGATCAGCGCCTTGGGATCCTTCAGCAAAAGGAAGCTCGCATAGCCCGCCGCGCCCGCAAGGAGGCAAATCATGTGCGTCCGCGCTTTTCCGACGGTCTTCGCAAGGAACGGCAGGAGCGCCAGCGCCGCGATTGCCGCAACGCCATTGTAGACGGAGAAGAGGACGCCGACCCAGTTGCCCGCCTCCTGGTATACTGGTCCAGTGGTATCTGGGGCATGGAAGAAATTCAGCCCGACCACCGGGGTGGTGTTGATCCACATGATGAACAGGGCTGACCAGCTGAAGAACTGGACGAGTGCCAGGCGCTTCATCACCGTGGGCATGCCCGAAAAATCGCCGACGATGTGGGCCAGCATGTTCGACGTGGCGCCGCGTCGCGCGAGCTGAATTGCGAGGATGCTCGCGATCCCGTAGGCGATGAGCAGGCCGCCAAGCACGTACATCTCTTTTTCGAGCCGGAACTCGAGCACTCCGAGCAAGACGAGCACGCCCGCTCCGATCCAGACGAGGCTGGAAGTCATGGTCCGGGACGCGAGGGCCCGGATCGTTTCGTCGCTGTCGGGGTGGTCCGCGCTTTCGCTGAAGCGCGCCATTTCCTCGGGCGGATATTCGCGCGTGCTGAGCACGGTCCACAGAACTGCAAGAAACAGGGCTGCTCCGCCGACGAAGAAGCTGATCCGGACAGTTTCGGGAATGCCGCCGCCCGTGGCGACGTTCGACACGCCCCAGCGGTCCAATGCGTAAGGAAAAATCGAGCCGAGGACAGCTCCCGCCCCGATGAAAGCCGTCTGCACCGCATAGCCCGAGGTGTGCTGATCCTTGCGGAGCATATCGCCGACGAATGCCCTGAACGGTTCCATCGTGATGTTGAGGCTCGCGTCGAGCGCCCACAGCAGCACCGCTGCCATCAGCAATTGGGTCGACAGCGGCATTAGCACGAGCGACAAAGCCGCGAGGACCGCGCCGCCAAGGAAATAGGGCCGGCGCCGGCCGAGCCACCCAAGCCAGGTGCGGTCGGACAAATGGCCGACGATCGGCTGCACCAAAAGGCCGGTGAGCGGCGCCGCGATCCACAATGCCGGCAGGTCATCGAGGCTGGCGTGCAGCGACTGGAAGATCCGGCTCATGTTCGCGGTCTGAAGCGCGAAGCCGATCTGAATTCCGAAAAAACCGAAGGAGATGTTCCAGAGCGCCGGGATCGATTTCCACGGTTTTTCGCTGGCTGCTGCTGTCGCGTTCATCCTACCCCTCGAAGCATCACCCGCTGACATGCCGGCCCTGCCGTTCTATCCTCGCATTCATGGCGACGATAGTGGAACGCTCGCGGCTTGCCGGCGAGCTTGAGGAAAAGGGTTTCGTCCAGGCGCGAGGCGCCTTCGATCACGAATTCATGGATTCGCTGCTTCTGAAGGCCCATGCGACCTTGTTTCGTGAAACGGCGGAATCGCGCGAGGCGGTGAAATCGAACGGGTCGCTGATCCATCTCGCCGACAACCCGGAATATGCCGACGTCATCGCGTCGCCCGTTCTCCTCGATCTCCTGCGCGAGTGCGGGGCGACCGATCCGCGATTCACGGGTGGATTCCTGATCTCCAAGCCGGGCAAAGGGCCGCCGCTTTTCTGGCACCAGGACTGGTGGGGATGGGACGATGACAGCGCCTATGAGGCGCGGGGCAACCAGCTGTTCGCGATGATCTATTTGACGAACACCCGCGTTGAGAACGGTTGCCTCCGGGTCATCCCAGGCTCCCACCGGCATGATCACCCGCTGCACCATCTCGATACCGCCCATTCCGAAGGGATGCAGGCCTTTAAGGATCCGACGAACCCGGCCTATGCCGACCACCCGGACCAGCTCGCCGTGCCGGTCGAAGCCGGCGACGTGCTGATCGGCGATGCGCGGCTGATTCACGGCGCCTTCGCCAACCGAACCGACGAAGAGCGGCCGCTGCTGACCTTGTGGTTCATGCCCAACTGGCGCTCGATGCCGCCGGAGATGCGCGCCCTTGCCTATAAGGGATTCATGCGGGGCGACGACATTCCGTCGAGCGTCGAAAAGCCGCGGACCTTCCTCGACTGGCCCGAACCGTTGAAGCGGCGCATCGCGCACCTCCTGCCGCCGGATGACGGCGGAGTCGAACCGATGCGCTGGAACCGTATTCCAGATTTCGCGAGGCTCGCTGCGTGAGGCGCCTGCTGGCGCTGCTTGCAGCGGCGCTGCTGACCCCGTTCCCGGCCACGGCTGCCACGCCGGCCCAGTTTGATGATGAGGTTTTCTACCACATCTTCACGCGCTCGATGCGCGACAGCGACGGCGACCGCCAAGGCGATCTCAAAGGGATCGAGCAGAGCCTGCCCTATCTCCAGAAGCTCGGAGTCACGTCGATCCTGCTGACCCCGCTCTACCCCTCGCCTTTTTATCATAATTATTTCGCGAGCAGCTTCGAGGGCGTGGATCCTGAGTACGGCACGATGGCCGATTACCGGAGGCTCGTCCGGGCGATCCATGCCCGGGGAATGAAGCTCTACCTCGACCAGGAATTCCAATACGTCGCTTACGACCATCCCTGGTTCAAATCGGCGCTCGGCAATCCGGGCTCGCCGTACAGCGACTTCTTCATCTTCCACGGCCCCAACAACACCAAACCGGAATCCGCCGTGTTCGGGATCACGATCGCGCGTCGCTTTCCTGGCGAGGAAACCGGGATCACCACGATCAATTTGAAGTCGCCGAAGTTCCAGGCCTGGGCTGCCGGCTATTTGCTCGGCTGGGTCGATCCGAACCGCGACGGCGATTTCTCCGACGGGGTCGACGGCTTCCGCATCGACCATCTGATGGACGACCTCGACAACAAGCATATCCTCACCGGCCTGTTCGACGGGTTCTGGAAGCCGCTGTTCGCAAA
>JBKPOR010000187.1:0-3676 GCA_046765675.1 Pseudomonadota bacterium
GGAATCGCGGCGATAGGATCAGGCGGCAATTATGCACTCGCGGCGGCGCGCGCTTTGTCCGACTATGAGCAAGACCCCGAGGTCCTCGCGCGGAGGGCGATGCAGATCGCTTCCGAGGTCTGCGTGTTCACCAACGACCGGCTGACGATCGAAACCGTCGAGTAGATTCCCGCTTTCGCGGGAATGACGAGTTGATAGTGTCGAGCTGTGCTGCTCGACCGCCGAACCTTCGCTGGAGCATCCGCCGCGCTTGTGTCCGGCTGCGCGACGGTCGGCGGCCGGCCTCGGACGTTCGCCAATTGCACGCCGCTCGCTCCCGTGAATGTCGATGCCGGGCGAGTGATCCGCACGGTCGCCGGCCTGCGACCTTATCGGGCCTCCGGCTTCGTCGTTCGCCGCGAGCAGCTCGGCGACAAAGCGCTAGTGCACAATTACGGGCACGGTGGCGGTGGAATCACCCTGAGCTGGGGGAGTTCTCGGCTTGCCACGAACCTTGGTCTTCAAGGCCACTCCGGCCCGGTTGCCGTGCTCGGCGCCGGAGCGCTTGGGCTGACGACCGCGCGTCTGGTGCAAGAAGCCGGGTTCCCCGTCACGATCTACGCCAAGGCGCTTCCGCCTCACACCACGTCGAACATTGCCGGCGGACAGATCGAAACGGCGTATTTGTACAAGGACGAAGCTGTGACGCCCGAGTGGCGCGCACAGCTGCTGGCCGCGATGGATTACAGCTGGCGGCGCTGGCAGATCATGGTCGGCGATGAGTACGGCATCCGCTGGTTGCCAACGTTTGAGGAGACCGAGCTGACGGGTCCTAACCCGATGGATCCTTACTATCCGGCCACTCGAACGCTAACACGCGGCGAGCATCCGTTTCCGCTCGATAAGGTCGTCCGCTACGAAACGATGTACGTCGAAACGGGCCATTTCCTTCGCCAGACGATGCGCGACATTTCGATCGCCGGCGGAGCTTTTCAAGTCCGTGACTTCCCCAATCCGCAGGCGATCCTGGGTCTGTCGGAAAAGCTCGTCTTCAACTGCACCGGACTGGGATCGCGCGACCTGTTCGGAGATCAGGAATTGCGTCCGGCGCGCGGCCAGCTCGCGATCCTCTTGCCGCAACCCGAAATCCGATATGCGGTGAGCGGCGGCCCCGGCTACATGTTCCCCCGCGCCGACGGGATCATCCTTGGCGGCTCCTTCGAGCTCGACCAGTGGGACGCAAATCCCGATCCCGCGGCGATCGCGCGGATCATCGACAGGCACAAGCGCTTCTTCGAAGGATTCCGCTGCAGCGCTTGAAGTGATTGTCGGCGCTTCCGACATAGTTCGCGAAATGAATTATCAGTCGCCAATTCCCCAGAGCGGCGGGGAGCAAGCCGAAGTGCTGAAAGACAAGCTGACTCCCAAGGCGATCGTCGCCGCTCTCAACCATCACATCGTCGGCCAGGATGACGCCAAACGAGCGGTCGCCGTTGCGCTCCGCAATCGCTGGCGTCGCCAGCAGCTGAAGCCTGAGCTGCGCGACGAGGTCACACCGAAGAACATCCTGATGATCGGGCCCACGGGCTGCGGAAAGACCGAGATCAGCCGGCGGCTGGCGAAGCTCGCCGACGCGCCCTTCGTCAAAGTCGAAGCGACCAAATTCACTGAAGTCGGCTATGTCGGCCGCGACGTTGAGCAGATCGCTCGCGACCTCGTCGAGGAAGCCGTTCGGCTCGAGCGGGAACGGCGTCGTTCGAAAGTGCGCTCGGCCGCCGAAGATGCCGCGATGGACAAACTCCTCGACGCGCTGACCGGCAAAGGTTCGAGCGAAGCAACCCGGCAGAGCTTCCGCGAACGCTTTGCCGACGGAAGCCTGAACAGCGCCGAAGTCGAGATCGAGGTCGACGAGCAATCCTCGATGCCCTTCGAAATTCCCGGAATGGGCGCCCAGGTGTTCGACCTCAGATCCATGATGGGCAAGCTCGCGGGGCAGCAGCCCCGCGCCCGCCGCAAGCTCAAGGTCCCGGATGCTTTCGCTCGCCTGACCGACGAGGAAGCGGACAAGCGTATCGATCCCGACGACATCAACCGCGCCGCGCTCGCCGATGCTGAGTCGAACGGCATCGTATTCCTCGACGAGATCGACAAGATCGCCGTCAGCGACGTTCGCGGAGGCTCGATCAGCCGTGAGGGTGTTCAGCGTGACCTGCTCCCGCTGATCGAAGGGACGACCGTCGCGACCAAATACGGTCCCTTGAAGACCGACCACATCTTGTTCATTGCGAGCGGTGCGTTCCACACGGCCAAGCCCGCGGACCTGCTTCCCGAGCTTCAGGGGCGCCTGCCGATCCGGGTCGAGCTTAAAGCGCTGACGCAGGAGGATTTCGTGCGGATCCTGTCCGCGACCCGAGCGAGCCTCACCGAACAATATCAGGCGCTGCTCGGCACCGAAGGCGTGTCGATCGAATTCGCCGAAGACGGAATCGAAGCGCTCGCCCGAATCGCGGCCGAGGTCAACGAAGCGGTCGAGAATATCGGCGCCCGCCGGCTTCAAACGGTAATGGAGAAATTGCTCGAGGACGTCAGCTTTAGCGCTGAGGATCGCCGCGGCGAGAAGCTCGTCGTCGATGCGGCGTTCGTTGAAAAGCAGCTCAGCGGAATCGCAAAGAACGCCGACCTCAGTCGCTACGTTCTCTGACTCTCCGGTACCGCCAGACAAGCCCGGGCACGAACGGCGGCCAAAGGCTCGCCTTGACCCCGGCGATCCGAAGCCAGCGCGCGACGTGGGTGTTGCAGGTCCGAACCGCGCTTTCCCTTCCGGTCGCGCGATAGAAGGCGTCGCAGCAGCCGTAACCCGGGTGCGCGATCAACTGCGGCCGCCCCGCCCGATCCAGCGCAAAATCGGAGCGGATCGCGGCCCACAGCCGGCGATATTCCTCGGGCCGCAGGCGGATTTCGCGCACCGCGTAGGACGGGCTTGGCACATATTCGACATGCATCACGCGATTGCCGCCGGCCAGCGCCGACCAGATCGTCCGGGGCGTGATATCCCACCAGGTCGGCGTGTTGAGATAGACCCTCTCCTCACCCGATCCGAAGGCGATCCAGCGATCGGCTGGGTTCGCGGCTGCGAAGTCGCTCGTGGGGACGAACGGCGACCAGTCGAGCCCCTGCGCTTCCACCGGCATGATGATATCGGCATGAATGCCGTTGTCGGCAACGTAGACGGTCGTGCCGCTCGCGGACTCGGTCCAGCCGCGGTTCCCCGGAACGAGCGAGCCAATCAACGCGGCGATGAAGTATAGCGCCGGAATGACGAGAAGGGCGCTGGTTGCGCGCCCAACCCACTTCCCTGACCTCCTTCTTCGCCGCCGCCGCTGCATTTCAACTCCCGCTCGACCTTGCCTTGGCTGACATGCCTGCCTAGATGCGCCGGCCAGTCGGGGCGTAGCGCAGCCTGGTAGCGCATCACACTGGGGGTGTGGAGGTCGCTGGTTCGAATCCAGTCGCCCCGACCATCCTTTCAAGGGTAATCAGCTCACTTCATGTCCAACCACCCCACCTTGTTGATGATGCAGACGGCGCCCTCCGCTGGAGCGAGCTCCTTTGCCGCATCGATCAACTTTTTCATTCCGCTGATCCTGATGTTCGGCGTTTTCTGGATCCTGGTCTTCCGCCCGCAACAGCGCCGCGT
>JBKPOR010000188.1:0-3305 GCA_046765675.1 Pseudomonadota bacterium
CCGAGCTTCATTCCGACCATGTCCTCATTGACCGACACCGGCACGAACTTGCGGCCGTTGTAGACATTGAACGTGAGGCCGACGAACTGTGGCAGGATCGTGGAGCGGCGCGACCAGGTCTTGATCGGCCCGCGGCCACCCTTGTCCTGCGCGGATTCCGCTTTCTTCAGAAGCGAAAGCTCGACGAACGGACCTTTCCAGACGGAACGCGCCATGGATTAACCCTTCTTCTTCGCGTGACGCGACCGGATGATGAATTTGTCGGTCGCTTTGTTGTGACGGGTGCGGGCACCCTTGGTCGGCTTGCCCCAGGGAGTAACCGGATGACGGCCACCCGAGGTCCGGCCCTCACCACCGCCGTGCGGGTGATCGACCGGGTTCTTCGCAACTCCGCGGGTCAGCGGGCGCTTGCCCATCCAGCGGGTGCGGCCGGCCTTGGCGAGCGTCTGGTTCTGGTTATCGGGGTTCGACACCGCGCCAATGGTCGCCATGCAGTCCGAGCGGATGTAGCGCTGCTCGCCCGAATTCAGGCGGACGATGACCATCCCGCGATCGCGGCCCACGACCTGGACATAAGTCCCGGCGGCGCGAGCGATCTGGCCGCCCTTGCCCGGCTTCAGCTCGACGTTGTGGACGATGGTTCCGACCGGCATCTGGCCGATCTCCATCGCATTGCCCGGCTTCACGTCGACGCGCTTGCCCGCGATCACCTTGTCGCCCGGTCCGAGCCGCTGCGGAGCGAGGATATAGGCCTGTTCGCCGCCCTCGTACGTCACGAGCGCGATGAAGGCCGAGCGGTTGGGATCATATTCGAGCCGCTCGACGGTCGCCGGAACGTCCCAGGTGCGGCGCTTGAAATCGACCACGCGATAGCGCTGCTTGTGACCGCCGCCGATTCCGCGCGAGGTCACATGGCCCTTGTTGTTGCGGCCGCCGGTCTTGGTCTTGCCTTCGGTCAGCTTCTTGACCGGCTTCCCCTTCCACAGGTTCGCGCGGTCGACCAGGATCAGGCCGCGGCGAGCCGGCGAGGTCGGCTTATATTGCTTGAGTGCCATTATGCCGGAATCCCTTGCGTGACGTCGATCGACTGACCCTCGGCCAGGCGAACGATCGCCTTCTTCACGTCAGAGCGCTGGTAGGGCTTGCCCTTCCACCGCTTGGTTTTTCCCTTGGTCACGATCGTGTTCACGCCGACGACGGTGACGTGGAAGAGCGCTTCGACGGCCGCCTTAATCTCCGGCTTCGTCGCCCTCGGAGCGACCCTGAACACGACCGAGTTGGTCTCCGACAGCATCGTCGACTTCTCGGTAATGTGCGGCGCCAGCACGATGTCGTAGTGGCGAGCGTCGGTCGCCTGCTGCTGCTTCTTAGCCATTGAACCGCGCCTCCAGCTTCTCGACCGCCGCGCGGGTCAGGACCAGCGTCTCGTGCCTCATGATGTCGTAGACGTTGGCGCCAACCGCGGGGAGCAGGTTGATGCTGTCGAGGTTCGACGACGCGCGAGCGAAACCAACGTTCAGAGCATCGCCATCGATGACCAGAGCGGTCTTGCCGAAGCCAAGCTTATTGAGCTGGGCTTTCAGCGACCTGGTCTTGGCCTCCGAGACATCGAGGCTGTCGAGGACGATGATCTTGCCCTCCTTCGCCTTCGACGACAGCGCCATCTTCAAGCCGAGGGTACGGACTTTCTTGTTGAGGCTCGACGTGAACACTCGGGCGCGCGGACCATGGGCCTTGCCGCCGCCGATGAAGATCGGAGCGCGGCGATTGCCGTGACGGGCGGTGCCGCCGCCCTTCTGGCGACCGAACTTCTTTCCAGTGCGGTTGACGTCGCTGCGCTCGCGCGCCGCGCGCGCCGGAGCACGGCGGTTAATGAGCTGCCAGGTGACGACGCGGTGAAGAATGTCGGCGCGCGGCTCAACGGCGAAAATCTCGTCGTTGAGCTCGATGTCGCCGCCAGTCTTGGCGTCGAGGGTCTGTACCTTGACCTTCATCTTAGCCTTCCTTGCCTTCGTCGGCGTCGGAAGCAGGCTTGATGCTGTCCTCCGCCGCGCTGGCCTTTTCATTTTCTGCGGTCTGGGCCGCCTCGGCGGCTTCAGCTTGGGCTGCCTCTGCGGCTTCCGCCTCGGCTGCCGCGCCGGCTTCCTGCTCGGCGGCGATCGCGGCGACTTCCTCGTCGCTCGGGAGCGCCGGGATCTCGTGGACGGCGGCGTCATCGACCAGGCCGGCCTCGGGGACCTCGAGCTCTTCGATCTTCCGACCTTCGAGTATGCCTGCGGGATATGGAGCGGCGTCCGGGCGCGGTAGCTTGATCGCGTCTTGGACGGTCAGCCAGCTGCCCTTGTGACCCGGAACCGAGCCCTTGATGAACAAGAGACCGCGGATCGGGTCGGTGCGGACGACTTCGAGGTTCTGCTGCGTGCGATTGCGGGCGCCCATATGGCCGGCCATCTTCTTGTTCTTGAAGACCCGGCCCGGATCCTGCCGGTTGCCGGTCGAACCGTGCGAGCGGTGCGAGACCGAAACGCCGTGGGTTGCGCGGAGACCCTTGAAGCCCCAGCGCTTCATCGCGCCGGCAAAGCCCTTGCCCTGCGTAACGCCGGCGATGTCGACCAGCTGTCCCGGAACGAAATGATCGGCGCTGATGTGGGCGCCGACGTCGAGCAATGCATCTTCCGCGACACGGAATTCAGCGACTCGCGCCTTGGGTTCGACCTCGGCCTTGCCGAAAGCGACGCGCTGCGGCTTGGCGATATTCTTCGCCTTCGCCTTTCCCGCTCCGAGCTGGACGGCGGTATAGCCGTCACGATCCATTTCGCGGCGGCCAATGACCTGCACGTCGTCCAGCTGCAGGACGGTGACGGGCACGTGCCGACCGTCCGCCTGAAACAGGCGGGTCATTCCGACCTTCTTCGCGATCACGCCGGTGCGCATGACCAGACTCCTCCACAGAGGCACGCGAGGACTTCCCCGAGTGCGTGCAGCCCAATCGAATTTTTGCGTGCCCCGCCTGGGCTAGTGCTCCTTTGAAAAGGAGCGGCGGGGACGCAGCCCGGAGCTAACCTCCGGCGGTATCACCCATATCGAACCGGCACTTAGGCCAGTCTGATCTCCACATCGACGCCAGCGGCGAGATCGAGCTTCATCAGAGCGTCGACCGTCTGCGGCGTCGGCTGCACGATGTCGAGCAGCCTCTTGTAGGTCCTCACCTCGAACTGTTCGCGCGACTTCTTGTCGATGTGCGGCGAGCGGTTGACGGTGAATTTCTCGATACGCGTCGGGAGGGGAATCGGACCGCGGATAAG
>JBKPOR010000189.1:0-3931 GCA_046765675.1 Pseudomonadota bacterium
CCGTGAAGGCATGGCCGATCGCGTGCAGCAGGTGGGTCTTGCCGCGGCCGGTTCCGCCATGAATGAACAACGGGTTGAAGCTCACCGTCGGCGATGTTGCGAGAGTGCGCGCCGCGGTGGCAGCGACTTCGTTCGCCTTACCGACGATGAAGGTCTCGAAGCGATAGCGAGGATCGAAGTTCGGAGCTGCCGGGTCACGCTCGGCGGGGACTGGAGTTTCTTCCAGAATCAGCAAGGGCGCCGGCCGCGGAGCATCCGCGGCGGCAATCACGCGCACATCGCGGACGATCGGCAGGACGGTCTTCCACGCCAGGTTCAGCCGTTCGCCGAAGTGCGAACGGACCCAGTCGGCCATGAACTGGCTTGGCATGACGAGGTCGAGCGCCCCGCTGTCGGGCTCGAACTGCCCGAGCTCTGCAGGCTTAAGCCAACCGTCGAAGGTGCGAGCCCCAAGATCGCGGCGAAGTCCAGTGCGGATCGATTCCCAGGCCGCCTCGATCGGAGCCGCAACTGGCGCCTCCGCGAGTTCCACAGACGAATTCCTAGCTCCGCCTTGCACTGGGCCGCGCCTCCCTCTCTTCATCCCCCCGACAAGACAAAAACATTCCCGCGCACCGGACTCCGAGTCGCGGCGTTGTTGGGTCCTTTTCTCTCTTGCCCCCGACGCGGATTCGCGTCCGGAAAGACCTTCTTGAGATTGTCGGACGCACCTTTCAAGTGCTCATTTTTCACGAAAGTGAAATAAAGAGTCTTGACATAGGAAACGCGGGAAAAGTGCAAAAAAACGCCGGAAAACCGCAAATTCTGCGATTATCTCCGAGTTAATGATCACGCGAATCGCGGGAATTGCTGCATTTTTCTGACGATCCCAAAACGAGACGAGCCGCCGGTCTCCCGGCGGCCCGTTCGAAGCTCAAGTTAAGCGCGTTTTTCAGCCGAGCGATGCAACCCTTTTGGACAGCCGCGAAATCTTCCGAGCGGCAGTATTTTTGTGGATGACTCCGCGAGCGACGCCGCGCGCCATTTCCGGCTGTGCCATTTTGAGAGCTTCGGCCGCGTCCTTCTTCTTGCCCGCGGCAATCGCCGACTCGACGGTTTTGATGAAGGTCCGGATCCGACTGATTCGTGAGTGATTGATCGTCTCACGCGTCGCGTTTCGGCGGATGCGCTTCTTTGCCTGCGGCGTGTTCGCCATTCTCTTTCAAGTCCTCGTGATCGTCTCAATGAAAAAGCGGCGCAAAGCCAAACGGCTGCGCCGACGAGGGCGTTCCACTACTCAGAGAGCGCTGTCAGGTCAACCTCAACGCTGAGGAGTCAGTGCTGGCATTGAGGACAATAGAAGGTCGAGCGTCCGCCCTGGACGATTCGCCTGATCGTCCCGCCGCAACCGCAAGGCTTACCCTCACGGTCGTAAACCGCGAACGCCTTCGAGAAATAGCCGAGCTCACCGTTCGGGCTGACGAAATCCTTGAGCGTTGACCCTCCTGCTTCGATGGCCTCCGCGAGAACGTCGCGGATCGCCGGGACGAGCTTACGGAGGCGATGAAGCGAGACCGAGCCTCCCGCGCGCTTTGGGTGAATGCCGGCGCGGTAAAGCGCTTCGCACACATAAATGTTGCCGAGCCCGGCAACGATTCGCTGGTCGAGAAGGAGCAGCTTGATCGCGGCCGTCCGGCCGCTGAGCCGCCGTTGCAGGTCGCGAGGGTCGAGGTCCAGCGGTTCCGGTCCGAGCGCCTTGAACGGCGGCCAATCGGGAAGCTCGTCGGTCGGAACAAGGTCGAGTGAGCCGAGCCGGCGCGCATCGTTGAGCGCTACTCGCCGCCCCTCGTCGGTCTCGAGTATGAAATGGTCGTGCTTTCCGGTTTCGCTCGGGTCGACCCGCCAATGGCCCGACATTCCAAGGTGGAAGACCAGGCTGTCCCCACGGTCGGTGTCGATCAGCCCATATTTCGCGCGTCGCCCGAGCCCCGTCACTCGAGCGCCAGTCAGGCGTTGGCCGAGATCGACCGGTAGCGCTCGGCGAAGATCCGGCCGCCGCGCCTCAACGCACGTCAGCCGCCGCCCGTGCAGCACTTTCGCCAGGCCGCGAACGGTAGTCTCGACTTCGGGAAGCTCGGGCATGCCCCGATATGGCGGAGCGCTGCCAAGCCCGCTAGAGGCGCAGGCCGCATGAGCGATAAGGTGAATTTCGGCGACGAGTTGGTCAGCCCAGAAGAGAAGACGCGACGAGTCGGCGCAGTCTTCAGTTCGGTCGCGCGCCGATACGATCTCATGAACGACCTGATGTCGGGTGGAATGCACCGGCTGTGGAAGGACCGCTTCGTCGCCCGAGTGAAGCCGCGCACCGGCGAGGCAATCCTCGACATGGCCGGCGGAACCGGAGACGTCGCATTCCGGATGGCACGACGCGGCGCCCGTGTGACCGTCGCCGACATCAACTCAGACATGGTCGAGATCGGTAAGGAGCGGGCGGAAGCGCGCAGCCTGACCGGCCTCACGTGGAAGGTCGAGAATGCCGAAAATCTGAGCTTCGGAGCTTCGAGTTTCGATGCGTACACGATCGTCTTCGGAATCAGGAACGTAACCGACATCCCGGCAGCGCTCCGGGAGGCGCATCGCGTCCTGAAGCGCGGCGGTCGTTTCTTCTGCATGGAATTTTCATCGAGCGACTGGCCCGGCTTTTCCAACCTTTATGAAGCATGGGCGTCGAACGTCATTCCGCGGATCGGCAAGGCGGTCGCGGACGATGAAGAAAGTTATCGATATCTCATCGAAAGCATCCGCAGGTTTCCCCCGCCGAACGCTTTCAAGGCGATGGTCGAGGATGCGGGCTTCGTCCGGGCATCCGCAGAGCCGATGCTCGGTGGATTAGTGACGATTCATTCGGGCTGGAAGATTTGACCACCGCCGTCACCCATCTGTGGCGTTTGCTGAAATGGGGCCGGACCTTGGCCCGCCATGGGGCCCTGACCGGCATCGAAGAAGATCCTTTGACTCCCCCGCAGGTCCGGCGGCTGGCGCGGATCGCGCGCTTCGGTGCGAGAATTCCGCCGGCTCCCGATTACGCTGCGGCGCTCGTCGCGATCGGGCCTGCGGCGATCAAGCTCGGACAGGCGCTTTCAACGCGGCCGGACCTGGTGGGGGAGCGTGCTGCGGAGAATTTGTCGCAGCTGCAGGACGATCTCCCACCCGCGCCGTTCACCGCGATCAAACAGACGATCGAGAGTTCGTTCGGGACGCGGCTCGACAGCCTGTTCAGCGAGTTCGACGAAGTCCCGGTCGGAGCTGCTTCGATCGCGCAGGTCCACCGAGCGGTCACCACCGATGGGCGTGAGGTGGCGGTCAAAGTGCTGCGGCCGGGCATCGAAGAAGAATTCGCCAAAGCGATCGAGACCTACGAATGGGCGGCGGCACACGCGGAACGCATGGGTGGGGAGCTGGAGCGCCTTCGGCCGCGGCTGGTGGTCGCCCAGTTTCGGCAGTGGACCGCTCGGGAGCTTGATCTCCAACGCGAGGGAGCGTCCGGCTCCGAGCTTCGGGAAAATATGGTCGCGGAGCCGGGCTACCATGTTCCGGAAATCGACTGGCGAAGGACCGCCCGCCGTGTCCTGACGTTGGAATGGCTCGACGGAATCAAGCTCAACGACCGCGATGCGCTGATCGCCGCGGGACACGATTGCGAGGCGCTTGCCGCGATCCTGGTCCGCGCCTTTTTGCGGCAGGCGGTGATCGACGGCTTCTTCCACGCCGACCTCCATCACGGGAACTTGTTCGCCTTACCCGACGGCCGAATCGCCGCGATCGATTTCGGAATCATGGGCCGGATCGACCGCAGGGCGCGCGTATGGCTCGCCGAAATCCTCTTCGGCCTCATCACCGGCGATTATCGCCGAGTCGCGGAAATTCACTTCGAGGCGCAATATGTGCCGCC
>JBKPOR010000190.1:0-21909 GCA_046765675.1 Pseudomonadota bacterium
CCCGATAGGTCTCCCAGGTGAGGTCCTCGGCGACGCCGCCGACCTTCTCCAGCGCCTGGTAGATGGGGACGGTGCCGATCGGCACGGGCGAGTTGCGGACGATCCATTCGCGCGTGTCGTGGATGTTGCGGCCGGTCGAAAGGTCCATGACCGTGTCGGCGCCCCAGCGGATCGCCCACACCATCTTGTCGACCTCGGACGCGACGTCGGAGGCGACCGCGCTATTGCCGATATTGGCGTTGATCTTGACCAGGAAGTTGCGGCCGATCGCCATCGGCTCGGATTCCGGGTGATTGATGTTGTTGGGGATGATCGCTCGGCCGCGCGCGACTTCGTCGCGGACAAATTCGGGAGTGACGAAATCGGGGATGGAAGCGCCGAAATCCTCGCCGTCGCGTGTGACGAATAGCTCCTCGCGCCCCAGATTTTCGCGGATCGCCACATATTCCATTTCGGGAGTGACGATGCCGCGCTTCGCATAATGCATCTGCGTTACGTTGGCGTCGGGCCTGGCCCGGAGGACGCGTTTGCGGACGTTGGGGAAGGGCTGGACCCCCTCGGACCGGTCGGGTCCGAGCTGGCCGTTGTCCTCCGGCCGCACCTCGCGCTGGGCGACTTCCTCGACGTCGCCGCGGCCTCGGATCCAGTCTCGGCGAAGCTCGGGCAGGCCGGCCATGATGTCGGTGCGGTGCGACGGGTCGGTATAAGGACCGCTGGTGTCGTAGAGGACAACCGCCGGCTCGCCCGCGGATGGCTCGAGATCGACCGCGCGCATCGCCACGCGGATTCCGTCGCGGCCCTCGACATGGATTTTGCGCGAGCCGCGGATCGGCCCGGTTGTGACTTTCAATTCGGTTCTGGCTGGGGCGTCGCCCATCGTCTCTCTCCCTCACGGGCTCCCATCGAAGTAGTACTTCGACGGGGACCCTCGCCGGTGTTAACCGGATCAGGTTCTACGGGTCTCGGCCGACTGCCGACTCTCAGCCTTGCGGCTCCCCGGGAAGAGTCGTCCTTAGGACTGCCCGCCGGACGGCGCCATGTTTGTTTTGCGCGCCGCAGCCGCTAACGCTTCGCCGCGATGCGGCAACTGACCCATCTCGACCGGCTCGAGGCCGAGAGCATTCACATCCTGCGCGAGACGGTCGCGGAGGCGGCCAAGCCCGTGATGCTCTATTCGATCGGCAAAGACAGCTCTGTAATGCTGCACCTGGCGAAGAAAGCCTTCTTCCCCGGCCCGCTTCCGTTTCCGCTGCTTCACGTCGACACGACCTGGAAGTTCCGGGACATGTACGCGCTGCGCGACAAGGTCGCGGCGGAGACCGCTTCGAAGCTGATCGTCTGGAAGAATCCCGAGGCCGAGCGGCAGGGCATCAACCCGTTCGATCACGGCCCCAGGCACACCGACATGTGGAAGACGGAGGGGCTGAAGCAAGCGCTCGACCATTATGGGTTCGACGCGGCGTTCGGGGGCGCCCGGCGGGACGAGGAAAAGAGCCGCGCCAAGGAGCGGATCTTCAGCTTCCGCGACAAGAACCATCGCTGGGACCCGAAGCGCCAGAGGCCCGAGATCTGGTCGCTCTACAATGCGCGCAAGAATGCAGGCGAGAGCATTCGGGTCTTTCCACTGTCCAACTGGACGGAGCTGGACGTCTGGCAATATGTGCTTCGCGAGGGGATCGAGATCGTCCCGCTTTATTTCGCGGACGAGCGGCCGACGGTCGAGCGCGGCGGCCTGATCATCATGGTCGACGACGAGCGCTTCCCGCTGAACGGCGAGAGTGCCGCGATGCGCAAGGTCCGTTTCAGGACTCTCGGCTGCTATCCCTTGTCCGGGGCGATCGAGAGCGACGCGGCGAGCGTCGAGGATATCATCGCCGAGATGCTCGTCTCGACCAGCTCGGAGCGGCAGGGGCGCGCGATCGACCGGGATTCGGGCGGCGACAGCATGGAGAAGAAGAAGCAGGAGGGCTATTTTTGAACGCCCCCGCCGACATTCATGCCTGGCTTGCCGAGCAGGAGCAGAAGGAACTGCTCCGCTTCATCACCTGCGGCAGCGTCGACGACGGCAAGTCGACCCTGATCGGGCGCCTGCTCTACGACAGCCGTCAAATCTTCGACGACCAGCTCGCCGCGCTCGAGGGCGACAGCAAGCGTCACGGAACGCAGGGCGAAAAGATCGATTTCGCGCTGCTGGTCGATGGCCTCTCGGCCGAGCGCGAACAGGGCATTACGATCGATGTCGCCTATCGCTTCTTCGCGAGCGAGAAACGCAAGTTCATCGTCGCCGATACGCCCGGGCACGAACAATATACGCGCAACATGGTGACCGGCGCGTCGACCGCCGACCTGGCCGTGCTCCTAGTCGACGCGCGCAAGGGGATGCTGACCCAGACGCGGCGCCATTCCTACCTTGCGAAGCTCATGGGCATCCGCCGCCTCGTCCTTGCGGTCACCAAGATGGACCTGGTCGATTATGACGAGCAGGCGTTCGAGGCGATCACGGCCGACTATCGCCAGTTCGCGGAGAGCATCGGGATCGAGCAGTGGGTCGCGATTCCGGTGTCGGGCCTCAACGGCGACAATATCGTCGCCCGCAGCGATGCGATGCCCTGGTACTCGGGACCGAGCCTGCTCGAGCATCTCGACATGGTGCCGGTCGATGCCTCGGCCGACGCGGCCAAGCCTTTCCGAATGCCGGTCCAATGGGTCAATCGCCCCAACCAGGACTTCCGCGGCTTTTCCGGCCAGATTGCGTCGGGGAGCATTTCACCCGGCGCTGAAGTCCGCCTTCTTCCTTCGGGACGGGTCACGCTGATCGATCGAATCGTCACCGCGGACGCGGACCTCGACGAGGCCGTGGCGGGGCAGTCCGTCACTCTCACGTTGGCCGACGCCGTCGACTGTTCGCGCGGGGACGTCATCGTCGACGCTCACGACCCGCCGCAGGTCGCCGACCAGTTCGAAGCGACGGTCGTATGGATGGCCGAAGACGAGCTTCTGCCGGGCCGCGGTTATTGGATGAAAATCGGCGCGCAGACCGTGACCGCAACCGTGCAGGCTCCGAAATATGAAGTGAACGTCAACACGCTCGAACATCTTGCCGCGCCGACCTTGGGCCTCAACGCCATTGGCGTGGCCGAAATCGCCACGGACCGGGAGATCGTGTTCGAGGCTTATGACGTGCACGGCGCGAGCCCGAACCGGACGCTCGGCGGGTTCATCCTGATCGACAAGCTCAGCAATGCGACTGTCGCGTGTGGCATGCTGCATTTCGCGCTCCGGCGTTCGCTCAACATCCATCCGCAGCATCTCGACGTCAGCCGGGAAACGCACGCCAAGATCAAGGGTCAGAAGCCCGCCGTGTTGTGGTTCACCGGCCTCTCGGGCGCCGGCAAGTCGACAATTGCGAATCTCGTTGAGAAAAAACTCGTCGCGCGCGGCAAGCACACCTTCCTGCTCGACGGCGACAACGTTCGCCACGGACTCAACCGGGACCTGGGATTCACAGAGGCCGACCGCATCGAGAATATCCGCCGGGTCGGTGAAGTCGCTCGGCTGATGGCCGACGCCGGCCTGATCGTCCTTACGGCCTTCATTTCGCCGTTCCGGGCCGAACGGCACATGGTGCGCCGAATGGTTCCGGCGGGTGAGTTCATCGAGATTTTCGTGGATACGCCACTGGAAGAGGCGGAGCGACGGGACGAAAAGGGCCTCTACGCCAAGGCGCGGTCCGGCGAACTCAAGAATTTCACCGGCATCGACAGCCCCTATGAAGAACCCGAGGCCCCCGAAATCCGGATCGACACCACTGCGATGACCCCCGAGGAAGCGGCGGATCAAATTATCGATGCGCTCATGAAGCGAGGCTGATGGGCGCAACCAAAACGGGAAAGGGCGGTTTCGAGACCATGAAACATGCGCTGATTGCCGCGGTCGCGCTCCTTCCTGCCTGGGCAGGTGCCCTCGCCGAGGATAAGCCCGACATTCGCGTTCGCGTCGGCCTCGGCGCCCAACTGCGGCCCGAGTTCATCGGAGCGGACGACACGGAGGTGGCGCCGCTGTTCGATATCGACACCGCGCGCGGAGCCAATCCGTTCAAATTCGAGGCGCCGGACGATAAGTTCGGGATTGCCCTGGTTTCGAAGAATGGATTCTCATTCGGACCGGCCGCGAATATCCAAGGCAGCCGCAAGGATTCCGACGTCGGGGCGCCGGTCGGCAAGGTCAAGACGACGCTCGAAGCAGGTGCGTTCGCGCAATATGAAGCGAGCGACTCGATCCGCGTTCGGGGCGAGCTGCTGAAGGGCCTTGGGGGCCATGACGGACTGGTCGGCGCGATCGGCGCCGACAAGATCTGGCGGAACGGCGACCGTTACGTCTTCTCGATTGGGCCGCGAGTCCTGTTTTCCGACGCGCGATACCAGCGCGCTTATTTCGGCGTGACTCCGGCTGCGTCTCTGGCGTCTGGGCTGCCCGCTTACCGACCGGGCGGCGGCGTTCATGCGCTCGCTCTCGCAAGCGGCCTGTCGTACCAGTTCAACGACCGCTTCGGCCTGTTCGGTTTCGCGCGCTACGAGCGGCTGGTGGGCGACGCGGCCAAGTCGCCAATCGTTCGGGAGCTGGGTTCCCGCAACCAACTGTCAGGCGGGATCGGACTCAATTACACATTCACGATCCACCGCTGAGCCTTCGTTCAATCGCCGGCGCCCGGGTCGGGCGTGAAATATTTGTCGTACTTGCCCTCTTCGCCTTTGTGCTCGTCGGCGTCGGCCGGGCTGTCCTTCTTGCGGGTGATGTTTGGCCACTCCGCCGAGAAGGTCGTGTTGAGCTCAAGCCATTTCTCGAGCCCACTCTCGGTGTCTGGCAGGATCGCTTCGGCGGGGCACTCCGGCTCGCACACGCCGCAGTCGATGCACTCGTTGGGATTGATGACGAGCATGAGGTCGCCCTCGTAGAAACAATCGACCGGGCAGACCTCGACGCAGTCCATATATTTGCATTTGATACAGGCGTCGGTGACGACGTAGGTCATGGAAACTGGCTCCCTTTGACCGTTCGCTAGGAGCGAGCGCTTTTCTCGTCAACGCCCACCTCCCGGTAGCAGGTGCGTGCTTCGGCCGCCGGGCCGCGACGTTTGGGTACGCCGAGAACTTTCAGGATGCGAACACGGTCGTGAAGGGGAAGCGCGATCGTGCTTCCGGGGCGCACCTCTTCGGAGCATTTCTCCACGCGCTTGCCGTCGATCCGGACGTGGCCCGCCTCAATCAAGGCCTGGGCGAGCGTTCGGCTCTTCACCAGGCGGATAAAGTAGAGGAAACGGTCGATCCTCACTTGCGGCGCAGTTTCTCCAACTCGGCGAAAGCGTGGGAAGGCGTGGCCCGGCGATCGTCGCGCGGCGGCTGGCGGCCACGCCACCGCCAGGCGTCTCCAGCCCTTGCAAAGCCGACTTCGGCCATGAGCTTTGCGATCGCTTCCTCGTCGAGACCGATCGAGGTGGCGAACTCGAGATCGACCGGATTGTCTCCCTTCACCGAGCGGACCTTGCGCGCATGGCTTGCAAGCCGGTCGGCAAGGTCGATCCGAATCCAGGCCCGGCCGACCCGCCGGTAAGCGAGCGCTGCTCCATGCGGATTGGCCTCGGCGCCAAGTGTTGCCTCGCCGGCTTGCGGAAGTTCGGGCATTGGCTGCCCGCTACGCACAGCCAACAGCGCCGCCCGCCAGCGCTGCGCGGCGGGCTTCAGCAAGGGCACGAGATAGACGTCCAGCGGGCCGAGGCGGACCTTGAGCCGGTGTAAGGCCCGGCGATCGGCCTGTTCGAGGTGCGCGATCGCGCCGAGGACCGCCTTTCGAGGAAGGACCCCGCCAGCATCGGTGAGCATCGCCGCGAGCGCTCGAACGCCCGGAGAGCTCGCTGGATCGGTGGCCGCCGCCGCCAGCCGCTTCAAGGCCCACAGATGCCTCTCGATCTCAGTGTCGAGCCAGGATTCGAGGCGGCTGCGAAGGGCTGTCCGGCTCTGCGCCGAGAGCCGGTCGAGCGGCCGTGCCGTTCGGAGGGCTGGCTCCAGCATCGATCGCCCGGGCGCGAGCCGCGCCAGCAAATGGCCCTCCCAACTGACCGCCAAGGCGCCCGCTTCGTCGGTCGTGAGCTGAAACGCATTGTCGGATGCATCAACGAGCGCATTGGCGCGGCGGTCGAGCTCTTCGCCGAGGCGGCGTTCGGCGGCCGCTAGGAGCAACCTCTTGTCCGCAAGCCTCGCGGTCGGATCGACTCGAAAGTCGAAGCCCGCGAGATGCCCGATGGGTTCGGGGCCGACACTGACCTCGCCGTCGGCGGCTACCGTCACCGGAAGCGCATCCGCTCCGCGCGCGCCGATGTCGCGGACCAGGACAGCGGTGCGGCGGTCGACGAAGCGCTGGGTCAGCCTTTCGTGAAGCGCGTCGCTGAGCCGCGCCTCGACCTCGCGCGTCCGCTCGGCCCATTTCGCCGGCTCCTTCAGCCAATCGGAGCGGTGCGCGATATAAGCCCAGCTCCGGATCCCAGCGAGGCGATCGGCGAGCGCTTCGATGTCGCCGCTGACATTGTCCAGCCGGGCGACTTCGGCGGCGAACCACTCGTGCGGAATGTGTCCGCCTTCGCCGATGTAGCTGAACAGACGGCGAACCATCCGGCTGTGGTGCATCGGGCCAATCTTGCGGAAGTCCGGCAGTCCACACACCGCCCAAAGTCGACGCGCCTGCGTCCCGCGCCTGACTGCGATTGCCGGGTCTTCAGCGCAGATTTTGAGCACGGCGAGATCGATGGCCTCTGGAGCGGGGCGCAGCAGCGGGTCGTCGCTCTTCGATTCGAGACTGGCGATGAGTGCTCGGACGTCGGTGAAATCGAGCTCGGAATTGCGCCAATAGACGAAATCGAGCGGACGGAAGCGGTGGTCCTCGATTGCCGCGACTTCCTCGTCGGTGAACGCAGCATGTTCTTCGGCGCCGAATCCCAGCGTTCCGAAGCTGCCATCCTGCTGGTGCCGCCCAGCTCGGCCGGCGATCTGTGCCATCTCCGCTATGGTCAGTCGGCGATCGCGGCGTCCATCGAACTTTTCAAGGCCCGCGAAGGCGACATGAGTCACGTCCATGTTGAGGCCCATGCCGATCGCATCGGTCGCGACCAGATAGTCGACTTCGCCGCGCTGGAACATCGCGACCTGGGCATTGCGGGTGGCCGGCGACAAAGCGCCCATCACCACTGCAGCGCCGCCGCGGAACCGCCGAAGCATCTCGGCGAGCGCGTAGACCTGCTCCGCCGAGAAGGCGACGACGGCCGAGCGCGCAGGAAGCCGCGACAGCTTCACGCTTCCGGCATAGCGCAGGGTCGAAAAGCGTGGCCGGCTGACGATTTCGGCGTCCGGCAGGAGTTCGCGGACGATCGGCCTCAGAGTGGCCGAACCCAGGATCAGGGTCTCTTCGCGCCCCCGGATCCTAAGCATCCGGTCGGTGAAGACATGGCCGCGCTCGGGATCAATGGCGAGCTGGGCTTCGTCGATCGCTGCGAAAGCGAAGTCGCGCTGGAATTCGCCGGAATGGTGGCCGTCGCCGCCGGGGACGGGCATGCTTTCGGCGGTACAGAGGAAATAGCGAGCTCCGGGAGGAACGATCCGCTCTTCGCCCGTCAGGAGCGCGACCTGTGCCGCGCCCTTCATCGCGCAGACTCGGTCGTAGACCTCCCGCGCCAGGAGCCGAAGTGGGAAACCAATAACTCCGGAAGAGTGGCCGCACATGCGCTCGATCGCGAGGTGCGTCTTGCCCGTGTTGGTCGGACCAAGTATCGCCCGGACGGGCGCATCACTGCGAGGCGCCATGATACCCGGAATGTGGCAGCGCACGCGGCGAACGCAAGACTCCCCCGACGAATTTAGGGCCGTTTTAACCTTGATTCGGCATTGAAGGCGGGTGTTGACGGCTCAACAGAGGCCTCTCCGCGGCTTTGGCCGCAGCAACGGTGTCGCGGCGACGCGCGCGCTCGCCTTGCCGCGATCGGGATGGACGGTTGCCGGAACGCTTGCTTTGCTGTGCAGCGGAGTTGCCTGGGCCTCGCTTCCAAAGCCGCAGGACATGCGCGCCGACGAGCAAGTTCAGTGGAAGGCGCTCGCTATCGCTCCGCTGTCGAGCGGCGGCGGAACCGGCCTCCGGATGGACGCTACCGAGGAGGTCGAGCCGATCGGCGCCGTCCCGGCGCGCAAGGTGCAGCTGGTTCCGATCGCGGAGCCGGAGAAACCCGCCATTGCGGTGGGTCCGCTTCGTATCCGCGGGCGGGTCGGCGATGGACTCTACTGGTCTCTTCGGGCGGCGGGCGCTTCGCCCCAGGTCGCCGCGCAATATCTCGCCGCACTGGCAACCGAGATCGACGTCGGCGGCGACGTCGGGCAGGGCGACGGTTTCGACATGGTTCTGGGGAGCGGCGGCGTCTTGCTTTACGCGGGGCTCGACCGCGTTGCGGCGTCCGATTTGCAGCTGGTCAAATGGACCGCCAACGGCCGGAACCAATGGCTCGATGCGGCACATGCCGATCAGCCGGCGCCGGTGTCCGCTGGAACGACCTGGCCAGTCGCCGGTCGGATCACATCCTACTTCGGCTATCGCTATCACCCGATCCTGCACTTCACCCGCTTCCACGCCGGAGTCGATTTCGGCGCCAGCTGGGGCAGCCCGATCGTGGCGGCCGCCGATGGTCAGGTCGTCGGCGCCGGTTGGGCCGGCGGATACGGCCGCCAGGTGCGCATCGTGCACGGCGGCGGCCTCCTCACAAGTTATTCGCACATGAGTGAGATCGTCGCGTCGCCAGGGGCCTTCGTCCATGCCGGCCAGTTGATCGGCTATGTCGGGTCGTCGGGCCTCTCGACCGGACCGCATCTCCACTATGAGGTGCTGGCAGGGGGGCGGCCCGTGAACCCCCTGGCGGTGCGATTCACGAGCGTACGGGCGGTCGACACGCAAGTCGTCGATGCCGTCAAGGCGCGGCTGAAACAGTTGCTGAACGTCGGGGTCAAGCGGGGCTAGCAACGTTCGCACATCGGGACTGCCATCAAATTCGCGATTACTGTATGATGCCCCGGCCCTCGCGTCGCGCTTTGAGGGAGACGGCTAGACGCCGCCAAGTTGTTGCTTTCCTTGGGAGAAGGGGGGGCGCAATGATGGTTCAAGATGAACTTGCGCATGCCGCGGCGGGCGCGCCTGGCAAAGCTGACACAGCAACGGCGTGGCATTCGCGCTCGTCGGACGAACTCCGGGCAATCGCCAGCCGTGGGATCCATGGCGGGGATCTCTATTTCGGCGCTGTCGCGGAACTCGAGCGCCGGGCCAAAACCTCCGAAGACACCGCCATCGCTGAGCGAGCGCAAGCGGCGGTCACGCGCCGAGAGACAATCATCTGGGCTGCGTTGCTGTTCGCCGCTCTGGATGCGGCCGTAATCCTGCGTTTTCTGGGATTTTGATGGCCGGTCCGTTTACCGGCCGTGACCGCGCCAGCGTTTGATCGTGCGCTGGATAATGCCTTCCTCGTCGCCGGTCTCGCGCCACAGGCGGGCGAAGCTCGGGTCGGACGAAGCCGGCCGTTTCTCGGGCTCGAGGTCGTCGAAGCGGATCCGGAGCGGAATCGCCACACCCTCACCGCAGACGATGCATTCGCGGTTGCGGAGAGCCGGGATCGCGTCGAGGAAGCCGCGCGCGCCTTCGGGCATCGCTGCCCGGACGCAGGCCTGGTCCCGGTCGTTGTTGAGGCGCATCGACAGGATCGTGCCGCACTGTGACAGCACGCCTTCGGCAAGATCGGACGGACGCTGAGTGATCAGGCCGAGGCTTACGCCATATTTACGGCCTTCCTTGGCGATGCGTTCCAGGATCTTGCGGACCGCCTGTCCGCCTTCCTGCAAATCGTCCTTGGGCACGTAACGGTGCGCTTCTTCGCAAACGAGAAGCAGTGGACGCTGCGCCTCGGTCCGCGACCAGATCGCATAGTCGAATACCATGCGTGCGAGCACCGATACCACGACCGAAGTCACCTCCGACGGGACGCCGGAGACGTCGACGATCGAAATCGGCTTGCCGTGGCTCGGCAGCCGAAACAGTTTGGCGATAAGCGCCGGCATCATGTCCGATACCAGCATGCCTGAGAACATGAACGTGTAGCGCGGGTCGGCGCGGAGCTCGTCGAGCTTGGTCTTCAAGCGCTGGTAGGGCAGCGTATCGCCGGCGCGCTCAAGCTTGCCCATCTCGTTGACCAGGATCGTGTTGAGATCGGCCAACAGGTACGGGATCGGGCTGTCGACTGTGACCTTGCCGTACTGGCTCATGTCCTTGCCCTTGGTGCGTGCGGCGAGCAGGCACTTGGCGAGGATGTCGGCGTCGCGCTGACGCTCGGCGTCGTGCGTCGTGAGCATCACTTCGCAATGCTCTTCGAAGTTCATCAGCCAATAAGGCAGCTGGAGGTTGTCGACGTTGAACAGCTCGCCGCAGCCCTTGAAGGCGGCGGAATATTCGCCGTGCGGGTCGATCATCACGATATGACCCTCGGGCGATAGCTCGGAGATACGGTGGAGGATCAGCGAGACGGACGTCGATTTGCCGGTACCGGTCGATCCCAACACCGCGAAATGCTTGCCGAGCATCGGATCGACGTAGAGTGCGCCGCGAATGTCGTCGGTCGGATAGACGGTGCCGATCTCGATATGCGCCTCGTCGCTCGCGGCGAATACCGAGCGCAAGTCCTCGGTGCTGACGGCGTGGACCTCGCAGCCCGGGACCGGGTAGCGGGTCACGCCGCGGCGGAAGTTGCTCATGTTGCCGGCGGCGTCGCGGCTGCCCTCGCCGAGGAAGTCGACGTTGGCCACGACCTCACCGCTCTCGTCCGCGCGCATCGTTCGGACGTTGGCGATCAGCCAATTGGTGCCGACCACCATCTTCACCTGGCTTCCGACCTGGCCCGACATCGCCACGGCGGGATCGCCATGCGACTGAAGTTTCAGCAGTTCGGCGGCGTCGATACAGATTTGCGAACCCGAGCCCGCGATCTCAAGCACCTTGCCGATCGGCGCCAGCGATTTGCCCGATTGGCCTGACGCAGGCGCGCCGCCGGAATCGTCGGCAAAGGAGTTCACCTCGTCGAGGAACTGACGCAGGTTCGGCTGATCGTTCATTTGCTCGCTATCCTCACTGATACGCGTGTGAGGCGTCATACCTGCGAGCGGTTAAAATTGGCTTAGGGGTAGTTACATTCGCCTGCGGAAGAACGCCGCCGCCGCCCAGCCCATTCCGAGCGACATGAGGACGGCGGCAATTCCGTACAGGCCCTCATGGCGGCGCGCGGCCAGAGCGACAAATCGCTCGAAACCGGACTTGTCGATCTGAATGTCGCGCGTCGCCGCGGCGATAACCTTGCCACGGTCGATCAGGAACGTTTCCGCCGTATAGGTCCCGACAGGCACCTGGCTCGGGATGGCGATGGTTGCGCGGTAAAGAACCCCTCCGCTGATTTCGACCCCGCGCGGGTTTTCAGCGTAGAGGCCATGCCGCCGGCGAAGATCGAGCAGTCCTGCTTCGAATCTGCGCTCCTTTTCCGGCAGAGCCCCGCCTCCGGGCGATAGCTGCAGGTTGTGAAGCCCCATCTCGTAGATCGCGGCGGTCCGCTCGTCGACCAGATCCGAAATCCGGCGGGACGAGGCGACCGAATAATAAGAGGGCGCAGAACGGAAGCGGTTCAAATCGGCGTTCATCCAAATGTGCAGGATTCGCTGCTTCTCGCGCACCAGGATCGGTTGAACGGGCCCGCGAAGCACGACGACAATGTCCGACGGATGGTTGGGCGGCCGGCCTCCGGGATAAATGATCGCACCGAACAGGAGCAGTTGCGCTCCGGTGAAGCTGTAGCGGATTTCGACCTTCCGCGCTGAAATGTCGGGCACCAGCACCGGCTTGTCGGCCGCAATCAGCAGCGGCGCCAGGGCCAGGATCAAGAGCGATGCGCGGCGACCGCTCACAGATACTCGATCGAATAAACTTCGTCGGGACGCCAGGCGAGGCCGACCGCCATTCGAAGCGCCACGATAAGAATGATGATTCCGAGGGCGAGTCGGAGGAGGTCGGGCTTGGCGCGTGTCGCGAGGAGAGCACCGTATTGAGCGCCGATCACGCCGCCGATCAGAAGCAGGCCGGCAAGGACGATGTCGACCGATCGGGTCGTCAGAGCGTGGATCAGCGTGGTGGCGGCGCTGACGGCGAGAATCATGACGAGGCTGGTGCCGATCACGACCCGGGCCGCCATTCCCAGCAAATAGATCATCGCCGGGACGAGGATGAACCCGCCGCCGATACCCAGGAAGACGGTCAGCGTTCCCGCGACGAAGCCGAGCGCCAACGGCGCCAGCGGCGAGACATACAGGCCGGAACTATAGAAACGCCATCGCAGCGGAAGCGAAGCGACCCACCGGTTGTGGCGGGCTGCGGGCCTTTCCGTGCTTGGCGGGTTTAGATAGCCCAGCGCGACGAGCGCGTCCTTCAGCATCAGGGTGCCGATCCAGCTCAGGATCAGCACGTAAAGCGCCGCGATCACGAGATCGATCTGCCCGGTCGCCTGGAGCAGGCGGAACATCGCGGCGCCGGCAATCGACCCGAACAGGCCGCCGACGATCATGACCAGACCCATTTTGAGGTCGACTCCGCCGCGGCGCATGTGGACCATCACGCCGGACACGCTCGCGCCGGTGATCTGCGTCGTCGCCGAGGCGACGGCTACGGTGGGCGGTATTCCGTAAAAGATCAGCAACGGCGTGGTTAGGAAGCCGCCGCCAACGCCGAACATGCCGCTGAGGACGCCGACGAGAAAGCCAAGCACGATCATGAAGAGCGCGTTGACCGACTGGCCGGCGATCGGGAGGTAGATGTCCATGTTAGGCCGGAAGGACTAGCCGCAACGGCAGTCACGGCCAAGCGAAGCGGTCAGAAATCTCCAGCGAGCGTCACGACCGCACCGGAGCCGGGCTGGGCGTTACCGGCAACCCGCTGCCGCCAGTCGAGATGCACGCGTACGTTGCGCCGGACCTTCATCGTCAGCCGCGGTCCCGCATCGATCCGGTAAAGCCCCGGCTGAACCCCGCCCCAGAGACCGAATCCAGCTGAGAATTGACGATAGGCGGGCCGCGTAAAAGTCACCGCTCCATCGGCGAAGAGATCGCGGCTGCCAAGACCGACGATTCCCGCCTGGACATATCCGTCGAGCGTGAAATCCCACGGCATCGGCTGACCGTAGACCCCGCTCTCGGCGAAAAGGGCGAAGGCGTCGCGCCCGCCGCCGTAGCGCCCGAGCTGAAGTCGTCGTTCCGCCGTAATCCAAACGGGGATCGACCGAAGCGGGCGGACTCGTATTCCGGCCGCAACCTCGCCGCCCCGTCGATTGACGTCTGAGGTCGACCGGAGAACCGCGGCGATTGCAGGCGAGAAATTGTAGAACAGCCGCGCTCCAGCCTGGCTTCCGCCGAGTTGGCCGCCGCTGGCCAGCGGCGTCGATGCGGCCAGCTGCTGCGGGCCGCGCAGCATCGCCCACATAGTGAGCTGAATCCGGTCCAGACGGCCAGCGACAACCGATGGAGCGGTGCTTTGCATCGGCTCGGTAACTCGGGATTGCGCGGGCATCACGGTCGCGGCGAGGCGTGAAACAGTCCAATCGTCGGACCGGTCCGACGGCGAATAAAACTGACGCCGTGGCTCCGGCAGGTTCCAAACGGCTTGCCGGACCGTCGGCGGTGGCACGGTCGTGCGGTAGATATAATCGATAGGCACGATCATCGGCCGAATCGCCCCCGCCGGATAGGGCTGGAACGCGGGCTGATAGGCCTGCGGGATGCCCGCGAGCGCCGGGTCGATGGGTGCGATCTCGGGAAATTGCGTGGCCATTACCGGGTCGGCTTTTCCGGCGGCCGGCTTTTCAAAGAGCCGGGCTCCAGGGATCATTCCAAGCGTCGCCGCACGAATCCCGGCCCAGCCGATAATCGCCACCGCAAGAAATCGAAGCGAGGGCCTCACTGCGGAATCTCGGCAGGAAAGACATGGCGGGTCTTGTCCCAGCGCTTGGCGCCGCCTCCGAGGTGGAGCGAAATGGCGCGCGCCGCGGCAAGCATTGCGATGAGGTTGCCGACAACAAGCCGCGGGATCGATCGAAGCCCTTCCTCGAAACCATAAGCGGCCGCGGTGAAACAGGCGCGCATCAGGATACGCCAGGCGAGTAGCCATGCGTTGATGGTGAGCAAGGTCGCGAGCATCGGATCGAGCTGGGCGCGAATGGGCGCGCCGAGGGCTTCGGCGAGCCAGATTTGAGACCAGAGGAGTGCAGCGCTGTACGCCGCGACGAGCAGCAAAGCCGCCAGCGGACCGCGGCGGTCGCGCCATCGCATCCAGCGTTCGCCCAGGCCTCCGCTCCAGCCGAGCCGGTCCCAGCCGGCAAGCGCGATCCCGCCGAGCCAGCGAGCCTTCTGGCGGACGGCACAGCCGAATGTCGCCGGGAAATAGCCGCGGCTTGCGACGACGGAGCGCTCTCCCGGCCGAGCCGGGATGCGCACGAAGATGGTCTTGAGACCGAGCGCCCCGATCCTGAGGCCCACCTCATAATCCTCGGTCATGCTGTTACCCGCAAACGGCCTGCCGTTCCCAATCGCCGCGAGCTGCGCCAGTGGCGCGCGTGCGATTGCGCAGCCCACTCCGGCAAGTGGGATCGCGGCGCCGACCGCCTCGCGGACGACCAGCTCCTTCATGTGAGCCTCCGCGAACTCGTCGCAATAATGGCCGCCGATCCAGCGCGAGCCGCGATCGGGCAGCGGCAAGACGGGAAGCTGGATGATGGCGGCGCGCTCGATCAGCGCATCGAAAATCCGAAGTTCATAAGGGTGGACGACATCCTCGGCATCGTGAAGCACGACGGCCTTCGCGGAACGGCCCGTCCTCGCCTCGTAGGCAACGAGCGCATCGTAGAGGCAGTTGAGGCAGTGCGCCTTGGTCGTGGGCCCATCGTCTTGGACCAGGACCGCTTCGATGCGGTCATCGTCGACGCTCGCAATGGCGGCCGCCGTCGCGGGGTCGTTGCGATAATGGCCGACGAATATCCGATAGTCGTCATAGTCCAGCCGGGCGAGCGTGGCCTTCAGCATGGAGGCAATCACCGCGGCTTCGTCCCAGGCCGGAACGAAGATGGCGAGAAAGCCGGGGTCTGGCTTGAAGACGAAATAGCTCGCGAATGCGCGCGGATAGCGGCTGTAAATCGTCAGCGAACGCCAGACCTGGCGAACGAAATAGATGAGGTCGACGGCCACGTCGTTGAGGGCGAACAGCAGGAAGCCCGCGCCAGCGAACAAGGCAAGCTCGGCGGCGACCCGCGCAAGGATATCGGCAAACGGCACGCTCCGCGCGAATCGGCTAGCGCATTATCGGTTGGTTCGGATGAAACTCTCGGTGCATATTGGCCTCCCAGGCTGCGAATCGAATGGAAACCGAGCGGCCTCAAATTTGCACAAGAGTTCGGATCAATCTTGGGCCATTACCGATAGAGTTTGTGCAATTGGTCCAACCGAGGATTTGCAGTCAAAGGGGGACGATGGGGCGATTCCTTCCGCTTGTTCTTGGCCTGTCCATCGCCGCGCCGGCTGCTGGCGTCCTTGCAGCCGGCAAGATCCTGATCGCTGCCGGAACATGGTCGGCGATCGACCGCGGCGCTGTCTGCATCGCAGCCGGCCGCTCCGCGAAGATCGCTTCGAAGGGCAAGGTGCAGGCGCTCGCCGGTTTCACCTTCACCGCCGACCGCAATCGCTGGGGCGAATTCCACGCGCAACTGAGCCGGGTATCGCGAACGGGCTCTAGCGTGATGCTGACGGTCGGCAACCAACCTTTTCTCCTGAGCGCGCGCGGCGGCTGGGCCTGGAGCCGGGGCCCTCGGCAGGAGCAGGCGATCATCTCGGCGGTGCGATCGGCCGCCGGAATGCGGATCGAGGCGCGCGACGCAGGGGGTAACCGCTTTGTCGATCCCTATGCTCTTGATGGAGCGCCGACCGCGATCGACGCCGCAGCCGCGGCGTGCGCTGGCAAAATCGGCTGATCACACCTAGATAGCACGCTTCCAATGAGTGCCGACACCGCAATCATGCCTATTCCGGGCGCCGTCGACCCTGTGCCTGTTGCACGGATTGTGACGCCGCGCGCCGACGGCAAGATCGAGCTGGTGGGCCTGCGCAAGGAGCAGATCCGCGACGAGCTCGAAGCCGCCGGCTTGGACGCCCGGCAGGCGAAGCTCCGCGCCAAGCAGATTTGGCATTGGATCTATAATCGCGGGGTCAGCGACTTCCTCGCCATGAGCGACATCGCCAAGCCGCAGCGAAGCTGGTTCGCCGAGCGATTCGTCATCTCGCGGCCCGAGGTCGTGGAGGCGCAGGTCTCGTCCGACGGCACACGCAAGTGGCTGCTTCGAACGCACGACGGTCACGACTTCGAAATGGTGTTCATCCCGGATGCCGATCGCGGAACATTGTGCGTATCGAGCCAAGTCGGCTGCACCCTGAATTGCCGCTTCTGCCATACCGGGACCATGCGGCTCGTGCGCAATCTTACGTCCGGCGAGATCGTCGGCCAGGTGATGCTCGCCCGCGATGCGCTCGGCGAATGGCCGTCGCAACCCGAGGGCCGAATGCTCACCAACATCGTCATGATGGGGATGGGCGAGCCGCTCTATAATTTCGATAATGTCCGCGACGCATTGAAGATCGTCATGGACGGGGACGGGCTTGGCCTGTCGCGACGGCGGATCACGCTTTCGACGAGCGGCGTCGTTCCGATGATGGCGCGCGCCGGCGAAGAGATCGGAGTCAATCTCGCGGTCTCGCTGCACGCGGTGAGCAAGAAAGTCCGCGACGAGATCGTTCCGCTCAATCGCAAATATGGGATCGAGCAATTGCTCGAGGCCTGCGCCGCTTATCCGGGCGCGAACAATGCGCGGCGAATCACGTTCGAATATGTGATGCTCAAGGGCAAGAACGACGCGGATGAGGACGCGCGCGAACTGGTCCGCCTCATTCGCAAATATAAACTGCCCGCGAAGGTCAATCTGATTCCGTTCAACCCTTGGCCGGGCGCGCCGTACGAATGTTCAAGCGACGAGCGGATCAAGGCGTTCAGCAATATCGTCTTCGAGGCGGGAATATCGGCGCCAGTGCGAACTCCGCGCGGCCGTGACATTGACGCGGCGTGCGGGCAGTTGAAGACTGCGGCTGAGAGAAAGCGCAAGCGCGCGGCGGCGTAAGGAGTGAGTGATGTCGCTGATCGGCAAGCTCGTCGACAAGCTGCTCAAGCGGGGCAGCATCACGCTCATAACTCCTGACGGCAAAGCCGCGAGCTACGGACCAGGCGGGGGCGAGCAGCTGACTGTCCGCTTCACTGACAACCGGGTCGCCTTCGACATCCTCAAGAACCCGCGCCTCGGCGTCGGCGAAGCCTATATGGACGGGCGGCTGATCGTCGAGGACGGGACGATTCTCGAGCTTCTCGAGCTGGTCACCGGATCGAACCGGTGGGAGGATTCCGGCCAGAAGCGCAAGCTGTTCGCCAAGAAGCGGCTTGGTGCGCTCAAGGCCTTCTTCCGGCGCAACGATCCGCGCCGAGCGCGGCGTAACGTTGCCCACCATTACGATCTCAGCGACGAACTCTACGACACCTTCCTTGATGCCGACCGGCAATACAGCTGCGCTTATTACACCGACCCCCGCAACAGCCTCGAACAGGCGCAGGCAGACAAGAAAGCGCACATCGCCGCCAAGCTCTATCTGAAGCCCGGCCAGCGCGTACTGGACATCGGCAGCGGCTGGGGCGGAATGGCGCTCTATCTCAACAAAGTCGCGGACGTGGACGTGCTCGGGGTGACTCTATCCGAAGAGCAGCTCAAGGTCGCGCGCCGACGCGCCGAGGAGGCCGGTGTCGCGGACCGGGTCAAGTTCGAGCTCGTCGACTATCGCCACGTCACCGACAAGTTCGACCGCATCGTGTCGGTCGGAATGTTCGAGCATGTCGGCGCCAAACATTATGATGAGTTCTTCGCCAAGTGCCACGACCTGCTCAAGCCCGACGGAGTGATGCTGCTGCACACGATCGGCAAGTTCGGCGCGTCGAACAAGGCGCCCGATCCGTTCACCGACAAATATATCTTCCCCGGCTATTATCTGCCGTCGCTGAGCGAGATGTGCGCGGCGAGCCAGCGAGTCCGCCTGATCGCCAGCGACGTCGAGATCCTGCGGCTGCACTATGCTTACACGCTGCGCGAATGGCTGCGGCGGTTCCGCGCGGCGAAGGAGCGAATGGTCAAGCTCTACGACGAGCGGTTCTTCCGAATGTGGGAATTCTATTTGTGCGGCGGTATCGTGCTGTTCGAGAGCGGCAGCGGTTGCAATTTCCAGGTGCAGTACATTCGCGATCGCCGCGCTCTGCCGATCACGCGCGACTATATGGTCGAGACCGAGCAGCGTTACCGCGAGCTTGCGGCCGTTGAACGCCCCGCGAGGAAGCCGCGCAGCCCGGCGGGTCGAAAGGCGCTCGAAGCCAGCGAAACCTGATCCGGCACGAAATGGCGCCCGCGCAAGCGGAAAACCCCTGATTGCAAAACCAAACCTGTCAGCTGCGCTGTATGCGATGCAGGTCCGCTCGCGGATGCATCTTCATGCGCTCGTCGGGCGTCAGCTTGCCGTCGTGGTTGGCGTCCGCGCCGTCGAAATGCCGGAGTGCCGCGTTGGTCATTTCCTGCAGCGAGACTTTGCCGTCCCGATTTCCGTCGGCCCTCTCGAACATCTTGCCGCGCATTCGCATGCCCACGGGGCGTTCGCCGCCGCGCATCGCGATCGCGCGCCGTTCGCGAACGTGCCGCCTGGCCGACATGAACTCCTGGCGGCTGATCGACCCGTCCTTGTTCGCGTCGAGCTTGTCGAACATCGCTCCACGGTCCGGGTGCCGCATTCCCCCATCCGCGAAACGCTTGGCGAACTTTTGGCGGATTTCGCCGCCCATGGCCTGGTGCGCGGCATCTGCTTCCGCGCGGGTGACGAAGCCGTCCTTATTCGTATCAAGCCTCGCAAACATTTCGCGCGAGTGCGCGACGACCTGGTCGCGCGTCTTTATCTTCATCGGCATCCGGAAGACGTGCCTTTGAACCCGTGGCCCCGTTGGAGCGGTAGCCACAGGCGCGGTTCCCTGAGAGACCCCTGGGGGTGGCGCAATCTGCGCGACGGCTGGATCGAAGGCGAGAACAGCCGCCGCCGTCGCGGCAGCAAACAGGAATTTCGTCATCTCTTGGCCCTCCCTTCAGAAGGCGTGAGAATTACGAACGCGAATCTGTATGCCGGTTGAATGTCGCTCGGCGAGAAGCGAAGATCAAACCTGAGCTGGGAGGCTGCGTTCCTGTCTCGGCACATGCTGCGCCGCTCCGGCAATTGCCTGCAACAAGCGGCTGTAGGTCTGCCCCAGCCTCACCCACGAGTAGCGCCGGATCGCGAAAGCCGAGCGGAGCGCGCGGTCCTTGGGCCGATCCTCACGTCCGGTGTGCCCGTCCAACGCCGCAAGGAAGCCGGCGGCCGTCGCTTCCGGATTGGAGGCGTCGACGGGGACACCGGTCAGGAATGGACTTGCCTCGCGGTCGGCCTCGGCCGTGTCGGCCCCGCACAGCACCGGAAGTCCACAGGCCAGCGCTTCCTGGATGACGAGCGGAAAGCCCTCGCCGGTGCTTGGAAGAAGGAACAGGTCTCCGGCGCGATACAGATCGGCGAGTTCGACGGCCGCCAACTTGCCGAGCACCTGAACGTTCGGCAGGCCCCAGGCGCCCGGGGTGATCGGTCCGTCGCCGGCCAGCGCGAAACGAAGGTTCGGTCGCGCCTCGGCGAGCGCTCGAACGACGTGCAGCCCCTTCTTCTCGACGAAGCGTCCGGCGAAGACCACCAGCTTGTCGGAAGGCCCGAGTTTCAGCCGGGCACGTGAAGCGGGGCGAGCTTTGCCGGGTCCCGGGTTGAATAGCGCGGAGTCGACGCCATTGAATGCAAGAACGGGCTCGCGCCTGAAACGGACGTTCGCAAATTGGCTCTTGGTCAGCTCGCTGATGAAGACGACCTGGTCGGCGCGGGTCAGGAGCGCCTTGGTGATCAGCCGGTTGGCGAGCTTCATTGTCAGCCGCAGGACAACATTCCGATACGGCACGTCGCCAACGTGCTGGACGATCAGGACCGGCTTTCGGGCGCGCTTCGCGATCAGGAAGGCGGCGATGTTCGACAAATAAAGGCAATCGTGAATGAGCACCGCGTCGGCACGTCGCACAGCCATCGAGATGTTTCGAAGTTCGCTCGGCGCGGGAATCGGGAACGGAACGCCCAATTTGCGCTCGACCCAGTGGTTGGCGCGCAGAACATGCGTTTCGATCGCCGAATCCGATGATGGTGGCGACGCATCGGTGGCGAGCCACGAGACGGAATGGCCGACGTCCGCGAGCTGAGCGGCAAGTTGCTCGGCAACGCGTTCAATCCCTCCGCCGTGGCTGCCAAAATAATGTGTGACCGTCAGCAGGCGCATGGTCGAGCAATCACCGCGGCCGAGCCGCAATGCTTCCAAAGCGGCCGACGATCGCCCAACGGCTGACGACGAAGTTGAAGGCGACCATGGCGACCGTCGCGGCCGGTGCGGCAATCTCCATCGGCTGGCGAACGATCGTGTAGAAGAACCAGAGAAGGCCGGTCGACACAGGGAAGTTCGCGGCCATTGCGCCCAGGTAGCGAGTGAAGGCGCGCATGCTGTAGCCAGCCTCAAAGACAAAGGTAGCCAGCAACAGATAGCCGATGACGACCATGATGCAGAACGATGTCGCGGCCGCTTGCCAAAGGTTCAATCCGGCGTGGCTGGCCGTGATCACGATGATGTTGTGCATGACTAGGCAGGTGCCAGCCACCATCAGGTATCGGAGCGGCAACTCGTAAATTGGGCGCATCTCAGGACGCACGACGGTGCCCCTCAATGAGCAGGCACGACGCGTCGTCGATGTTGCAAAAGCGCGCTTGCCCGGGTGCGATGCCAAGGCCTGAGCGCATGATTCGGCTCAGCGGACGGGCAATGGCGTTGGGCAACCGAACCCTGTTCTGGAGCTCGCGAACGCCGATCTTGCGCTGAATCTCGATCGGTCGATTCCCGCCCCCGAATATCGAATAAAGCAGCCCTCCGGTGAATCGCGAAAGCCGCTCCCAACGCCGGGTTTCGGCGCCATCAAGGTATCCAAGACAGGTGTCGAGCTCGAGTCCGTGGCGGTCGAGCAATTCGCACCATTGGTCTCGCGACAAATAGTTAAAATGGGCGAGCCGCCGATCGAGCTCGCCAAGATAGCTTTGGCGGTCCTTCCATGGCAGCATGCTGCCGGAGAGATTTTCCCGGAAGCGAGGGCAGGGCACCGTGAAATAGAAACGCCCGCCAGGGCGAAGCAACCGGCCCACTTCGCTAATCGTGCCTTCGAGCGGCGGGATATGTTCCAGCACCGAGTTCGAAATCACGAAATCGAAGGACTTCGCGGATTCTGGGATCGCATCCGCCGAGCAGGTGTGGACGCGCTTGTAAAAGGCGAATTTTTTCGCGGCCTCGGTTTCCAGCGGATCGATATCGATTCCGACAAGCCGGCGGGAACCGATCCGCTCGAGCAGGATGTCGGTCAGGATTCCGTCGCCGCAGCCAAGATCGAGGCCCAAGCCTTTCTTCGGGATCTTCCGGCTAGCCAAGACCTCGATCTCCAGGGCTCGCCAAAAAGCCGTCGCAGGCTGTGCTGGATAGCGCGCGGTAAAGGTAGTGAAGAGGTCGGAGACGGCGGTCATTGGTCACACG
>JBKPOR010000191.1:0-3575 GCA_046765675.1 Pseudomonadota bacterium
GGCATCAACAGCGAATTCGGGTTCGACTACCTCCGCGACAACATGGAGGAGCGGGTCGACCTTCAGGTGCAGGGGGCGCTCGACTACGCGATCGTCGATGAGGTGGACTCGATCCTGATCGATGAGGCGCGGACTCCCCTGATCATTTCCGGGCCGACCGACGACAAGTCCGAGCTGTACATGTCGGTCGACGCGCTGGTGAAGACCTTCACTGAGGCCGATTACGAGAAGGACGAGAAACAGAAGAGCGTCGTCCTGACCGAGGACGGGACGGAGAAGGCCGAGCGCATGCTCGAGGCCGACGGGCTGATCGAGGGCCGCAACCTCTACGACATCGCCAACACCCAGGTCGTCCATCATCTGAACCAGGCGCTCAAGGCGAACGTCATGTTCAAGAAGGACATCGACTACATCGTGAAGGACGGGAAGGTCGTCATCATCGACGAATTCACCGGCAGAATGATGGAAGGGCGACGCTGGTCCGACGGCCTCCATCAGGCCGTCGAGGCCAAGGAAGGCGTCGACATCGAGCCGGAGAACCAGACGCTCGCCTCGATCACCTTCCAGAATTATTTCCGAATGTACCCGAAGCTTTCGGGCATGACCGGAACGGCAATGACGGAGGCGCCGGAGTTCTTCGACATCTACAAAATGAACGTGGTCGCGATCCCGACCAATGTTGCCGTCCTGCGGGCCGACGAGGACGATGAATTCTACAAGAGCATGACCGAGAAGTTCGAGGCGATCACCCAGGAGATCAAGGCCAAGCAGGAGATCGGGCAGCCGGTCCTGGTCGGAACGATCTCGATCGAGAAATCCGAAATGCTGTCGGAATTCCTCGAAAAGGGCGGAATCCAGCATTCGGTCCTGAATGCCCGCTTCCACGAGCAGGAAGCGCATATCGTCGCCCAGGCCGGCCGCATGGGAATGGTGACGGTCTCGACCAACATGGCCGGCCGCGGCACCGACATTCAGCTCGGCGGCAACGTGGATTTCCGCATCCAGGACGAGCTGAGCGAGATGGAGGAAGGGCCGGAACGAGACAAGGCGGTTGCTCGAATCCGCGAGGAAGTCGCTACGGAAAGGGCTAAGGTCGTCGAGGCTGGCGGCCTCTACGTGCTCGGCACGGAGCGTCACGAAAGCCGGCGGATCGACAACCAGCTGCGCGGCCGCTCCGGACGCCAGGGCGACCCGGGCCTGTCGAAATTCTATCTGAGCCTGGACGACGACTTGCTGCGCATCTTCGGTCCGCAGACCTTGTTCGCGCGGATGATGAACAAGAACCTGGCCGACGGTGAGGCGATCATATCGCCCTGGATCAGCAAGGCGATCGAAACGGCCCAGAAGAAGGTCGAGGCGCGCAACTACGACATCCGCAAGCAGGTCGTCGAATTCGACGACGTGATGAACGATCAGCGCAAAGTCATCTACGAGCAGCGCTCCGACATCATGGATGCCGAGAGCGTCAGCGAGGTTATCACCGACATGCGCGCCGAAACGGTGGAATCGATCGTCGCCGTGAACTGCCCCGAAGGCACCTACCCCGAACAGTGGAATGTCGATGAGCTGAAGGAAAGCGTCGACGCCATTTTCGGACTTCAGCCGCCCATCGACGCCTGGCTCGAGGAGGAAGCGGTTGAGCAGGAACTCATCGCCGAGCGAATTCGGAAGCTCGCCGATGAAGCCATGGCGCAAAAGGCCGCTGAGTTGGAGCCCGAAAGCCTGAAGGCGGTCGAAAAGCAGATCCTGCTTCAGACTCTCGACCACCATTGGAAGGAACATCTGGCGACGCTCGACGCGCTCCGCCAGGTCATCCACCTCCGGAGCTACGCTCAGAAGAAGCCGATCGACGAATATAAGCAGGAAGCGTTCGTGCTGTTCGAGAGGCTGCTGGTTGCGATCCGCGAGGAGGTGACCCGGGTCCTCATGCGCGCGCAATTCAGGTTGGAGGAAACGCCCCCGCCCGAGCTTCCGGACTTCATCACTCAGCACCTCGACCCATTCTCGGCCGACGACGACACATCCGACATCGACGCTTCGGCGCGCGGGCTGATGGGCGGACTCCCACCACTGATGAACATTCCGACGCAACCGCTTCCGCAGGGTGACGGAGAAAGCGGCCTAGTCGAAGCACCGATCAGCCGTAACGCGCCCTGTCCGTGCGGCTCGGGCAAGAAGTACAAACATTGCCACGGGCAGCTCGCGTAGGGCGCGCGCCGGCCTCCACGGGCCCAGTCGACCGGACCGAGGTAAGGCGCGCCTACCGTCCCGATGAAGAGCAGGTCGTCGCCGAGCGTCTCGAGCAAGCTCGGCTCGATGCAGCGCCTCTTGGCGATGCCCTCGCGACCGCGCGGTCACTCGTGAAGGGCGTCCGATCGCAGCGGCCGTCGGGGATCGATGCATTCCTTCATGCCTATGACCTCGGCTCCGACGAGGGCATCGCGATGATGTGCCTTGCGGAAGCGCTTCTCCGAATTCCCGATGCGCATACCGCTGATGAGCTGATCGCGGACAAGCTTGCGGGTCCGGATTGGTCGGAAAAGCTCGGCAGGTCCGATTCCGCCTTCGTCAACGCAGCGACCTTCTCGCTCCTCCTTACCGGCAAGGTGCTGGAAGGCGCGCAGGACCGATCCGACAATTGGAAGGCCGCGCTCGGCCGAGCCGTCGGCCGTCTCGGAGAACCGGTCGTCCGAACCGCGGTTCGCGAAGCGATGAAGATCCTCGGTCGCAACTTCGTCTTTGGCCGCACCATCGACGAGGCCCTCGAACGCGCGGCTCCGGAGCGCCGCCGGGGCCTCAGCCACAGCTTCGACATGCTGGGCGAGGCAGCGAAGACCTTCGCGGACGCGGAGCGTTACGCCGACGCCTATCGCGGCGCGCTCGGTCGAATCGCCAAGGAGGCGACGGAGGGCTTCCGCAAGTCGCCGGGGATTTCCGTCAAGCTGACGGCCCTGCATCCGCGTTACGAATTTTCTCACGCCGCCCAGGCGGTCGCGCAAGTCCTGCCGATCGCGCGCGAGTTGGCGCTGAAAGCGTCGAAGGCGGACGTCCATTTTACAATCGACGCCGAGGAAGCCGACCGGCTCGAGCTGCAGATGGACGTGTTCGAGGCGCTGCTTGCCGACGCGGAACTGTTCGCCAACGGTTGGGGCGGGTTCGGGATCGCGATCCAGGCCTATCAGAAGCGCGCTCGGCCGCTTTGCGAGTGGGTTGCCGAGGCTGCCCGGGGTCATGGGCGCAAGCTCATGGTCCGGCTGGTCAAGGGCGCCTATTGGGACACGGAAATCAAGGCGGCGCAGGTCGCGGGGCTCGCCGACTATCCGGTCTTCACCCGCAAGGTTGCAACCGACGTCTCCTATCTCGCTTGCGCGAAGACGATGCTCGACGCTGGCGACGTCATCTATCCGGCCTTCGCGACCCACAACGCCAATACCATTGGCCAGGTGAAGGCGCTCGCTGGAACCAACGAGTTCGAGTTCCAGCGCCTCCACGGAATGGGCGAAGAACTCTACGACGAGCTAGGCAAGCTCGAGCGGCACCTCGGTGAGAAGCCGACGCCGGTCCGGATCTACGCA
>JBKPOR010000192.1:0-6885 GCA_046765675.1 Pseudomonadota bacterium
ATCCTGAGCGGCGCGTCCGGTGTGCTTGCCGGTTCGAACGACGAGGGGTCCGTCCCTCGCGAGCAAACCCTCCCCGCGGCGAATGGCATGCTCAACCAATGGCGCCGTCGTAAGATTCCAGAAGATCTCGGCGCTTGTGGCGATGCCCTGGGCGTCAAGCCCGCGCTTCGGGACCCGGTCGGTCACTTACAAAATCCCTTTCCTTTACAAGCGGAAAACGGCGGCGGCCGGTATTAGGCCTGCCGCCGCATACGTATGCGTCTATGCGGCGCCTATAGGCACGAAAAGGTTGCGAGGTCAAAACGCTCAGGCGGCAGTTCGGCACCAACCGGGGGGCGCTTAAGTCCTTGTAACCGATTACATAGCTAGCGCGCTTGTTTCATGGGCAGCCGCTGGCTAAGCCCGCGAACGTCAACGGGCGGAGGCGATCGAGAGCGGCGAATGAGCCAGGTAATCGCGCTGGTCGATGACGACCGCAACATCCTCACGTCGGTATCGATTGCGCTCCAGGCGGAGGGCTTCGTCACCCGCGTCTATACCGATCCGACAGTCGCCCTGAAGGCGATGGGCGAAAACGCCCCCGATCTCGCCGTGCTCGATATCAAAATGCCCCAGATGGACGGTATGGAGCTGTTGCGCAGAGTCCGGGAAAGCAGCGCCGTGCCGGTGATTTTCCTCACCTCCAAGGATGACGAGCTTGACGAAGCGCTCGGCCTCGCAATGGGCGCGGACGATTACATCGCCAAGCCCTTTTCCCAGCGTCTGTTGATCGCTCGAATCCGGGCGATCCTTCGCCGCCAGGAACTGGCCCGGGGCGAAGCCAGCACCAATCATGGCGTAGCTGAGCAACCCGTGCTCGAGCGAGGCCGGCTGACGATGGATTCGGCCCGCCACAAGGTGCGGTGGGAAGGCAAGGACGTGATCCTGACGGTCACCGAATTCCTGATCCTCGAGGCGCTCGCCCAGCGCCCGGGAGTGGTCAAGAGCAGGAACCAGCTGCTCGACATCGCTTATCATGACGACGTTTATGTCGACGACCGGACGATCGACAGCCACATCAAGCGGATCCGCCGGAAGTTCCGTTCCGTGGACCCCGAGTTCGATGCAATCGAGACCCTGTATGGCGTCGGATATCGATTCGACGACCAGTGACAGCGACGATCCCGACCTGACCCTAAAATGGTCGGGGCGCTGGTCGCTCGCTCACCGGATCCTCGCGGTGAACGTGTTGACGGTCGCGCTGCTCGCGCTCAGCGTGCTTTACCTCGACCAGTATCGGAACCGGCTCAGCCGCGAGCGGACCCGGCAGACCCGAATTGAAGCCACGGCCACCGCTCAGGCGCTTCTCGCAGCCGGACCTGAGGACCGCGAAGCGATTCTCGCTACGATTTCGAGATCGACCGGAAGCCGGATGCGAATCTATGGCGCGGACGGCAGACTCGTCGCCGACAGCTGGCATCTTACGGGCCCGACTTATGAACTGAGGGATCCGGCCACCCAGAAATGGACGAAGGACGTTGCTCGCGCGCTCGACCGCGGCTTCAACGCGCTGGTCGGTGCTCGAGCGCTTGACGACTATGCCGAGCCGGCGATCGACCGGATCCAGTCCTGGCCCGAAGCGCTCGATGCGAGGCGCAGCCGGCATGCGGAATCCGAGGTCCGAAACGCTCCCGACCTGACGCCGGTCATCTCCGCCGCAATGCCTGTTCGTGATCAGGTGCTGCTGGTTACCGACAACGACCGGGCGTTCACGCGCACCATCCGAAGCCAGCGTACCACGCAAGCCGCGATCATGGCGGCGGTTATCCTCCTGTCGGCCCTGCTCTCGATCTTCCTTGCCCGGACGATCGTCAGGCCGTTGCGCCGCCTGGCCCTCGCCGCTCACCGGGTCCGCCTGGGCAGGGCGCGCGAGGTCAACGTCCCCCGCCTTCCCTCACGTACCGATGAGATCGGATTGCTCGCACGCTCGATCTCCGACATGAGCCAGTCGCTGCGGCAGCGGATCGACAATATCGAGGCGTTCGCAGCCGACGTCACTCACGAGCTCAAGAACCCGCTCGCTTCGCTTCGTTCGGCGATGGATGGACTCGATCGAGTCGACGACCCGAAGCTCAAGCAAAAACTCATCGCCGTTGCCCGCGAGGATGTCGTCCGGCTTGACCGTTTGATCAACGACATCAGCGAAGCCGCCCGGACCGATGCAGAGCTTGCCAGGGCAACCTTCGAGCCCGTCGATCTCGGTCCGCTGATCGAGCAACTGGCCGCGAGCTGGGAAAACCGACGGGAAACGGGCGACGCTGCCATCGCCTTTGCCCGGCCCCGCAAGGCAACGGCGGTCGTCATGGGCAAGCCCGACCGGCTTGCGCGCGCGATCAACGCGATCATCGACAATGCCGTCAGTTTCTCGCCGCCAGGCGGCCTGGTCGAGATTGCGGCGGCGCGAGTCGGCGACGAGGTTCGAATCCGGGTGGACGACGAGGGCCCCGGAGTGCCGCCGGAAGCTCGGGAAGCCATTTTTAACCGATTCCACTCGATAAGGCCCGAGGGAGAGAATTTCGGTCGCCATTCGGGCCTTGGTCTCGCCATCGCCCAGGCGATCGTTAGAGGCCACGACGGGGAGATTGACGTGCAGGACCGCGACGACGCGCCCTCCGGGGCCCGCTTCACCATCCGGCTTCCGGCGGCGCACCGCGCATGAACAGCCCGGTCACCATCCCCGAATCACGACTTTCGGCCGAGACGGTCCATGCGAGCACGGTCGCAGTCGACGGCCGCGCGGTATTGATCACCGGCCCATCCGGATCCGGCAAGTCGGACCTCACTCTGCGGCTTCTGGACCGGGGATTCACCCTGGTCAGCGACGACCAGACGCTGGTTCGCAGATCAGGAGACCGACTGGTCGCCTCGGCGCCCGCGACCATCGCCGGCAAGCTCGAGATTCGCGGCATCGGCATCGTCGACATGGATATTGTGAAGGATGTTCCGGTCGCCTTGATCGTCGAGCTGGCCAGCGAAATCCAGCGGCTTCCCGATGACAGCCGCGAGCGGCCCATCCTCGGGGTCAGCCTGCCCTTGATCAACGTCGACGCGATGACGGCTTCTGCCGCGTCCAAGGTTGCGCTCGGCCTCGACCGCCTGGGACTTAAGTTTTAACACCGGCGCGGTGTCCAGCCGCCTGACCTCTCCTCGCCTCCTGCTCGTCACCGGAATGTCCGGAGCGGGCAAGTCGAGCGTGCTCGACGCGCTCGAGGATTTGGGCTGGGACGTGGTCGACAATCTGCCGGCCGACCTTCTCCACCAATTCGTCAATTCCGGCGCGGATTGCCGAGTCATGCCCGCCGCCGTCGGCATGGACGTTCGCAGCCGGGGCTTCGACCCGGCGGCTCTTCCGGAAATGATCCGCGCGGTCGAGCGCGTCGCACCCGAAATCCTCTTTCTCGATTGCGCCGGCAAAGAGCTGATCCGGCGGTTCGACGAGACCCGCCGCCGCCATCCACTCGCTCCCGACCGGCCCGCCGAGGACGGCATCGCGCGCGAGCGGAAGATCATGGCACCGCTCCTCGCGGCCGCCGACAGCCTGATCGACACCACCGACCTTAGCCCGGCCGACCTCAGGGACGAGCTTCGCCGACGCTACGGCGGCGATTCGGACCAGCCGGTTCTTACGATCGCGTCCTTCGCCTTTGCGCGCGGGATCTCGCGAACCGCCGACCTCGTTTTCGACATGCGCTTCCTGCCGAACCCGCATTGGATCGACGATCTTCGGCCGCTGACCGGCTGCGATCAGCCCGTCCGCTCCTACCTCGCCGAGGATCCGGCCTGGAATGAGACGATCGGCCAAATCGAATCGCTTCTCATTGATTGGATTCCCCGCTACTGGGCCGCGGGCAAAAGTTACGTGACCGTTGCGTTCGGATGCACTGGAGGGCGACACCGTTCGGTCGCCGCAGCAGTCGAGATGACGGAGCGGTTGCGCGAACGTGGCTTTACACCGAATATTCGCCACCGGGACCTGGCCTCGCCGCCGAGCGATACGATCGAGGCCGAAACGCGGCGAGAGGCTTGAGGCAGGCGAGTTGAACGAATGATCGGATTAGTGCTGGTGACTCACGGCCGGCTGGCCGCCGAGTTTCTCACCGCGTTGGAACATGTGGTCGGGCCGCAGGAAGCGGTCGAGGCGATCTGCATCGGTCCCGATGACGACATGGAGGGTCGGCGCAAGGACATCGCCGACGCCGTCGGCCGAGTAGATGGCGGCCAGGGCGTGATCATCCTCACCGACCTCTTCGGCGGCACTCCGTCGAACCTCGCGATCAGCCTGATGAAAAGCGAGAATGTCGAAGTCATCGCGGGCGTGAACCTGCCGATGCTGATTCGGCTCGAGGGAGCGCGCAAGGTCATGGGCGTGCATGCGGCCGTCGCCGCGGCGCGTGAGGCGGGCCGGAAATATATCTCCGTCGCATCCGAGATCCTCGGGGAAGCCGCCGCTTGAGCGTCGTTTCCCGGGAAGTCGCGATCACCAACAAACGCGGCCTTCATGCCCGGGCAAGCGCGAAATTCGTCGCCATGGCGAGTGAACTGGACGCCGATATTGAGGTCGAAAAGGACGGCAATCGAGTCTGCGGAACCTCGATCATGGGCCTGATGATGCTCGGCGCCGCGATGGGAGACAAAATCATCATCCACTGCAGCGGGCTGCACGCGGACGAAGCGCTGGAGAAGCTCGTGAGCTTGGTCCAGGATCGCTTTGGGGAGGATTGAGGTCATTGCGAGCGAAGCGAAGCAATCCAGAACGACCGCCGAGAAGCTCGATTGCTTCGTCGCTTCGCTCCTCGCAATGACGGTCTGATGCCGCGCCAGGTCACCGCTTTCTCCAATTCCACGGTGAAGCGCCTGCGCTCGCTCCGGGACAAGAAGAATCGCCGCTCCGAAGGCCTGTTCCTCGCCGAGGGCCTGCGCATCCTTACCGAAGCGCGCGACAGCGGCCGGCTTCCGGAAATCGTCGCTTTCTCCGAGGAAGGCGCGAGCCATCTACTTGCCGCCGAGATCATCGCGAGGACCGAGGCGGCGGGCGGCGAAGCGATCGAAACGACGCCCGACATCCTTTCGAAGATGAGCGGCAAGGACAATCCGCAGATGCTGCTCGGTGCTTACCGGCAGCCCGAAACGTCGCTCGATCGGATCGACCGAGCGACGGCGCCGCTGTGGATCGTGGCGCAAGCGCTGCGCGACCCAGGCAATATCGGGACGATCCTCAGGACTGGCGACGCCGCCGGCGCGGGCGGGTTGATCCTGATCGACGATTGCGCCGATGCTTATTCGGTCGAGGCGGTTCGAGCTTCGATGGGCGCAATCTTCTCGCAGGACGTCGCGACTGCGCGTTGGGGCGATTTCGTGCCCTGGCTTCGATCAGGCGAGGGGCAGCTCGTCGGAACCAGCCTCAAGGCGACAAAGGACTATCTGGAGGCCGACTATGTCCAGCCCTGCTTCCTCCTGATCGGCAACGAACAGCAAGGGCTTCCGCCCGAATATGAGGCCGAGTGCGACCTTCTGGTGAAGATTCCCATGGCGGGCCGGGCGGACAGTCTGAATGCGGCAATGGCGGCTGCCGTCATGGCTTTCGCGATCACAGCGCGGTGGCGTTCAGGAACCTGACACCGGCGCAGTGACTTATTGCGGGCATGAAACAGCTCCTCGCTCTGATGCCCGTTCTCGCACTCGCGGCTTGCCTCGAGCCACCTCCACCGCCGCCTCTGACGCCGAACCCGCCGGGCGGAGTCTATCGCGCGACCGGGACCGAGCCGTTTTGGGGTCTCACTATCGACGAGCGCCAGATGGTGTTCACCCAGCCCGACGCCCAGCCGGTCGCCCAGCCCACCCCGAGGGTGATCGTCGGCTTCGCCGGGGAAATCTACCAGACGCCCCGCCTCAACGTGAACATCGTCCATGCGAAGTGCAGCGACGGCATGAGCGACCGGTCCTACCCGGACAAAGTCCAGGTCACCGTCGACGGGCGCCGGTTCGATGGCTGCGGCGGGCTCTAGATTCGCCCTGCTCGCGGCGCTGCTCTGCGCGAGCTGCACCAGCATCGCCGCCGACGCACGCAGCTTCGAGGGTACGCGCTGGCATGTGACAGCCATTGACGGACGCCCAACTCCCACCAGTGGCGACTACCGCGTCGAGTTCAAAAGCGGCGGAATCGGCGGGCGTTTCGGCTGCAACCATTTTGGCGGGCGCTTTTCTGTAAAAGGCGAGACGCTGATCGCCAGAGAGATTCGTTCGACCCTGATGGCTTGCTCCGACCCCGCGGCGAGCTTCGAAGGCGCGGGCTTCGCCGTGATCAACCAGCCGATGCGGATCAACTGGTCGAGCGGCCGGCATCTGACCCTCAGCAATGCGGCCGGCTCAATCGAGCTGGAGCTGATCCAGTAGCTACTCTGCGGCGATCTGAGGAGGTTCGTCGGGCTCCTGCTCGCTGAGCTCCAGTTCCTCATCGGCGTAGCGAGGAAGCGCCTCGACCGGAGCAAGCACCTCAATGTCGCGCCTGCCCGGTTCGATATTGAGCTCCCGGAATTTGCGGGCCGTGACCAATGATCGTGTCTCAAAGCTGGAGACGAAGCTGTTGTAATTGTTGACTGCCGATGCAAGGCCGCTGCCCACTTTGCGAAGGTCCTCGGCAGCCTTGGCCAGACGCTCGTACAGCTCCTTGCCCAGCTCTCCGATCTGCCGCGCTTCCTTGGCGAGCCTCTCCTGGCGCCACACCGCGGCAACCGTCCGGGCGATAGCGATCAGGTTGGTCGGTGTCGCCAGCAAGACCTTCTTGTCGAAGGCGTAATCCCACAGCCCCGAATCCTGCTCGAGCGCGGCGGTGAGGAAATGCTCGCC
>JBKPOR010000193.1:0-19982 GCA_046765675.1 Pseudomonadota bacterium
GTCGATCCTGTTCTACCTGTTGATCTACACCGTCTGGCTGAAGCCGAGGACCGCGCAAAATATCGTAATCGGAGGCGCCGCCGGAGCCTTCCCGCCGCTCATCGGATGGGCCGCTGCGACCGGGCGGGTCGAGACGCTCCCGCTGCTGTTGTTCGCGATCATCTTCCTTTGGACCCCGCCCCATTTCTGGGCCCTGTCGCTCTTCGTGCGGTCCGATTATGCGGCCGCGGGGATCCCGATGCTGCCCGTCTTCGCGGGCATCGAGAGTACCCGCAGGCAGATCTTCCTCTACAGTCTGCCGATGGCGGCGGCCGCGGTTGCGCCATGGCCGCTCGGGCTGGCCGGAGCAGCGTACGGCGCTTCGGCGATCATCCTCAGCTTCGTCTTCGTCGTGCTGGCTGGCCGAGTGCTGACAAACCGCTCGTCCGATCCGACGCAGATGGGCGCCGAAAAACATTTGTTCGCTTACTCGGTCTTCTATCTTTTCGCTCTCTTCACGGCGTTGGTCGTGGACCGGTGGATCACATGGTGAAGCAGGAAGACGAAATTATCCGTCGACAGCGCGACCGGTCGAGGATCCTCGCCTGGTTGCTCGGGGCTTTCGTGGTCCTGATGTTCTTCATCACCATCGCGAAGGCGAGCCTCAATTGGTGACCGCCGCCGCCCACAGGAACAACCGCACGGCGCTCATGATGGCGCTGGTCGCGCTCGGCTTCCTCGGGCTCGCTTTCGCCTCGGTCCCGCTCTACCGCGCCTTCTGTCAGCTGACCGGCTTCGACGGTACTCCCCTCCGTGCCGAACAGGCCCCGGGCGCCGTCGCCGGGTCGATCGGAGTGCGGTTCGACGCCAACGTCGACCAGAAGCTGCCGTGGCGGTTCGAGCCAGTCCAGAACCAGGTCCGAATTGCGCCGGGCGCCCGAACGACGATCTACTATGAGGCCAAGAATCTCAGCGCCCGGCCGATCACCGGTCAGGCGGTGTGGAACGTGACCCCCGATACGGTTGGGCAATATTTCAACAAGATCCAATGCTTCTGCTTCACCGAGCAGACCCTGCAACCCGGCCAGAGCGTGAAGATGCCGGTCGTCTTCTACGTCGACCCCAAGCTGCGCCGCGACGACGTCACCAAGGCAATCGACGAGATCACCTTGAGCTACACATTTTACAAGGTGGAAAGCGGCGGTACAGGCCGCTAGAGCCTGCCGCAAAGGACATGAGGAAAGCGCGAACGAAATGGCCGGTGCTAAGAACCACGACTATCATCTCGTAGAACCGAGCGCGAACCCGCTCCTTGGCGCGGCGTCGGCGCTGGCGTTGTTTGGCGGCCTCGTCATGTGGTTCCATGAAAACCGGTTTGGCCCGATCACGATCGCCCTCGGCGTCGCGGGAGTCATCGCGACCATGTACCTGTGGTGGGCCGACGTGATTAAGGAGGCGCACGGCGGAGACCATACTCCCGTCGTCCAGCTGCACCTGCGGTACGGGATGATCCTCTTCATCGCTTCGGAGGTGATGTTCTTCCTCGCCTGGTTCTGGGCCTTTTTCGATTCCGCATTGTTCCCGTCGATGGTCGATGCCGTCGGGCGCCAATGGCCGCCCAAGGGCATCGAAGTGCTGAACCCGTGGGGGTTCCCACTGCTCAACACCTTGATCCTGCTTTGCTCGGGAACGACGGTGACCTGGGCGCACCATGCATTGATTCACGGCGACCGGGACGGACTTAAGAAGGGCCTCGCCTGCACCATTGCGCTCGGCATGCTGTTCACCAGCATCCAGGCCTATGAATATGCCCACGCTCCATTCGCCTTTAAGGGCAATATCTACGGCGCGACCTTCTTCATGGCGACCGGCTTCCACGGCTTCCATGTGATCGTCGGAACGATCTTCCTCACCATCTGCCTGGTGCGGGCGTTCCGCGGCCACTTCACGCCCAAGCAGCATTTCGGATTCGAGGCCGCGGCCTGGTATTGGCATTTCGTCGACGTCGTGTGGCTGTTCCTGTTCACCTCGATCTACGTCTGGGGCGGCTGGGGCGCGCCGCACACGCCCTGACGATGAGCGGGGATTCCCCGCTGACGGCGGCGATTGCCGGACACTGCCCCAAGTGCGGGGCCAAGACCTTATTCGCCGGCTGGGTACGGTTCGCGGACCGGTGCCGGGCGTGCGGGCTCGATTTCTCGAGCTTCAATGTCGGCGACGGGCCGGCCGCCTTCCTGATCCTGATCGTCGGCGCGGCCGTGGTCGCGGCCGCGCTGGTTCTCGATGCCGCGGCCGAGCCGCCGTGGTGGGTTCATCTGGTATGGCTTCCCGTCGCCTGCCTGTTCACCGTCGGCGGCCTGCGCATCGCCAAGGCGCTGCTGCTCTTCCAGGAATATAAGCATCGCGCGCGCGAGGGACGGATTGCGGAATGACAAAGCGCCTGCCTCTCCTTCCGACGATCATAGTCGGCGCGGCGATCGCGGTGTTGATCGGGCTCGGCGCGTGGCAGTTGAAGCGCGCCGTTTGGAAAGAACGTTTGCTCGCAAGATTCGCGGCGTCGGAGCAATTGCCTCCGATCACCTGGCCGACCGTTCCGATCAAGGGCGACCAGCTCCCGCTGTTCCGCCATGCGACCGGAGTTTGCCTGCGTCCGATCGGCAAATGGGCGATCGCCGGCGAGAACCGGGCGGGCGAACCCGGCTACGTCCAGATCATCGATTGCGCGACCGGTGCGGAGGGTCCGGGGATGAGCGTCGAGGTCGGCTGGTCGAAGAACCCGAATGTTCGGATTGCCTGGCCAGGCGGGCCGGTCAGCGGAATCATCGTTCCGGACAAGCGGACCCGAATGCGGCTGGTGGCCGCGACGGCTCCGCCAGGCCTTGAGCCCAGCCGTCCGCCGAGCGTGGAATCGGTCAGCCCGATCACTCCGGCGGGGCATCGGATGTACGCCGCGACGTGGTTCGCATTGGCTCTCGCCGCGTTGATCATCTACTCTATCGCGATCGTGAAGCGTGGGAGATCTGGAGCAGAATGACCGGAGAGCTGCATCGGCTTGCGAACGGGCTGACGATAGCCGTCGACCCAATGCCGGGCGCCGAATCCGCCGCGATCGGTCTTTACGCGCAGGTCGGTTCGCGCTCGGAGCCCGAGCATCTGTCCGGGCTCGCGCATGTCGTCGAGCATATGGTGTTCAAAGGCGCAGGAAAGCGCGACACGCGCGCGCTGGCCGAAGCGATCGAGGATGTCGGCGGTGCGATCAACGCCTGGACAGCACGCGACCAGACGGTCTTTTACGGCCGGACGCTCGCGAAGGACGCGGAGCTGCTCTGCGAAATCCTGACGGATATGGTACGGGCTCCCCATCTCGCTGAAGACCACCTCGAGCGCGAAAAGGTCGTGATCCTGTCCGAGCTCGGCGAAGTCGTCGATTCGCCGGACGACCTCGTCCACGAGCACGTGTTCCAGGCGGCATTCGACGGCCAGCCGCTCGGCCGCTCGATCCTCGGTCGCGCCGAGACTTTGCGCGCGATTGCGCGCGAGGATTGCCTGTCGTGGATCGAGGGAGAGCTGGTTCCCTCGCGCCTCATCCTGTCCGCCAGCGGCAAAGTGAAACCCGGCGAAATCCTCAAATGTGCCGAGCGGCTTCTCGGCGACATGGAAAATTGGCCCGGAGTGCCGATCGGCCGAGCCGAGTTCACCGGCGGAGTCCGTAACGATCGCCGGGAGTTCGAACAGGCGCACTGGTGCCTGGCGCTCCCCGGCATGGCGGCAAGCGACCCTCGGCTGCCGGCGATGTCGGTCTTCGTCCAGGCGCTTGGGGGCGGGATGTCCTCGCGTCTTTTCCAGGAGCTGCGCGAAGAGCGCGGCCTTGCTTATTCAGTGAGCGCCTGGAGCCAGGGCTATGCGGATACGGGGATCGTCGCCATGAGCTGCGCCGCGGACCGCAGCCGGGCGGTGGATTCGATGCACCTCGCGCGATCCGTTCTCGCGGAAGCCGTCGAGACCCTGAACGAATCCGAAGTCGTTCGAGCGCGCGCCCAACTGGAGGCCGGATTGCTGATGGCGATGGAGACCCCGCACGCCCGTGCCGACCATATGGCACGATCGATCGAGGTGTTCGGAAGAATTCTCGACACCGGCGAAATCCTCGAACAATTAAGGTCGGTCGATGCGGCGGCAGCCAAGGCCGCGGGAGCGGCGACGCTGATCGACGGCCGCGCCGCCATTGCATCCGTGGGCGCACAGCTCGCTCTCGCAGCGTGAGCGATCTTACAACGCTGGTCGCCGAGCCCTGGTACGATTGGGGGCTGCTCGATTGCGGCAATGGGAGGAAGCTCGAACGGTATGGACCTTTCAAAATCGTCCGGCCGGAGCCGCAAGCCATGTGGGCCCCGGCGCGCGATGACTGGGATCCGGACGCGACTTTCGTCCCGGCCTCGGATGAGGAGGGCGGCGGGCGCTGGGTCCAGCATCGCTCGATCCCGAAGCAATGGGACCTGTCGCGCGGGAACATCAGCTTCGCGGCCCATCTGACTCCGTTCCGCCACCTCGGTTTCTTCCCCGACATGGCCCCGCAATGGGGTTGGATGTGCGAGCGATCGGCGGACGCCGATGTGCTCAACCTCTTCGGCTACACGGGCGTCGGTACGCTGCTGCTGAGCGATGCCGGCGCCAGGCTGGTCCATGTCGATGCGTCGAAAAAGTCGGTCGAACAGGGCAAGGCGAACGCGGCACTCTCCCGAATGGTGGATCGCCCGATCCGCTGGATGGTGGACGACGCCACCAAGTTCACCGCGCGCGAGGTGCGGCGCGGCCGCCGCTACGACGGGATCCTGCTCGACCCGCCCAAGTTCGGGCGCGGTCCGAACGGCGAGCTGTGGCGGCTCGAGGAGAATCTCCCGCTCCTGCTTGCCGACTGCCGCCGGCTGCTCGATTCCGGCAGCCGCTACCTCGTGCTTACGGTCTATGCGGTGCGAATGTCGGCGCTGGCGATCGGGGAGCTGGTGAAGCAGTCTCTTGGCGACCTCGGCGGGACCGTCGAATTTGGTGAGATGGCGGTGAGAGAGGAAGCCCGCGGGTTGCTGTTGCCGACTGCGATCTTCGCCCGCTGGTTTCGGGATTAGGTTCGCGCGGCGCGGATTGCCGCGGCGGTCACGAACGGCGCTCCGGCGAGCAGCAGGATCGAAACGGCGGCTTCGAGCGCCATCGCCGCATTGCCGCCCTCAAGGCAGAACGCCGCCGCGAAGATCAGCAGCGGTACCGCGATCGGCAAGAGGAGCAGGCCGGCGAGCGATCCGGCGCGCGGGAGACCGGTCGTCAGGGCCGCCACGGCCACCGCAAGCGCCGCCAGCCCCGGCGTTCCAATCCATATCGAGAGCAGCAGCCGGGCGAGTGCTGCCTGGTCGATGTGAAGCAAGCCCGCGGCGGGGAAGGCGGCGAGGAACAGCAACGGTCCGAAGGTCAGCCAGTGGGCCACGATCTTGGCGACTGCCGTGATCTCGTCGGAGACGCCGCGGAGCAGCAGCTGGTCGAGCACTCCGTCGGCGCGGTCGGGCTCGATCAACCGCTCGATCGGAAGCAATGCGGCGGTAAGCGCAGCGATCCATAGAACGCCCGGGCCGATGAGGGCGAGAAGCCGCGCATCGGGCCCGACCGCGAACGGGATGAGCGTTGCCACCAGCAGGAAGAAAGCGACCGGAAGCCAGGCTGCCCCGGTCAAGGCGCGGCGCACGTCGCGCACGATCAGCGCGCCGATCATGCTCCGAGCTCCAGCTCCGGCCAATGTCCCAGCAACGGTTGGTGGGATGCTGCGAGCACTGTTCCGCCGCCCTCGAGATGTCGCTCAACGACGCCGGCCAATCGGTTCGCCCCCTCGGAGTCGAGGCCGTTGAGCGGCTCGTCGAGAAGCCACAACCGGGCAGGCGAAGCCACGACCCGGGCGAGCGTCGCTCGTTTGAGCTGGCCGGTCGAGAGCAAGCGGACGGGAATGTCGGCGAGATGCGCGATGCCGATCGCTGCCATCGCCTCGCTCACCCCGGAACCCCAGAAGCGCAGCGCGCGCGCCAGCGGCAGCTCGCGATCCAGCGCGACATGATCATCGGCGAGCGACAGCGCCGAACGATCGACGCGCCCGCGCTCGGCGTGAAGCAGCCCGGCGGCGAGCCGCAGCAGGCTCGATTTGCCGCTTCCGTTCGGTCCGGTCACCTGAAGCCGGTCGCCGGGTCCCAGCTCGAGATCCAAATCTTCGAACAACAAGCGCCCGCCGCGGCGCAATGCGACCTTCTCGAACCGCAGCAGGGCCGTCACTCGGCTTCGTCCTCGAGCGCGTGCATGTCGTCGTCGGAGAAGCCGAAATGGTGTCCAACCTCGTGGATCACGATGTGCGCGACGAGCTGGTCCAGGCTGACTCGGGTCGAGCGCCATTCGGCGAGGATCGGCCGGCTGTACAATGTGATCCGCTCCGGCAGCATCGAGGGATAGTTGACGCTCTGATGATTGAGCGGCACGCCTTGATAGAGGCCGCTCAAATGCATCGGGTGTTTAAGGCCGACGCTTCGCGCGGTCGCCGGGTCGGCCATCGGCTCGATGAGAAGCACGATCTCGCCGAGGCTTTCGCGAAAGGGCGACGGCAGGCGCGCCAGCGTCGTCCGAGCGATCGCCTCGATGTCGGCGTCGGTCGGCGTGCGGCCTGCTAGGCGCTCGGCGGGGGTCATCGACAGGCACGTAAGGGCCGCCGCGGCGACCAGCAACCTTGCCCGATGCGGCGCCTCCCCCTAGATGGGCGCCCTTCCGGCGCGATTCTTTTAAGTGATGCACCCGTCCGGGTGCGGCCGGAGCGGTGGCCGAGTGGTCGAAGGCGCTCGCCTGGAAAGTGAGTATACGGCAAAACCGTATCGAGGGTTCGAATCCCTCCCGCTCCGCCAGCTGCAATCGACTAGAGTTGTGATCGGCGCGCAGGCCGAACGATCGCCGTCGCCAGGATTGAGTAGTCCCTACAAGACCAGCATTGGGCGGTCGGCACCCTCGGCAGGTTTGCGATCCATGTCCGGAACGTTCTGGCTCTTCGGTTTTTCATTGGTCGGTACGGAGGCCGGAAGCACTTCCAAGACCTCGACGACGGAGAGCCGCTCATCGACGACCTCATAATCCGGGCCATAAATCGTATCGAATTCCACTCGGCAATGGAGGGCATCGCCAGGGCGGATGTCCAATTCCCTTCGGTAGAACTGGTCCAGCAGGTCGCACTGCCCGCACCTTGCGGCGAAGTGCGCTTGGCCATGCTTCAGGAGCCACTCGCCAGTCGCGCCATAATCCGGAAGTTCGACCAACAGGATCAATTCGACGGCGCGATTCACGACCTTCTTGTCGAGGAGGCTCGTTAGTTGCGGAATCCTCTTCGTCAAATCGAGCTCGGCCGAACCCTGCTGCATGACGAGGCGAGCACTCGAACTGTCGCGAAGCGCTTCCCTCACCCGTTGCCACGCCGAAACCGCGTCCACGAGCCGCACTGACGACGGCAAAGCAGGATGGCTGCAGCTCGTTGCGGAGGTGCCCCAAGCCAGGACTCGAATTGCCTGCTGCAAGTCGGACAATCGCAAGTCCGGCCGCCCGTCCATCCAGGACAGGATGGTCAGGACTCCCTGGGCGGCGTACTTCAGCAGGGCAGGGTCGACGCCGCTCGCCAGATCGTCCGCGCGGCCTCCGTCCCGGGCGTGAAAACGAAACCAGATCGTCACGCAGCTATTGGAGACTTCTTCGAGGACGGCGACCCTTTCGACATGAGTTTCGACGGAGGCGGCAAAGGCCCGCAGCGATGCTTCGATGGCTTCCTCGATGGGCTCGATGACCACCGAGCCCGGCGCAAAGCTGCGAGTTGGCTTCGCCGTCACCTCGAAGACGAGGTCTGCGTCGGTGAGTTCATTGATCACGTCGGAAAGCTCAGCCCGAATTTGGAACTCATCCATCGCCAGTTTTCGCCTCCCGATACTGTTAACTTCTATTAACTAGCTTTCGGCGGACTTCAAGCAGGGGCACCACGCGTCCGCAAATCCGGCGTATGCTCGTGGCCAACGGCGGGCATCGGCATTTTCGCAAGCGCATTAAATTCGCGTTGAGCCCTATCGGAGATCGTCGGCGAGCGCGCATTCCGGCCGCAAGCCGATGCCGCTCACTTTGGCTTGACCGCGGCCTCGCGGCCTTCAGCACGCAATTTCTCGACCAGCAACCTGACCTCTGCGGCCCTGCTCAGCGGCGCGACCAGGATCGCGTCGCGGACGGCGATGACGGCCATGTTCTCGAGCCCGATGGCAGTGATCACGGCATCGCTCTCGTTGCGCAGAAGCGACCCGCGAGTGTCGATCATGACGACGTCTCCCTGGATCGCATTGTCGCAAGAATCCTTGGGAGCGAGCGTCCAAACGGCTGCCCAGGAGCCGACATCGGACCAATTCATTTGAACCGGAACCACCACCGCTCGGGAAGTCTTCTCCATGATCCCATAGTCGATCGAGATATTCTCGGCGGCTCGGAATGCCTCCGGTTCCGGCCGGACGAACATACCGTCGCGTGTTGCGCTCGCCACCGACCGCGAGATCGTCTCGACGGTGCTTGGCAGAAAGCGCTGCATTTCCTCGATCAAGGTCGAACTTTTCACGAGGAAGATGCCGGAATTCCACCAGAAGCGGCCGCTTTCCACATAAGCAGCCGCGGTGTCGGCGTCGGGCTTCTCGACGAAGCGAGCGACGGGATAGGCATTAGCCCCTGCGGGTTGGGCCGCTTCGGCTTCGATATAGCCGTATTCGACGTTCGGGCCCGTCGGAACGATACCGAACGTGACGATCGCCCCACCCTCGGCGTGGGGAGCGGCGGTTTGGATCGCCGCACGAAGCGCCTCTTCGTCCCCGATCACATGATCCGCGGGCATCAGCAGCAGCAACTCGTCCCGCCCGGTCGAGCGCAGCCATTCCGCGGCAAGGGCTGCTGCCGCAGATGTGTTGCGGCCAACGGGTTCAAGCAGGATCGCCTCAACCGCCGCGTCGATTTGCTCAAGCTGGTCTTTGACGACGGTCCGGTGATCCTCGGCGGTTACGATGATCGGCGCTTCGAACTCCGATCCGCTCAGGCGCTGAAGGGTCTCCGCCAACATCGATCGGCTGGATGCAATGGGCAGCAGCTGCTTCGGCAGGTCCTGACGCGAAACCGGCCAGAGACGTGTGCCCGAACCTCCCGAGAGGATCACTGGACGTATGTTGATCGGACACCCCCTTTGCGGCTGGGCCAGCGGCAACTCTTATTAACTCTCAGTTTATAGCATCTAACACTTTGAAATAAGATACTATTATCAGGCGCGAGAACTCTCTTTACAATCGATTTTATTGATCTTGTTGCAGTGCAGGGCACGGCGAGTCGCCGCACCGTGCCGGCCCATCGGTTCGCCTCACTCGCTGGGGCATCCACCGTTAACACTTCCTTAGCCATCTCGCGCCAAGGTCTCGCACGTGCAAAAAACAATAAATAGCCACGGGGGTGGGGGTTTTTGTCTTTGCGAGGGAAACGGCATCCGCGGTGCTCGGTCGCCAATTGCCTTTGCGGCAAATCGGTAGGCGCGCGCCGTGCATTGATGGTTTCCGCGATTTTCGCGGCCGGTTTCGTCGCGTCTCCAGCCAGTGCGCAGGTCATGGAGATCTCAGCTGACGGCACTGTCTCTGTGCGCGATGGTTCGGGCGAGGCTACCTTCACGGTTCTCGACGGACCGTCCGAGGCGGCCAGTGACCCGGCGCTCGAAATCCAAGTTCCGGTAGGTGCGCTCACCAACATTGATCAGGCCGGTGTCCCGAGCCGCTTTGCCGCCGCGATGCAAAATGCCGCTGCCGCTGCCGGAATCAGTCCTGTGCTCCTGTCCGCACTCGTCTGGCAGGAAAGCCGCTGGAATCCCGGCGCCGTTTCCCCAAAGGGGGCGATCGGCCTGACGCAGCTCATGCCCCAGACCGCGCGTGAGCTGGGTGTGGATCCGACCGACCCGGTCGCAAACCTTGCGGGCGGAGCGAGATACCTGCGCCAGCTGTTGAATTCGTTCGATGGCAACGTCGAAAAGGCGCTTGCGGCGTACAACGCGGGTCCCGCCAGAGTCATCAGAGCCAACGGCATTCCCGCCATTCCCGAAACCCGAGCCTACGTGGCGTCGGTTGTCCAGCGCATATCATCCACTCAATCGAGAGGCGACAAATGAAACTCGTGTCCAGTCTTGCCGTCCTTGCGACGCTGACGATCAGCACGCCCGCAGCAGCATCGGCTCGATATGCCGATCCGCAAGGGTCCGGCCCGATCGTAAGCGCCCTCCACTGGCTGCAGGGGACCCTCCTCGGCAATGTGGCGACTGCGGTGGCGGTCATCGCGGTCGCAATGGTCGGCTTCATGATGTTGACCGGGCGCCTCAACTGGCGTTTCGGCGCAACCGTAATCATCGGCTGCTTCATTCTCTTTGGGGCCGGCGCCATCGTCAGCGGAATCCAGGCCGCTGCGGCTGCCGGCGGTTAAGGCATGGCGCTGACCAGGTCGCCGGTCTTCCGCGCGCTTACGCGCCCGCAAATGTTTGCGGGCGTGACCTATAGCTACTTCATCATCAATGCCGCCGCGACGACGGAAGTGTTCCTTGTCACCCGCAGTTTTCTCGCTCTTCCGGTGGCCGTGGCAATTCACGTCATCGGCTATTTTGCGTGTCTCAGGGAGCCTCGGATTTTCGACTTGTGGATCACTCGCGTGAGCCGGTGCCCGCGGACCAGGAATTGGAGCCGCTGGGGCTGCAACAGCTACGCGCCGTGAGGGGGAATCGAGCTATGACCAAATGGTTCGGACCTGCAGCGTGGAGCAAGCGCGAAGCGCGTGCGGGCGACCGGCTGCCTTATGCTCGCCACGTGGATCCCTCGACGGTTGAGCTTCGCGACGGCTCGCTCATGCGGTCGATACGGATCACCGGATTCCCGTTCGAGACGGAGGACGACGATGTCCTCAACCACCTTGCCACCGTCCGCGAGGTCGTGCTTCGGAGCGCCCTCAACTCGAAGCTCGTGCTTTACCACCATCTCGTCCGGCGCTGCGTGCGCGTACACCTTCCGGCGCAGGACTTCGATTGCCTCTCCGCCGAGATCGATGCCCGGTGGAATTCGCGCCTCAACGAAAAGCGGCTGTTTCTCAACGACCAATTCCTCACGATCGTCGTCAGACCCCCGCGCGGCAAGGCGGGCCTTCCGGAGCGACTGGGCAAACTCCGTTCCTCGCGGTCCAGCCCGCTCGGCACCGCCGAGGCCGTCGCGCTCGATTCGGCAATGGCGGCGCTGACGGCGGCCCTGCAACCTTACGGAGCGCACATCCTCGGGACCTATCAGAACGAGAACGGAATTTACTCCGAACCGCTCGAGCTTCTCTCCATGCTGTACAATGGGGAGTCGCGCCCGGTGCTGCTGCCTCGGGAAGGCCAGGATCTCGGTCAATACATCCCTTACTCGCGCCTCAGCTTCGGCCTGGATGCGATGGAATCGGTGACTCCGAGCCAGCGGAGTTTCGCGAGCATTCTCGGGATCAAGGAATATCCCGACGCAACGCGCGCCGGGCTACTCGATTCGCTGCTGCGAGTCCCGCATGAGCTGGTGATCACCGAAACCTTCGCGCCGATCGAACGGCAGACGGCTCGCGAGCGGATCGACCTCGCCCTGCGGCGCCTGAACAGCGCCGATGAGGCAGCAGCGACGGAGCGCGGTGAGATGATCGCGGCGCGCGATGCGGTGGGTGCGGGGCAGCTCAGTTTCGGCGACAATCACTTGAGCGTTCTGGTCCGCGGAAGCTCGATTGAAATGCTCGAACAGGCGACCGCTACGGCCGCAGCCGCGCTGGCCGACATCGGGGCGGTCGCGGTTCGCGAGGACGTCAACTTCGAACCCGCATTCTGGGGCCAGTTTCCAGGAAACGAACATTATGTGGTCCGCCGCGCACTCATCTCGAGTGCGAACGCGGCGGGTCTCGTCTCCATGCACGGGTTTCCGATGGGCCGTGCCACGGGCAATCACTGGGGCGACGCGGTCACCGTGCTCGAGACCACCGGCAGCACGCCTTATTTCTTCAACTTCCACGACGGCGATCTCGGCAACTTCACGATCATCGGTCCGTCCGGATCCGGCAAGACCGTCGTTCTCAATTTTCTTGTCGCTCAGGCCCAGAAGTTCGCTCCACGGACCATTTTGTTCGACAAGGACCGCGGATCGGAAATCTTCCTGCGTGCCCTCGGCGGCCGCTACGAGAAGCTGAGCCGCGGCACGCCAACGGGCTTCAACCCCCTTCGGTTGCCAGACCTGCCGATGAACCGGTCGTTCCTGCGCGACTGGCTCTCTTGCCTGCTTCTGCCGGAGGGAGCGGAGGAAGAGGCGACGATCGCGAGCGCGGTCAATGAGATCTTCTCGCATGGTCCAGAGCTGCGTCGGCTGCGGTTCGTCCGCGACCTCTTGGCCGGTGGCCGGCGCCCGAAGGCCGGCGACCTGCCGTCGCGCCTGAATCCGTGGATTCTCGATGGCGAGCACGCGTGGCTGTTCGACAACCGGGACGACGGTCTCGAAGTCCGGGACGGAGCGCTCGGCTTCGACATGACGGAGCTGCTCGACGACCGCCGGCTGCGCACTCCGGCGTTGATGTATCTCTTCCACCGAATCGAGGCTTCTCTCGACGGGCGCCCGACGATCATCCTTATCGACGAGGCATGGAAAGCGCTCGACGACCCGATGTTCTCGGGCCGCATCCGCGATTGGATGAAGACTCTACGCAAGCGCAATGCGATCGTCGGCTTCGTCACGCAGTCGGCGGCGGACGCGCTCAACAGCTCGATTTCGTCCGCGATCGTGGAACAGGCTGCGACGAGCATTTTCATGCCCAACGCGAAGGCCCGCGAGGAAGAATATTGCAAAGGCTTCGGACTCAGCTCGCAGGAGTTCGAATTCGTCCGGAGCCTCCCGGCACACAGCCGTTGCTTCCTCATTCGCCAAACGGGCAAATCCGTCGTCGCCCGGCTCGACCTTGGCGGCATGCCGGATCTTTTGACTGTGCTGTCTGGACGCGAGTCCAGCGTTCGCCGGCTCGACGACTTGCGAGCCTCGGTGGGCGACGATCCGGCGCATTGGTACCCGCTTCTGACCCGCGCGCCCTGGCCCGGCGAGGCCAGTGACGACCTGTGGCTGGACGCTGCCGAATGAGCAGCTGTCCGACATTCGGAGCGGCCGGCCCGGAAAGCATCGCGGACGCGCTGCAGAAGGTCGACTGCCTCTCGGCGGAAGCGACGAATGCCTCGTTCGGCAGGCTCTTCGCGCCTGGCGGGGCGCTGACCACCGCGCTCACGATCCTGCTTACCCTCTACGTCGGGCTGTTCGCCTTCAACCTCCTTACGGGCCGCTCGAGCCTGCGCATGTCGGCGCTCACTCCGCGGATGATGACGATCGGCCTCATCATCACGTTCGTCACATCGTGGATGGCCTATCAGTCGGTCGTCTGGAACCTCGCCGTGGGAGCGCCGGACCAGATTGCCGGGACTCTTCTGGGGACCAGAGGGTCGGCGACGCTGGTGTTTGCGCAGAAGCTCGATACTTTGTTCACCGCGGTTACAAATGCCGCGGAGTCGATCGCGGGCACTCCTGCTGCCAGCGAAAAGCTCGCGTCGCCGGCTAACATGCTGTGGATCTCGTCATTGATCCTGCTCCTCGGAACCGTCGGCGTGCTTGTCGTCTGCAAGATCGCGCTCGCGGCGCTACTCATCCTCGGGCCCGTCTTCATCGTGTTGGCGCTCTTCGAGGGAACCCGCGGACTGTTCGAAGGCTGGCTGAAAAGCGTCGCCATGTTCGCACTGGTCCCGCTCTTGACCGTCGTGATGGGCAGCGGAGCGTTGATGGCGATTTTTCCGATGGTCGATGGACTCGCCAGCGGCGGAAAAGAGGTTTCGCTTCGCACCGCCGTCGGGATTCTCGTCACCTCCATCGTCTATCTCGCGCTTATGTTGCTGACGTTGGAGCTCGCGGCGTCGCTGACACGAGGGTGGAGGCTGCCGAAGTCCGGCGCGGGGTCAAAGGACAACTCCGCCGGGCAGACGCAGCATAACACGGCCGAGATCGAGCGGGTCCGGGAAATCAGCCCGCCCGCCGCGGCGTCCTCGGATCGCGTTCGGACGACCGTTGCGAGCTTGAACAGCTTCGTTCCAATGGATCGGACTGTCGCTACGGCCCCCGCTGCTAGCTTGGTGTCGGCCCGGGCGGCAGCCGTGCCCAATCAGGTTCCAGCCGTTCTTCCGGCCCGGCACAGCCTTTATTTCAATCACCGGTCGCAACCCGGCGACGCACCTTTGTCCAGAGAGATGTTCCGATGATGCGCGGTTTTTCCATTCTCGCACTTGCAATGGTCAGCGCCACGACCGCCTCGGCCGCTGACAGACGCATTCAGACGCTCGTCTACGATCCGGAACAGATCGTTCAGATCGTTGGCCGCGAGGGCATCCAATCGACGGTCGAATTCGGCCCGGACGAGCGTATCGAGAACGTCGCGGTCGGCGATTCGTCCGCCTGGCAGGTCACCCCAAATCGTCGCGCGAGCCTGCTGTTCCTCAAACCGCTCCTTCGGGCGACTCGGACCAACATGACCGTGGTGACGGACCGTCATCTCTATATGTTCGATTTGGTTGCGACGCCGAAGGCGGGGTCGCCGGTCTATGCGCTGAAATTTTCCTATCCGTACGAAAAGCCTCCGGTCTCCCAAGTCCGTGTTCAGGCTGCATCGGCGCCTCCGAGCCTCCCGTCCTTCTCGCCGGAGCAGCTGAATTTCGGTTGGCTGACAAAAGGTTCCGACAAGCTTCTCCCGTCTCGGATTTTCGATGACGGCCAGGCGCTGTACCTTGCCTGGGCCCGCGAAGCCGCCCTGCCGGCGATCCTGACCGTCTCGAGCGAGGGTCGTGAAGGCCCGGTGAACTACCGAACGTCGGGCAACTTCATAGTCATCGATCCGCTGCCTTCGAACATCGTTCTGCGTCAGGGCAAACGAACCGCTGTCATCTGGCCTGGGCGGCCGCTTCGTCCGAATGCCGTTCCGCGCAGAACCGCCGCCGCTCCCGTGGCGATGGTCCAGCAAGCTCCACCTCGCCCGAGCGCAAGCCTGGCGTTGCGCACGCCCGACGTCACCGGCCTCTATTCGACCAACCTTTCGGGGGACGACCATGCCCAATAGCAAAACCGCTGCGGATAGCGACCTGTCCGTCGTCCGCTGGGGGGCTTTGGAGCCGGTGATCTCAACCCCGGCGACGGACCCTCGGTCCGAAATGAACGACCAGGCGCTGAGCATTGCCAGCCGCAATGCCTTCCCGGTCGTCGCGCAGCGCAAATCGCGACGCGACAATTTGGGGATTGCGACCGGGGCGGCAATCGCGCTGGTGCTGGGCTGTGTCACCTTCGTGACGCTGAGCTCCAGCAGGAACGGCAGCCGCGAGCCGATCAGCACCCAGTCGGCACCCGGCGGTGCCCTGCAAACCCCGCGCATTCCAACCGCGGTGCCGACGGGGGCACCTCAAGCGATAACGACTTCGGCGCAGCAACCTTCAGCCGCGATTGGTCCGATGGCCCCCCAGCAGACCATGGTCATGCCCGGTACGCCGCGTTCTCAATCGCCCGTCATGGTCTATGACGGCAGTACGGTCAGAACCAGCGGAGCCCCAGCCGGGGCGGACGGGTCACCGGATACGCCAGCGCCGGGCATGCTCGCGCTCGGTTCGGGCCCTGACGGCTCGTCGGCGATGGATTCGACGGCCGCGAGGTCTACTCGGATCGGCGATCCGTCGCATACGGTCGCTCAAGGCACGCTGATTCCGGCCGTGCTCGAAACCGCCATCAATAGCGATGTCCCCGGCTATGTTCGTGCTGTCGTCAGCCAGGACGTCCGCTCGTTCGACGGAAGCCAGGTGCTGGTCCCTCGTTCGTCGCGGCTGATCGGCGAATATAAAACCGGCCTCGCCGCCGGCCAAAGGCGTGCTTATCTGATCTGGACGCGCTTGTTGCGCCCTGACGGGGTCTCGGTCGCGCTCTCTTCGCCTTCCGTTGATTTCTCGGGCGAGTCCGGCGTCGGCGGTCGCGTCAACAGCCATTTCCTTCAGCGCTTCGGGTCGGCGATCCTCCTCTCGGTGCTCGGCGGCGCGAGCGCGCTTGCGAGCGGCGGAGCGACCGTGGTCGTCTCCGGCGGGCAAAGTGCCGCGTCGGTCGCCGCGCAGCAAAACGGCGCGCGGGCGCCAACGATCCATGTCCGCCCGGGCGAGCCGATCCGTGTCTTCACGGCGCGCGACCTGATCTTCGCGCCGACCGATCGGAAGGGCGCATGAAAGTCGCCGCTGAACTCGTTGCGGAGTTTGCGGTCGATCCTTTCCTGGAAGCCTATCTCGACCCATTCCAAGAGTGGCTCGAGCACTCGGATGCAACCGAACTCCTCGTCAACCGCCCGGGAGAAATCTGGATCGAGCTGCCCGGAGGCATGGTCCGCCACGACGCTCCGGCGATCGACGATCGACTTCTCCAACGCCTGGCCGAGCAGGTCGCGCGAATCAGTAACCAGGGGATCAGCAGGGAGCGCCCGCTCCTTGCAGCGACCCTTCCGACCGGGGAGCGAGTTCAGTTCGTCGCGCCTTCCGCCACACGAGCGCATTGGGCGTTGGCGATCCGTCGCCACCGGCTCGTCGACCTGCCGCTCGAGGCCTATGCAGACGGTCCGCTCAAACCCGTCCTGGCACCGCCGAGCCGCGATCCCGACTGCGATCCCATCGCCTTCCTTCGGGACGCGGTGCGGAACCGTCAGACGATCCTCATCAGCGGCGGCACGTCGACCGGTAAAACGACTTTCCTGAACTCATTGCTTCGTGAAGTGCCGGAACACGAGCGGGTCATCGTCGTGGAGGACACGGCCGAGGTCCAGCTCCACGGTCCGAACGATCTTGGACTGATCGCGGTCAAGGGCGAGCTCGGCGAGGCACTCATCGACACGGACGACCTGCTGCAGGCCGCGCTTCGTCTTCGCCCGGACCGGATCTTGCTCGGGGAAATGCGCGGCAAGGAAGCCGTGAGCTTCCTCCGCGCGGTCAACACCGGCCACCCCGGTTCCTTCAGCACAATTCATGCGAACTCGCCCACAGGCGCGCTCGAGCAGCTCGCGTTGATGGTGATGCAAGCGGGCCTTGGGCTCTCGCGCTCCGATACGGTCGAATATGCGAGGTCGGTGATCGACGTAATCGTACAACTAGGAAAAACAGGCCAAGATCGAAGGATTCTCCAAATTGAATCTATTAAGAAGAAATGAGTTCGGTGTTTACGCTCCCGTAACGGACGAACACCTACGCTGCATCGATTTCGACCCTGCGAGGGAGGGTTCCGATGAGGGGTGGTAAAAAGCTAGTCATTGCGACTGCGGCAGCTGCGGCGGCGGCAACTACGACGACAACGACCAGTACGACTACTACGTCTACGGGCGGCACAACGAGCCCGACCACAACAACTACGACAACGACGCCAACAACCTCGACAACGACAACAGTCACCGTTCCGGCGGGTTACACGGTCAAGCCCGCTAGCGGCCTGGCTTGCGATGGGGTGACCGACGACACGGCGGCATTCAGAAGCAATCTGAACGGTCTCGCGTCCTACCAGGCGCTGCGGCTTCCGGCTGGCACATGCGTCACTTCGGACAACGTAGTCGTCTTGGCCAAGACCAACGTGATGGTTTTCGGGGCGGGCAAGGACGCCACGATCATCAAGGCCCTGACTCCTGACCGGAGCGCGTTCATCGTCACTCAAAGCAATGGCGTGATCGTCCAGGGCCTCCAGGTCACATCGCCTAATGCGACGACGCGCCTGCAGAATGGCAATGCCTTCGGCTTTTACATGTTCGATTCGAGCAACGTCACTGTCGATGGAGTTAAGGTGCAGAAGGTCGCTGGTGCCGGAATCTATTTCTCCACCATCAACGGCGGCACAATCCAAAATAGCGAAGTCGTCGGAAGCCTTGCCGACGGGTTCCACGTCACCGGCGGCTCCAAGAACGTCACGATGCAGTTCAACGTGGCCAACAAGGTCGGCGACGACGCTTTCGCATCGATCGGTTACGCGAACTCAGGTCAGAATTATAACATCAGCATCCTCGACAACGTGTCTTCGGACGGCGCTTGGGCTGGTGGCATCGGCATCGAGGGCACGATCGGCGCCAAGGTCTATCGCAACAAGATCTACCGCTCGGGCATCGCGGGCATCCGCATCGATAGCCAGCAGCCGACCGGATATAATACGGCGGCGAGCGACCAGATCGACCTCCAGGATAACTACCTGGAAGGCTGCGTGACGCGGACGACCACCGGCCATGCCTCGATCATGCTCTACACGAACAATTATTATGTTCACGGGGTAACCGGAGCCCGAAACACCATCGTCAATCCAGCGAGCGGAGCGGGCTTGAGAGCATATGGCATCACAGCCACGCAGGACATCGTTGCAAGCTTCTCGGACACCCAGATGTCCGGGCTTTCGACGCCCTTCTCCGTCGGTGCCTATGCACAGGTCACGAAGAGCGGTTGTACGTTAAACGGCCAGGCCTGCTGACGCTGGTGGCCGGCCCCTTTTCCTACTGAACGTTTCGCAGCCGCGGATCGTCAGTCGGAGGGGCCGGTCGGTGGCATTTTCCGCCCGCGCAGCTTGCCAAGCAAGGCGCGGCGAGCTTGCGGGTCGAAGAGCGACTGCAGCGCAAACCTCAAATACTGGCCGCGAGTCCAGCTCTCATAGAGCCGGGTCAAGGGCGCCGAATCGCGCAATGCGTCCGATCTTCGACGAATTGCGTCGACGTCGGCGGCAGTCAACGAATGGGAATATCGGCGCACCAAATCATCCAGCATGCCCGCAACCAGCAGGTCGTCCGGCACGCTCGTGGAAACATTCGACCGACGACGCGATACGGAGCCGATGGACGTTGTGTATACGTATCCAGCCACGTCGGTGAGCTTCGTCTTCGGATGGTGGATCAATAGCTCCAGGTAAAAGAGAAGATCTTCGCTGATCCGGATCTCCGGGTACCGAACGCCGGTCGCCTCGAGAAAAGACTTTCTGACCAGCGGCTTCAGATATCCGTAGTTGAAAGTGGTCCCGGGGGCGCGTTCCGCGGCCATTGACGGCACGGTAAGAGCCGTTGGCATTACTGGGAAAATCGGATCGCCCGAGCGCGAGAGAGCATGGTCGAAAGCGATCAGATTATCGAATACCAGGTCAACGTCGTCGCCGCACAAAGGCAGTAAGCGGGCCAATCGGTCAGAGGTCCAGCAATCATCTGCGTCGATGGGCGCGATCCATTCCCCCGTTGCGGCTGAAATCGCGAGATTGCGGGCGGCGCCAGGTCCGCGATTCCGATCCGTGGAGAGCAGCCTCACCCGTTCGTCCGCACCGTACCGGCTGCGGATAAAATCAGCGGTTCCATCAACAGAGCAATCATTGACGATGATCAGTTCGACGGGATCCGTCCCTTGTTGAGAGAGAATGCTGTCGACCGCTCGGCCAATGAACGCAGCCGAGTTGAACGCCGGCATGATCGCGGACACGACGCAGCGCTGTGTTGCGGACGCCGGGCCGCCATCGGTCTGGTCAGCTGCGCCCAATGACGCCTTCCCTAGCGCGGAGCTCGAAAAAGCGCATCGAACACACGCCTCGACAAGAGGACTTCATCGCTCGGGCATGGTCCCGGCTCGCCATGATCAGGCGCGTCGAGCATCGTGTAGCCGAAAGGCTCGAGCGTCTCTCGCACGGCCGCCGCGCTGCCACGCGCGCGTTGCGCCCGGTTTCCGCGAACTTCACACCAAATATCTGGCCTGTGCCCTGCGTCGAGAAAAGCCTTCATGCCCCGAACCGTCGCTTCTTCAGCGCCTTCAACATCGATCTTGACCAAATTGATCTTCGACGGGTCTCCGAGAC
>JBKPOR010000194.1:0-1382 GCA_046765675.1 Pseudomonadota bacterium
CCAATATGGATCATAGAATTGGGCCTGTAGGAAAGATGGCGAATCTCGGACGTCTGCTTTCGACCCAAAGCGGACATTAGCTTAGCGCGTCCCATCGCCGAATGGGTCGGCGGTACGATTAGGTTGGGCTGTCACGCCGACCCGAGGACCCTTTTCCGCTTCGCCTGGCACTCGTGCCAGATTGAGCTTGCGGTTTCGCACGGCTGCTTGTTTGGGACTGCCGTCATTCCGGCGATTGGTTTTGAGGGGAAAATCGACGTGTGAAACGCCTGCTTGCAATAACGATCACGCTCATCCTTTGCGGGTGTGCTTCCGTGCCCGACGCCACGGCGGGGACGTCCAGGTTTTTGATGTCCTACTTCTACGGGCAGGATGCGGGGGCCCGCCTCGCGCTGAGCAATGACGGCATTCACTGGAAGCCGATCAATGGCGGGGCGCCGGTCGTTCGGCCGCGTTCCGGCGACATTATCCGCGACCCTTCGATCATTCGCAGCAAAGATGGTCTCTATCGCATGGTCTGGACGACAGGGTGGACTGGCCACGACATCGGATACGCCTCGTCGAAGGACCTGATCCACTGGAGTGATTACAAGAAGGTGGCAGTAATGGCCGGAACCGACGTCGGCCACACCTGGGCACCCGAGCTGTTCTTTGACGATCGGACGAACAGCTATCTGATTGCCTGGAGCTCAGACGGGACGCCGTGGGCGATCCATTATGTCACCACGAAGGACTTCAACAGCTTCAGCGAGCGCAAATTGCTGTTCACCAATGGCGAGATCGGGGGCGGAAAGGCCGGAAACCTCGGGCCGATTGACGGCTCCATCCTTAAAGAGGCGCCTGGCAAGTACATCTTCTTCTACAAGAAGGACGACAATACGGGCGTCCCGAACCTGTTCTTCCGATGGGGTCCGAGCCCGACGGGCCCGTGGGGCCAGGAACATGGGCCGATCGTGCCCTCGACCGGCGATGAAGGGCCCTCGGTCCTCAGGGTGGGCGACGAATATCGCGTGTACACGGACCCATTTGAAAGCGAGTTCATGTACATGTACCGCTCGAAGGATCTGAAGAGCTGGACTCGCGCGGTGACAGATCTTCGCATGTCCCACGGGACGGTGACGAGGATTCCTGAAAGCGAGGCCAGGGCAGCGGAAGCAGCTCACTAGCGGCGGATTGTTTGCGCAGTGGCTGCAGCGCACTCTACCGAGAGGTTCTTGATGAAACTGTTGTGGGCGGTTGCACTTGCTTTGATCTACCGAAGGTCCGCTTTCCACCCATTGCGGACATCTCGGGAACGCGTAACGTCAGTCTATGACGAACCACTTGTCCGGTGAATGCTTATGCGGCTCCGTGCGGTATAGTGTCTTGGACGGGTTCGAATA
>JBKPOR010000195.1:0-6213 GCA_046765675.1 Pseudomonadota bacterium
TGTGTATAAGAGACAGGATCAGGTTCGCGGCGAGGCCCGCCAAGAGCAACATTTCGGTAAACGCACCATTGAACATGAGTGCACCACTAGACGGCGCGGCTTTCCAATTCGTAACCGGGACTCGAAATGATTGATTTCGACATCGTGATCGTGGGCGGGGGAATCGCCGGCGCGAGCCTCGGAGCCGAGGTCGCCGGCAAGCGACGGACCCTGATCATCGAGGCTGAAGAAAATTGCGGCTATCATTCGACAGGGCGATCGGCGGCTTTCTGGCTGGAAAGCTACGGTGGACCCAACGTCGCACTGCTGACCAGCGCCTCTAAGGTGTTCCTTGACCGTCCCCCGAGCCAATTCGCGGAATCGGGATTCCTGAATCAGCGCGGAGCAGTTCATCTGTCTGACGGCGATTGGCCCGAAGTGCCGGACGGAGTCATCGCGAAGCGCCTCGATCGGGAGGAACTCGAGCGGCTCATCCCGGGAATCCGTCCGCGCTGGTCGAAAGCGCTTCTTGAGCCGGGCTGCGCGGACATCGATGTGGCCGCCTTGCACGCGGCCTATCTTCGCCGGTTTCGGCGCGAGGGCGGGACAAGCGCGATGTCGTCCCGACTCATAAGTGCGGAACAGCGGGCCGAAGGGTGGAGCATCGCAATTCAGGACGGCACTGCGATCACTGCCTCGATTATCGTGAATGCAGCGGGCGCCTGGGCCGACTCGGTCGCGCAAGCGTGCGGAGTCGAGGCGCTGGGAATCTCCCCGAAGCGGCGGACGATGGTGCAACTGAAGGTCGGACGATCGGGCCTCCGAGAGTTGCCGCTGGTCGATGACGCAGCGGGGTCATTTTATTTCAAGGGGGAAAGCGACGGATCGATCTGGCTCAGCCCACACGACGAAATTGATACGGATCCGTGCGACGCGGCTCCCGAAGAAATCGATATCGCAATCGCGATCGATCGATTCGAAGGCGCGGTCGACTGGCCCGTCGAGCGAGTCGAACGAAGTTGGGCGGGGCTGAGATCGTTCGCTCCCGATCGACTGCCGGTCTATGGATTCGATTCGCGCGCGCGCGGATTCTTCTGGTGCGCCGGACAGGGCGGGTTCGGGATCCAGACGGCCCCGGCGGCGGCGAAGCTCGGGGCGGCGGTGCTGCTCGGCGAAGCGCCCGACCCGATGGTAAGCCACGTGGATCCGGCGATATTCTCCCCGAATCGGTTCGGCTGATCACAGCCTGTGATGCGTTCGCTGGTTGTCAGCTTCAGCGCAGGCCAGGGCATCCACCCGATCGTTCTCGGCGTGGCCGCTGTGGCCTTTGACCCAGTGCCATTCGACCCGGTGCGGCTCGGATGCGTCGATCAGCTCCTCCCACAGCTCGGCGTTCTTGACCGGCTTCTTGTCCGAAGTACGCCAGCCGTTCTGCCGCCATTTGTGGATCCAGCGCGTGATTCCGTCGCGGACATAGATGCTGTCCGTATGCAGCTCGACTCGGCACGGGCGTTTCAGCGCCTCGAGCCCGCGAATCGCGGCGAGCAGCTCCATTCGGTTGTTAGTGGTCAGAGCCTCGCCGCCGGACAATTCTTTTTCCGTATCACCCATCCGCAACAAGGCGGCCCATCCGCCCGGCCCGGGATTCCCGCGGCACGCTCCGTCGGTGAAAATCTCTACGAGCGGTAGCTCGGGCACTAGGCAACTAGCTCGCGCGGCAGTTTGAAAACCATGCGTTCGGGACTGTGGTCGGCCTCCTCCTCGGTGACCTCGAAGCGTTCACCGAGCGCATCGATCACCTCCCGCACCAGGAGCTCGGGCGCCGAGGCGCCGGCGGTCAGGCCGAGAGTCTTGGGCTGACCGAGCCAGTCCCAATCGATGTCCGCGGCCCGCTCGATCAGGCGCGCCGGAGCGCCCATCCGCTCGGCGACTTCGGCGAGGCGGAGCGAATTGCTGCTGTTGGGAGCGCCGATCACCAGCACCCGGTCGCATTCCGGAGCGATCGCCTTGACGGCCGCCTGCCGATTCGACGTGGCGTAGCAGATGTCTTCGCTGCGGGGCGCCCGGATCTCGGGGAAGCGCGCCTTCAGCGCATCGACGATCGCCGCCGTGTCATCGACCGAGAGCGTTGTTTGAGTGAGGAATGCGAGGCTCGCCGAGTCGGGAAGGCTAAGGTTGGCCACGTCACCGACGGTTTCGACGAGAGTCATCGAACCGGTCGGGACCTGGCCGAAAGTGCCGATGACCTCGGGATGGCCGGCGTGGCCGATGAACAGGATATGCCGCCCTTCCGCAATTAGCCGCTCGGCCTGCCGGTGGACTTTGGATACCAACGGACAAGTCGCATCCACATAGGCCAGGCCGCGCTCTTGCGCGGCCGCGGGCACGGCCTTCGGAACGCCGTGCGCCGAGAAGACCACCGGCCGGTCGTCCGGAACTTCATCGAGGTCATCGACGAACACCGCGCCGAGCTTGCGCAGGCGGTCGACGACGAAGCGATTGTGGACGATTTCGTGGCGGACATAGACGGGCGCCCCGAATCGCTCGAGCGCCAGCTCGACGATCTGGATCGCCCGGTCGACGCCGGCGCAGAAGCCGCGGGGCGCGGCGATCAGGACTCGAAGTTGAGGAAGTTCAGCCACGGTGCAGGCCATGTAAGGCATCGCTTGCAGCCATAGAAGGGGCTTGCCATAGAACCGCCCAGACCTTTCCGCCTTCGTAAGGACCGCCCGTGAAGCTTCGCATCGTCACTTTGGTTACACTCACCTTGCTCGCCGGTTGCCGCCACGCAGGTGACATTACGGCGGAGAATGGCGGCGGAATCTATGCGGTGCGGAGTACCTGCCCGCTGGTTGGGGTACCGGCCGGGACCGGCGACATCACCTTGTTCAACCCGCAGGGAAGCACGGAAGCGCGCGCGATCGATGTCACGGCAACCATCACGAACGTTCGCGCGACCTGCCAGGACGCGGGGAACGATGTCCTCTCGACCGCTACCTTCACCGTCGTCGGCCTGCGCCGCGACGCGGGCCAGGCGAGACAGGTGATCCTGCCCTATTTCGACGTTGCGCTGCGCGGCGGAAGCACGGTTGCAGCCAAGCAAATCGGCCAGATCGCACTCAATTTTCCGGCGGGCGGAGTTCATGCCTGGGCCCGCGTACAGGCAACCGTGCGCGTCAACCGCGGCGCAGCGAGCCTGCCTGCCAATGTGCGACGGATCCTGACCCAGCCGCGCAAAGCGGGCGAAGCCGGAGCTGCGACAGACCCGCTTGCCGATCCCACAATCCGCACGGCAGTCGCCAACGCGACGTTCGAGCATCTGGTTGGCTTCCAGATGAGCCAGGACCAGCTCAAATATAACGCAACGCGCTAAGCCCGGCCGCAACTTCCGTTGACTCCCGCGCGCGAGGCCGCCAAGGCCCGGCCGTCACTGGAAGCGCAAGCTTTCGGAATGGCCGCGCGGGAGAGTGTCCGCCATAGCCCCTGCGGGCGACGGTGGAACGCCGAAGGAGCAACCGCCCCCGGAATCTCTCAGGCAAAAGGGACCGCGCGCGCTTGACAGTCTGGAAAGTGTCCCGGGATCGGGGCCGCCGAAGGGGCAAAGCTCTCAGGCGCAGCGACAGAAGGGGGCGATGGCGGGCCGCTGTGGCGCAGCCGTCGCTTTGTCGCGGAGAGCTTCATGGTTGAGCACGGTCCGACTTCAGAAATGCTCGAGACGCTGCCGCTTGACAGCTGGCACCGCTCCAAAGGCGCGCGCATGGTGCCGTTCGCCGGCTACGACATGCCCGTCCAGTACGAAGGCATCATCGCCGAGCACCTCTGGACACGCGAGAATGCGGGGCTGTTCGACGTCAGCCATATGGGCCAGCTGCTGGTCCACGGCCGAGATGCGGACAAAGCGCTGGAGCGACTCCTGCCCGCCGACCTCCAGGGCTTGGCCGACATGAAGCTCAAATATTCCCTGCTCCTCGATGAGGACGGAGGGATCATCGACGACTTGATGATCACCCGCCGCGGCGAAGATTTCTACATCGTCGTCAACGGCGCGACCAAGCATGGCGACATCCGCGAGTTCGAAAAGCGCCTGATCCGCGATTGGGTCGTCGACTATATGAAGGAACAGGCGCTGCTCGCGCTCCAGGGCCCGCGCTCGGCGGAAGTGCTGGACCGGCTGATCCCCGGGGTCGGCGAGCTGGGCTTCATGCAGGGCGGGCCATTCCAGTTCTCAGGGCGCCCAGTCTGGATCAGCCGCTCGGGCTACACCGGTGAAGACGGATTCGAGATTTCAATCCCTGGCTCGCAAGTCGAGGAGCTGGCCGACGCTCTGACCCGTGACCCGCTCGTGAAACCGATCGGTCTTGGAGCACGGGATTCGCTCAGGCTCGAAGCCGGGCTGCCGCTCTACGGCCACGACCTGGATCACCGCACGACCCCGGTGATGGCGGGCCTTAATTTCGCGATTAACAAGCGTCGCCGCGCCGAAGGCGGCTTTTCCGGATCACTTCGGATCCTCGCCGAGATCGAGAATGGACCGCCGCAGCTACGCGTCGGCTTCAGCGTCGACGGCCGCCAGCCGGTGCGCGAGGGCGCGCTGGTGCTCGACGGCGAGGGCAATGAGGTCGGCAAGATTACCAGCGGGGGCTTCTCGCCTTCGCTTCAGCGGCCGATCGCCATGGGCTATGTCGCGAGCCACCTCGCCGAACCCGGCACTCGGCTGAAGCTCGAGCAGCGCGGCAAGCTGTTCGACGCAGCGGTGACCGCCATGCCGTTTGTCCCCCATCGCTACCATCGTAAGGGAGCCGCCTGATGAGTCTTTATTTCACCAAGGAGCACGAATGGATCCGGGTCGACGGCGACGAGGCCACCGTCGGCATTTCCAACCACGCGCAGGAGCAGCTCGGAGACATCGTCTTCGCGGAGGTGCCCGAGGCCGGCCGCCAACTCAGCAAGGGACAGGAAGCCGCGGTGGTTGAATCGGTGAAGGCCGCGTCGGATGTCTATGCGCCCGTCTCGGGCGAGGTAATCGAGGGCAACCAGGCCGTTGCCGACGACCCGGCGCTGGTCAACAGCGACCCCGAGGGCGCGGGCTGGTTTTTCAAGCTGAAGCTCGGCAATCCGGGCGAGCTCGACGGGCTCATGGACGAAGCGGCCTACCGCGAGTTCCTGGGGTCGCTTTGAGCCACGTTCCGGCCTCGACCAGCAAATGGGATGCCGCAGATTACGCGCGCGTCGGCGGCTTCGTCGCCGAACTCGGCGAGGCGGCGCTCGACCTGCTCGACCCGCAGCCAGGTGAGCATATCCTCGACGTGGGCTGTGGCGACGGTACGCTGACGCAGAAGATCATCGAGCGCGGCGCGACGGTCGTCGGGATCGACAACAGCCTCAGCATGGTCGCCGCCGCCAAGGCGCGCGGGCTCGACGCGCGGCTGATGGACGCGGCGCAGCTGAAGTTCAGCGAGGCGTTCGACGCGGCTTTCTCCAACGCCACGCTGCACTGGGTGCTCGATAAGGAGCGGGCCGCGCGGGCGATTTGGTTCGGGCTGAAACCCGGTGGGCGATTCGCCGGCGAGATGGGCGGGGCGGGCAATCTCGCCAAGCTACGCGAAGCGCTCGACGATGTGCTCGTCGCCCGCGGTTTCGGGCCGCCGACCTACGCGGCCAACTGGTATCCCTCGTCCGAGGAGTTCGCCGGCATCTATGGGCAGGCGGGCTTCAAGGACATCGACGCGCGGCTGATAGAGCGTCCGACGACGATGGAGCATGGAGTCGCCGCGTGGGTAACGACCTTTCGCAAGGGCTGGCTCGACCGCGCCGGAGTGCCGGAGGGCGAGCGCGGCGAGATCGCCGCGGCAGTCGCCGATCGCGTCGGCTCCAACGTCGCCGATTACGTCCGCCTGCGCTTCATCATGAGGAAGCCGGCATGATTCCGCCGTCTCCGCCTATTGCCGAACAGCCGACGATCCCGCCCGCGCCCGCGGTGACGATCGAAGAGGTGCGCCGCGACCCGCGCAGCTGGAATGGCAAGCTGGTCAAGATCGAGGGCTGGATCAACCGCTGCTGGCCGACCGACTGCGCGCTCGCTGAGCATCTCGCGGCGCGTCCGATCAACCAGGGCATGACCTTGTCTTTCGAGGAGCAGGAGAGCTTCGACAGGTGGGTCAAACCGATGCTTCCGGTTCGGGTGAAGGTAACTGCCCGCTTCGATGCCACGTGCCTGGTCGACCAGGTCTGCCT
>JBKPOR010000196.1:0-12694 GCA_046765675.1 Pseudomonadota bacterium
CTCGGGGCGCCGCTATTCCGCGCCCCGCTAAGATATTTCCGCGCGCACGAGGAGCGGCAAGCCGAGGAATGGCTCGGCAGCCCGGTGTAGTTCCCCGGCGAAGGCCCGGGGTCCAGGGCACTTCCACACCCCCTCATTTGACTCACATAAGTTAAAGGCGCACGGCCCGCACTCGGCGCGAAGGGGCATTGCGCCGGAAGGGGAAAGCCAATGAAACAGCTGATGAAACTGGCCGCCGCAGCGGCCGTCGGCGCTCTTGCGTCCGGTTCACTCGTCTATGCGCAGACTCCGGCGGCGGATCCGCGCGCGATCGTTTCGCTCTACCATGCCGCGCCGGGGCAGCAGGAAGCGCTGTTGCGCTGGTTCGCGCAGCAGGACCGCATCGCAAAGTCCGCTGGGGTCGGGACGATGCAGCTCTACATCCACACCGATGGCGACAGCTGGGACTATATGGGCATCGCCCCGGTCACCACCGACGCGCAGGACCAGGCGATGGATGCGGCGGCGAAGAAGCTTGGACTGCAAGGCGGTCCCCGCGCCAGCCTGGAGCTCCGCAAATATATCGCGAGCCATACCGACACTTATACGGTCGGCCCGATCAGCGCCGAACAGGCGCTCTCGCGCCTGCGCTAGCGAGGACGTGACGAGTCACCCGCCCATCGGTGGGTGACTCACGCCCGAGGCGGGGAGGCCGGAGCCTTCACCCTTATTCCGCGTCCTCGAAATTCGGCTCCGGCCCGCTGCGCGGCGCGATCCAGGTGATGAGGTCCCATTCGTTGCGGATGGCGAGGAGAAGCCCGGCGGTGACGAAAGCCGCGAGCCCATAATTCGCGCACGGCCAGTCGAGCCAGAAGGCCAGCGCGACGACTCCGAGCCCGAGGTAGAAAGCGACCGGCAGCACTCCATAGAACCACAGGTCGGTCCAGTGCACTTCGTCCTTGAGGCGCGCGATCCCGAGGGTCGACATCACGCCCCGGGCCAGCCCCCACAAAGCGATGATCGTGACGATGATCGCGAATGGCTCGCGCTCCATCCCCGGGGTCAGCGCCGACGCGCTCAGCACCAGCACGAAGCTGACCCCGAGCACGATCGGACCCATGTACAGGCGCGAGCCCGCCATGACGCTGGAGCGCGAGCGGTCCTGCATCAGGCTGATGACGACGAAGATGAGGCCGATGAGAACCGCGGCGGCGCCGCCGGCCATCAGGTAGAATTCCTTCCAGCCCTCGAACATCGCTCGAACCTCCGGGCGCCAGCGTTAGCGCGTGCGGAAACGCGCGCAAGCCGCGCGAAGCGGGGCACATGGAGAGCGGCTACGGGTGCGGTGAGTTCGTCTACCGGCGCGACGTCGCGGGCGTTACCAGAGCGGACTGCGCGGCCGGTGCCGCTCGCGCTGGACCTCGTCCTTCATGAGATAGGCTTTGAGCTTGCGCCGGATGAGCATGGCCCCGTCGCTGCTCATGCACACCAGCCGGACGCCGCCCGCGGGAAGGCGCTCGATCGCGGACACGCCGACCTTCTCGGACAGGCAGCGGATCACGACGACTCCTTCGTCGAGCTTGAGATGGACGACGCGGCTCATCGTCGCATACTCGACGGATCGAGCTTGCGGGCCTGGTCGTCGAAATGGTCGCCAAGGGCTTCGAGCGCCTTGATCCCGGCCCTGGTCCGGGCCTTGATCGAGAGGCGACGGCACGCGGCCGCCTGCTCGCGAAGATTGTCGGCTGTGTCCACTCCGGGGCGGACGTTCGAATTTTCGTCAAGGGGCAAGATACGCGCTCCGTCTCAAGTAAGCGGGAGCACAAAAGGGTCTCTCAGCCGCGCACAGGCCTACGGGGATTTACGCGCGATGTCTCGCTTTAGCACATCGGCCCGCCGAAAGAACGCGCTTTCCGGCCTAGCTGGTGAGGCCCGCTTCGGATTTCCTCAGAGCCTCGGCTTCTTTCATCAGCTCGCTCCGTTCGGCGCGGTCGGCGAGCTGCTGCCACGCGGCCTGCGAACGGCGGCAACGCTCGCGCACATGGTCGAGCGTCGCCTCCTCCGCCTCGGTCCGGGCCTGGTTGGCACGGGCGAGATAGAATTCGAGATTGGTGTTACGTGTGGACACGGGGCCGCTTACTCGCCCTGCCCCTCGTCTTCACTCGTCGCCGACTCGGCCGGGGCCGATTCGTCCACGGCCTTGAGGTTGACCGCGGCCATCTTGCCGGGGCGGTCTTCGCTGAGGTCGTAGCTGATGCGCTGGTTCTCGCGCAGGGTGCTCAGCCCCGAACGCTCGACGGCGGTGATGTGGACGAACGCATCCTGTCCGCCGCCTTCCGGAGCGATAAAGCCGTAACCCTTTTGTTCGTTGAAAAATTTCACTGTGCCGATCGGCATGTCATGGTTCCTTCTTCTGTAGAGAGCCGGAAATCGGACCTCTGTTGCTAGGAGACCCAAGAGAAGGAAAACGGAGCCGCAAAGCGCCTGTAGACCGTCAATTTGCGACTAGTAGCGAGGCTTACATAGTCGCGAACTGCGCTCAGGCCAACCGCCTCGCTGATAAACCAGCCGGATTCGGCCGAAAAAGCCGCACATTTGTGAAGATTTAAGCTCCTGTGTTCATCCTTGAGAGGACGAGCCAGCAGCTTTGAGGGGAAGAGGCATGAAGGCGGTTCCGGTACAGGCCCACCAGATCGCGTCGATCGGTGGAGCGCGTTCGACCGACGGCAAGTTCGGGCTCATCCGCTTCGTCCGCGAAAAGCCGATGCAGGATGGGACGAAGGACGTCTGGGTCGCGCTCCCGAACGCGATGCTGCCCTATCTCGCGACCGTCGCGGTGACGCAGCTGCCGCAGCCGCAGGGCGGGACGATCCCGCACATCATGCCGGCCAAGGGACTGGCGATGGCGGTCGGCTCCAAGGGCGAGATCCTCCTCTCGCTCAAGATCGAGCAAGGCGCGTCTTTGTCCTACCAGCTCGACCGGGGTCAGGCCGAGAGCCTGCTCGCGGAATTGCGCAATGCGCTCGGCGACAAGGGTAAGGCGGACGCTCCGAAGGCGAAGCGCGCGCCCGCGAAGGGAGCGGCGAAAGTGAAGAAGAAGGGCTGAGCGATACAGTCTTTCACTCGCGGTTCATTGGCGGCATGGCTATCATCCTTGCTCACGCGACGCCTGACGGACCTCCAGCCAGACCTTGCCTTCTTACCGGGCCCCTTCCGGATTTTCGCGTCCGCCGCTCCGGCGGCGAGCGTCGGGGCTTGCGCTCGCCCTTGTGGTCAACGGCGCGCTTCTGCTGGCGCTGCTTACGCTTGGGGTCATCCCGCTGCCCGAGCAGAAATCGAGCCGGGCGACCATCGTCGATCTCATCCCTGAATCGCACAGCCGCCAGTCCCGCTCGACTCCCGCGCCGGCCAAGGCCAACAAGCCCGTGCCGAAGCCGCCGCCGATCGTGCTTCCGGTCAAGCCGACGATCGCTCCCCCGCCGCCTCCGGCCGAGAAATCGCAACCCTGGATCGAGATGAGCAGCGAACAGATGGCCTCCGCCGATCTCCGCAACCTGCCGAGGGGCGACTCGGGCGCGGGCGACAGCGAAGAAGTGGGCCGCGGGCCTCACGGCGAAATTCTCTACGCAGCGGAATGGGCCCGCGAGCCGACCGCCGCCGAGGTATCAGGGTATCTGCCGAGGAATGCGCCCGACGGCTGGGGTTTGATCGCCTGCAAGACGATTCCCGGCAATCGAGTCGAAGATTGCGTCGAGCTCGGCAATTCTCCGCCGGGATCGCACCTCGCAAGCGCGGTTCGCCAGGCGGCGTGGCAGTTCCGGGTCCGCCCTCCGCGCAGGAACGGCAAAGCGATGATCGGCGAGTGGGTTCGGATCAGGATCGAATATCAACGGATCGGGGGTTAGTGGGAGGAGCGCCGGCGCGGCTCGTCGCGATGCCGGTCCTTGGATTGGAGCATGAACCCCTCGCCTCGCTTGGGCAGCCGGGCTTCATATTCTTCGGCAAGATGTTCCAGCGAATGCCGGACCTCGTCGTCGGTCATCACGCTGGCAAGGCGGCGGCAGCGCTCGATCTGGCGCTTAAGGTGCAGGGTATCGTCGTTCATGATTCAATGGTCCATCGTCGCAGACGATGCCCACCCGAAAAGGCCAACAAACTCAATCCGCCGTTGTTCCGGGAGACGGGACCGTTTGGCCGCTGTCAGGGTGGTTTGAGCGGAACGGCCGCCTCAGGAGGGGTTCCGTCCGGCGCAATCGTTCGATCTGCCGCCAGAGATTGAGACTCTTGTCATCCATAAGGGTCCGCCGGCCAGCCAAACGTCGGCTGACCGGCGGAGTTCCTGCAAGGGAGAAAGACTGGAAGCCCTGCCCGGCCAGGGGAGCGAGGGGAGCATGCCGGCTCGAGGCAGGGCTTCGTACGTCGTTCGGGCAGTCGCTTGAGCTCGCAACAACAAGTGGCTGCTGAGTCGGAATTTACCGCGTGGCGGTTAGCGGGGAATGACGCGATCTGGTTTACGGAAATTAACGTTTCACGCGGCAGGACTGCCCTCCGGCGCCCCGCGGCCGAGCTTGTCGGGCAAGGCCTCGCCGAGCGGCGTGAAGTCGAGGCTGACTGAGTTGATGCAATAACGCTCTCCGGTTGGCGGCGGCCCGTCGGGGAAGACGTGACCCTGGTGAGCGCCGCAGCGGGCGCAGACGATTTCGACGCGGACCATGCCGTAGCTGGTGTCGCGGATGGTCTTAAGGTGGTCTGCGCTGAACGGCTGCGTGAAGCTCGGCCAGCCGGTGCCGCTTTCGAACTTGGTGCCGCCGTGGAACAGCGGAAGTCCGCAGAGGCGACAGGTGAACACCCCCGGACGCTTCTCGTCGAGGAAGACACCGCAAAACGGTGCCTCGGTGCCATGCTCGAGCAGGACGTGTTTCTCCTCGTCGCTGAGGTCGGCGACGAGCGTGTCGAACTGCTCCTGGGTTGGCGGGGTCAGATCGAAGGCGGTGGTGGTCGTTGCGGCATCCTGGGGCATGCGATTCTCCTCGCCGCGGCCCTACTCCTGCGCCGGTTCGAACCGCAACACGCCGGCGGTGAAAGTCCTGTGATCGGGATTGTCGCCAGGATGGCGCTGGCCGTCGTAGACCACGACCTCATCGAAATCGAACGGCGACACGCCTTCGAGGCAGGCGACGTTGACCCCGAGTTCGTCCGGGTTCGAGCGCCGCTTGTGATGCGTGTAAATGCCGCACACCGTGCAGAAATGGTGCTCGGCGGTCATGGTATTGAAGCGGTAGGTCGCGAGCTTGTCCTCGCCCTGAATGATCTTGAACCCGTCATGGGTCGAGGTCACCGCGACCGCCCCGCGCATCCGGCAGATCGAGCAGGTGCAACGCCGTGCCGAGGCAAGGCCTTGCGGCAGTTCAGCCGTGAACTTCACGGCACCGCAATGGCAGGAGCCGTTGAGCGTCATGGGGTCGTTCGACGTTACGTCGATCACGCCGCGACTTTCTCCAACGCATCCCGAACCGCGGCGAGCGCTTCCTGGGCCCTGGAGCCGTCGGGACCCCCGCCCTGGGCCAAGTCGGGGCGGCCGCCCCCGCCCTGCCCGCCCAGCGCCGCAACCGCCGCCTTGACGAGATCGACCGCGCTCACCTGACCGGAAAGGTCGTCGGTGACCCCGACGGCAACGCTGGCGCGTCCGTCGTTGACCGCAACGAGGGCACCAACGCCCGAACCAAGGCGCTTCTTCATGTCGTCAACCGCCGAGCGCAGGTCCTTGGGATCCAAGCCTTCAACCACTTGGCCGAGGAAGGCGTGGCCGTTCACCTGCTCTGGTTCGGGCGCATCGGATTTCGCCGAGCCGCCGCCCATCGCCAACGCTTTCTTCGCCTCGGCGAGCTCGCGTTCGAGCCGCTTGCGTTCCTCGACAAGCGAAGCAATCCGCGCGGGGACTTCATCGGGCGAGCTCTTCAAAGTAGCAGCCGCTTCGCGCAACTTCGTGTCGCGATCGCCGAGCCATTGCCGCGCCGCCTCTCCGGACAACGCCTCGATGCGGCGGACGCCGGACGAAACTGCACTCTCCGAGATGATCTTGAACAGCTGAATGTCGCCAAGCGCGCGCACATGCGTCCCGCCGCACAGCTCGACCGAATAATCGGCATCGGCGTCGTGGCCCATCGAGAGCACGCGGACTTCGTCGCCATATTTCTCGCCGAACAAAGCCATGGCTCCGGCTGAGATCGCCTCGTCTGGAGTCATCAGCCGCGTCGTCACGGCCTCGTTCGAGCGGATTTGGGCGTTCACCTCGGCTTCGACGGTGTCGATCTCCTCCCGGGTCAGCGCCTTGGGGTGCGAGAAGTCGAAGCGGAAATAATCGGGCGCGACCAGGCTGCCCTTCTGGGTGACGTGCGTGCCGAGATCTCGCCGAAGCGCGGCGTGAAGCAGATGAGTTGCGCTGTGGTTGGCGCGGACTCGGTTGCGGCGCTCAGCGTCGACGACCTGGTGGACCGTCTCGCCGACCGACAGCTCGCCCGTCAGGACCTTGGTTCGGAGCACGTGCAGCTTGCCGAGCGGCTTCGAAGTGTCCTCGACCTCGCCTTCGAAGCCCTTGAGCGTGGTCAGCGTACCGGTGTCCCCGATCTGGCCGCCGCTCTCGCCGTAGAAGGGCGTTTGGTTGAGTAGAATGTCGACGATCTGGCCGATTTCGGCGTTCTCAACGCGTTGCCCATCCTTGACGATCGCGAGCACCACGCCCTCGCCCTCGTCGCCCGAATAGCCCGTGAATTCGGTGCTTCCGAACTCTTCGGCAAGGTCGAACCACAAGTCGTCGGACGCCTTCGATCCCGAGCCCTTCCATGCGGCGCGCGCCTTGGCCTTCTGCTCCGCCATGGCGGCGTCGAAACCTTCGCGGTCCACGCCATAACCGCGAGACCGCAGTGCGTCCTCGGTCAGGTCGTAGGGGAACCCGAATGTGTCATAGAGCTTGAATGCGGTCTCGCCCGCCAACGTACCACCCCTCGGCAGTTCAGCCGTCGCCTCGTCGAGGAGCTTAACGCCAGTCGCCAGCGTCTGGCGGAAACGCGTCTCCTCTTGCTGCAAGGTCGCTTCGAGCAGCGGCTGCGCGCGGATAAGCTCGGGATAGGCCGCGCCCATTTCGGCAACGAGCGCCGGCACGAGCCGGTACATCAATGGCTCGCTTGCACCCAGAAGGTGCGCATGCCGCATCGCGCGGCGCATGATCCGCCGAAGGACATAACCCCGGCCCTCGTTCGCCGGCAGGACGCCGTCGGCCACCAGGAATCCCGCTGCGCGAAGGTGGTCGGCGATCACGCGATGGCTTGCCTGCTGCTCTCCCTCGGCCTTGGTACGAGTCAGCTCTTCGCTGGCGTTGATCAGCGCCTTGAAGGTGTCGGTCTCGTAATTGTCGGGCGTGCCCTGAAGCACCGCGGCGATGCGCTCGAGCCCCATGCCGGTATCGATGCTCTTCTGCGGCAGTTCGGAGACGATTTCGTTCGCGGCCTGCTCGTACTGCATGAACACCAGGTTCCAGACCTCGACGAACCGGTCGCCATCCTCATCGGGACTTCCCGGAGGACCGCCCGGGATATGGTCGCCGTGATCGTAGAAAATCTCCGAGCAAGGCCCGCACGGACCGTCGTCGCCCATCGCCCAGAAATTGTCCTTGGTCGGAATTCGGATGATGCGGCTCTCGGGCAGGCCCGAGATTGTCTTCCACAGGTCGTAGGCTTCGTCATCCGTATGATAGACCGTTGCGGTCAACCGATCGGGGCTTAGTCCCCATTCCTTGGTGAGCAAGTTCCACGCGAGCTCGATCGCGCGATCCTTGAAATAGTCGCCGAACGAGAAATTCCCGAGCATCTCGAAGAAAGTGTGGTGGCGCGCGGTGTATCCGACATTGTCGAGATCGTTGTGCTTGCCGCCCGCCCTCACGCACTTCTGCGAGCTCACCGCCGTCACGTACGGCCGCGTTTCAAGGCCCGTGAACACGTTCTTGAACGGAACCATGCCGGCATTGACGAACATCAGGGTCGGGTCGTTTTGCGGAACGAGCGGGGCCGACGGCACCCGCGCGTGACCGTTCTTCTCGAAATAATCGAGGAAGCCACGGCGGATGTCGTTGGTCGAAGTCATATGATCGCGATGTAAATGCGCTGCTGCACTGCGGCAAGGACGGGCTGCCCTTGGGTCTTGGCAGTGCACGCGATCGGCGGCTAGGCAGCGGCCATGGCGAAGCGATCCTCGATCCCCCAGTACAAACGCCGCCGGCGCGACACGCGCTCATGGCCGCGGCGGATCGTCGGTTGGATCGTCAAGCTGGTCGTCGCCTTTTTCATCATTTCCGTTCTGTGGGTCGGGCTCTATCGCTTCGTTCCGCCGCCGATCACCGTCACCATGCTCGGCGATGTTTTTGCCGGCCGGGGTCTGCACAAGGATTGGATGCCGATCAGCCAAATCGACCGCGACATGGTCCGGTCCGCGATCGCCGCCGAGGACAGCAAGTTTTGCCAGCACAACGGCTTCGACTTCGAAGCGATCGAAGATGCGATGAAGCGCAATGCGTCGGGCGGACGGATTCGCGGCGGGTCGACGATCAGCCAGCAGACGGCGAAGACAACCTTCCTATGGAACGGCGGCGGCTATGCGCGGAAAGGCGTCGAAGCCTGGTTCACCTTCCTGATCGAGCACCTCTGGGGCAAGCGCCGAATCATGGAGGTCTATTTGAACAATGCCGAGACGGGCATCGGCACCTACGGAGTCAATGCCGGATCAGAGCGTTATTACGGCCATGACGCCAGCGCGATGAGCGCGGTCGAAGCGGCGCGGATCGCGGCGGTCCTTCCGCTTCCCAAGAAGCGCGGCGTCGTCGCGCCCAAGGGCTTCACCCGCCGTTACGGCAATACGATCGACGCGCGGATCGGAGTCGTTGCCCGCGACGGGCTCGATACCTGTGTCTACAAGGGAACGTCCGCGCCGCCAAACAAGGCTCCGCCCGCCGTGACCAAGAAGCCGCGCCCGCTGCCCGGCGAGGAATATGAAAGCCCGAAGCCGCTGCCTCCCATCGAAAATGCGGTCGAGGCACCGCCGGAGGCTGTCGAGGAGCCGGTCAATGGTGCCGAACCGGCTCCGGCCATGCCGACGAATGCGGTTGAACCGCCCCCTCCCGCCGAACAGCCGCAGGAACCTCAGAACCAGCTTTGAACGTCGCGCCGAGCGGTGTCTTCAGCGCGTTCCAGACAGGAACGCAGGCCCGGTCCTGACCGTTGAACAGGCGACCAGGTCCAGGGAGGTTTTCATGGCCACGCGTACCCAGACTCGAAGCTCGTCAAACAACCGAAGCGCTTTTTCGTGGAGCGACAATGCCGGACCATTGCTCGGCGCCGCGCTTGCCGGAGCCGCGTTCGGCTTTGCGGCGAATTTCGGCCGCAAGGCGCTGATGCAGGGTCTCGAAGCACAGGCGGGCGATTGGGACGAGATCCTCGCCGCCGAGCATGATATGGCGCTCGCCGTCTTCGACAAGATGCTTGCGACGGACGAGACCCAGACCTTCAAACGCAAGATGCTACTGATGAAGCTGACCCACGCGCTCGACAAACATGCTCACCAGGAAGAGATGGTCGTCTATCCGGCGCTGCGCGAAGCCAATGAGACGGCGGATGCCGACAATCTCGAAAGCGAGCACGGCTACATCAAGACGTTCATCTACGAACTGAACAAGATGGGACCGGAATCGCCGAACTGGCTGGAGAAGATCCGCGAGTTCCGCCAGCTCGTCTCCGAGCATGCGCACATGGAAGAGGAACAGGTCTTCCCGAAGTTCAAGAATGCGATGAACGAGGAGCAGAACGCGGAAATCACCAGCCTCGTGAACCGCGACGGCTTTTGGATGGCTTAACCGACGAGGGCCAGCCTCGGCGGCTCCTGCGCTCCAAGGTCGACCGTGCCTTCCCCCGTGATCCGCGAAATGCGCGCGGCGAGCTCACCATCGAGCGCGAAATCGCGGCCGGCGAGGACGACTGCCTGACCGCCCTTCGACAAGGGCACGACGAACCGTACGATCCCGTTGCCGCCACGGGCTTCGGCAAGCTCGCGACCGACACTCGGAACGAGATCGGATGATTCGAGACGGACGGTCATTTCGAGCCGGGTGCGCTTCGCCAGCGATTCCAATGACTGGAAGCGCTTGACCGTCACCCGCGGAGTTTCATCCCCGGCGCGCCGGTCGAGTTCCACGCTCAGCAGCCCACAGGCCTGCGCCCGAGCCGCGGTCTCGAGCGCCTCGCACGGCTCGTCGTCGAAAACGGTTGCGGTAAACTGGCCCGAGCTGTCGCTGAGATTGGCGATCATATAGCGGCGGCCACGCGCCGAAGTTCGCCACCGCGCTTCCTCGACGAGGCAGGCCATGGTTGCGCTCAGCCGCTCACCCTCAGAAATGCGTAGCTCGGCGATTTCCGCGAACGTCTTCACTTTGTGCGCCGCGAGCAAATGCTTCTGGGCATCAACCGGATGGGCCGAGAAATAGAAGCCGAAGGCGTCACGCTCGGCTGCCATGCGCTGAGCGACAGTCCATGAAGCATCGCGCGGAAGCCGGATCGGCGCGGCTTCAGCGCTGTTTACCCCGAACAGGCCCGCCTGGCCGCTTTCGCGCTGGTCATGGGCGCTCGCGGCGTGGGCGAGGATCGTCTCCGCTGCTGCAAACACCGCCGGGCGGTCAGGCTTGAGGCCGTCGAAGGCACCGGCTCCGGCGAGACTTTCGAGCTGACGGCGGTTGAGGAGGCGTGGGTCGATCCGCGCGGCGAAATCCTCTAGGCTGGCGAACGGCCCACCCCGCTCGCGCTCCTCGACCAGCGCCTCCATGGCCTTCTCGCCGACGCCCTTCAGCGCACCAAGCGCATAGCGGACCGAACCGTCTTCGACCGTGAAGAAGGCGTTGCTGGCGTTGATGTCGGGCGGGAGGCACTCGATCCCTCCCCGGCGCATGTCCTCGACGAAGACTCCAAGCTTGTCGGTCAGCGCCATGTCGAAGCTCATCGAGGCCGCATAGAATTCAGCGCGGTGGTGGGCCTTGAGCCAGGCCGTCTGGTAGGCAACGAGCGCGTAGGCCGCGGCGTGGCTCTTGTTGAAACCGTAGCCGGCGAACTTGTCGATCGTGTCGAACAGCTCGTTCGCCTTCGCGGCCGGAATCTGGTTGTGGGTCGCGCAGCCTTCGACGAAGCGGGCGCGCTGAGCGTCCATCTCCGACTGGATCTTCTTGCCCATCGCCCGCCGCAGGAGGTCCGCTTCGCCGAGCGAGTAGCCGGCGAGCACCTGCGCCGCCTGCATCACTTGCTCCTGGTAGACGAAAATGCCGTAGGTTTCGGCGAGGATTCCTTCGAGTAACGGATGCGGATATTCGATCGCGGCGCGGCCGTTCTTGCGATCGCCGAACATCCCGATGTTGTCCATCGGACCGGGCCGATAGAGGGCGACCAGGGCGATGATATCGCCGAAGCTCGACGGGCGGATGGCGGCAAGAGTCCGGCGCATCCCTTCCGATTCCAGCTGGAACACGCCGACCGCATCGCCGCGCTGGATCAGCTCGTAGACCGCGGGGTCATCCCACGGCAGCGTGTCGAAATCGACCTCGACACCCTGCTCGGCGAGAAGGCGCCTGCCTTCCTTGAGCACCGACAGCGTCTTGAGGCCCAGGAAGTCGAACTTCACCAGACCCGCCGCCTCGACATATTTCATGTCGAACTGAGTGACCGGCATGTCCGAGCGCGGGTCGCGATAGAGCGGGACGAGCTCATCCAGCGGGCGATCACCGATCACCACGCCCGCGGCATGGGTCGAAGCGTGCCGCGGCAGGCCTTCGAGCTTCATGGCAAGGTCGAACAGCCGCCGGATATCGGCGTCGTCGCGGTATTCGGCGGCGAGCTCCGATACTCCGTTCAGCGAACGCTCTAGCGTCCAGGGGTCGGTCGGGTGGTTGGGGATGAGCTTCGCGAGCCGATCGACCTGGCCGTAGGGCATTTGGAGGACTCGGCCCGTATCCTTGAGGACTGCGCGCGCCTTCAACCGGCCGAAGGTGATGATCTGGGCGACCTTGTCGCGGCCGTATTTCCCCTGGACGTAGCTGATGACTTTGTCGCGATGGGTTTCGCAAAAATCGATGTCGAAGTCGGGCATCGATACGCGCTCGGGATTGAGGAAACGCTCGAAGAGAAGGTTGAGGGCGATCGGATCGAGGTCGGTGATGGTCAGCGCCCAGGCGACAACCGAACCAGCGCCGGATCCGCGGCCTGGACCCACCGGAATGTCATTCGTTTTCGCCCATTTGATGAAGTCGGCGACGATCAGGAAGTAGCCGGCAAAACCCATGCCGGTAATCACCTCGAGCTCATATTCGAGACGCTTGGAATATTGTTCCAACTCTTCGGATTCACGGCCCTTGAGCCGCTGGACGAGGCCGTCCCGGGCGTCCCGCCGGAGCTGTTCGTCCTCGTCGTCCGAGAGCCGCGGGAGGATCGGCCGCCGCTGCGGCGCCCCGACCGCGCAGCGCTTCGCTATCACGGCGGTGTTGGCGAGCGCCTCGGGCAGGTCTGAGAACAGCTCGGCCATCGCCGCGCCGTCTTTCAGCCAGGCCTCGGGCGAGGAAGTAACCCGATCCGCGCTTTCCACATATTCCGAATTGGCGATACACAGCATGGCATCATGCGCGGCGTGGAAT
>JBKPOR010000197.1:0-14890 GCA_046765675.1 Pseudomonadota bacterium
AGTCGTGGTCGTACTCGGCAACCATGAGGCGATGAACCTTCTCGGTGACCTGCGATATACGACGGCGGGCGAGTTCGCCGCTTTCGTTGATGCGCGGTCGCGCGAGCGACGGGAGCGAGCCTATGGGACGAACAAGGCCGCGATCGAGGCTTCCTATCGCGCGAAGAATCCTTCGCTCACCGCCGCCGCCATTCACGACGCCTGGATCGCCGCGACTCCGCTCGGCTGGGTCGAGCATCGCCTCGCGTGGACGCCGGACGGAGAGCTCGGCCGCTGGGCGACTAGGAACCCGGCCATCGTCAGGGTCGGGGACACCTTGTTCGTCCATGGCGGAATCAGCGCCGAATATTCGAAACTTTCGATCGAGGAGGTCAACCGCCGCGTCGCCCTGGCCATGGGCGCGTCCGACGACCGCCCCGATTCGATACTCAACGATCCGCTCGGGCCCCTCTGGTACCGTGGCCTCGTCGGCCGCGACGCCGATGCCGAGGCCAGGCGTGCCGCGGTGCCTGGTGCGCGCGCCACCTCCGACCAGGAGCTGGCAGCTGTGCTCGCCGCATATGGCGCGAGGCGGTTGGTGATCGGCCACACGCCGAGTCCCACCGGGATTGCAATCGCGAACGACGGGCGGTTGATCCGCATCGATACGGGCATTTCGCGTTTCTACGGGGGCCCGCTGACTTGGCTCGAGCTCGTCGGCGGCCGGGCCATCCCCCACACAGTACGCAGGACGGCGCAATGAGGACGATCTTCTTGGTCGTTTCGCTGCTGTTTGCCGTGCCCGCCACGGCCGCGCCGTCCAAGCCTTTGTTCGCGTCCGAAGATACGATTCACATCGCGATTCAGGGTCCGATCTCGACCTTGGTGCGCAACCGGTCGTCGGACGCGCGGCCGGGGACGTTGACGATCGGCGCGGAAGTGTTGCCGGTGGCCCTTGCGGTGCGCGGGATCACCCGGCGCGATTCCGGGATCTGCGGCTTTCCGCCGATTCGCGTCGAGTTCATCCGGCCGCCGCCGGCAACGTCGCTCTTCGCCGGCCAGAAGAGACTGAAACTCGTCACCCATTGCCGCAACTCGGAATCGTTCCAGCAATATCTGTTGCTCGAATATGCCGCCTACCGAATGTACCAGCAGCTGACGCCGCTCAGCTTCCGGGTTCGCCTTGCCGACATCGATTATCGCCAGCCCGACGGGAAATCTTACGTCCGGCGTCTTGGCTACTTCCTGGAGGACACCAGCGACGTAGCGAAGCGTAACGGGCTCAAGGAATTGCACGCGCCAGAGCTGATCCCGGTGACCAGCCTCAGTGCGGCGGGCGCCGCGCGCTACGCCATGTTCCAGCACATGATCGGCAATCACGACTGGTCGATGCGCGCCGGGCCGAAGGGCGACTATTGCTGCCACAACGCCAAGCTGGTCGGAGCGCTCGGGCTTGGGTCCGGCGCGGTGATCCCGGTCCCGTACGACTTCGATTTCTCCGGGCTCGTCGATACGCCTTACGCGACGCCGCCGGACGTGCTTCACATCAACGACGTCCGCCAGCGCTTCTACGCCGGCTATTGCATGCACAATGTCGAAGCCTCTGCGGTTGCCGCGCAGATGCGGGCCATGCGCCCGCAATTGCTCGCGGCTTTGGCGTCGACGCCCGGCCTGCAGCCTCAGACGATCGCCCGCGCCCAGTCCTATCTCGACGGTTTCTTCAGGCAGATTTCGTCGGACGCGGACGTCGCGGCGCTGCTGAAGCGCTGCGTGAGATAGGCTTGGGCTTTACCGATCTTGCCGATGGCGGGGGCACCAGCTCGGGTGGAACGCGATCGGGGTCGTAATCGGCGAAATAGCGCTTCATGCCTTTGCGTTCGCCGAATTCGGTGATCCACAGCGCGAGGAAGCAATAATTGAAGGCGATGGTGACGACCGCCGCGAGCTCGACCGCGCCGATGCCTGCCGAAAGCCCGATGGCTACCGCAAGCAGGATGAACAAGGCGTCGCCCGAACTCTTCAGCGAATTGCGAAATCGCACGGCTCCCGCGATCCCGGCGAGCGAGAAGGCCAAAGCAAGCGAATTCTGGACGATGATGACGATGCCAGTGACCACCATCGGCAAGATGATGATCGTGTTGATCAGCGACTGGTCATATTCCTCGTCGTCGCGAACCCCCATGTAGACCCAGCTGACGGGAAGCGATGCGAGGAGCGCGCCGATGATCGCGACCACCAGCCAGAACAGGCTCTGACCGAGGTTGCCGACATGTGAGGCGCGGATCATGTCGCTTGCTTCGAGCGGGCTCTTCGACGGCTGGTTAATCAACGCCTCGACCCCGCCGATCGGCAGATAGCCGCGGCTGGCGGGCCATAGTTTCAGGGCCGCGAACACCAGAATGCCGATCACCACGTAATAGACGGTCAATCGTACGAGCAGCTTGGTCGCGCGCATCTCGGTTACTCCGGAATTTCGTAGCTGGAGATCGGTTGGAGCACTTGATAGCGCTCCTTGAGCGGTTCTCCCGGAAGGTCCGACCACGGGATCGCGGCGAGCGGCAGGTCCGTGTCCGGCATCCGGTCCAGCAGGTCGCGGAGCAGGGTCAGGCGGCCAACGGGCTGGTCGTTGAAATCGACCAAAGTCCAGGGCGCATGTTTGGTGTGGGTCGCCCGCAACATTCGCTCGCGAGCCTCGGTGTAGGCCTCATAGAGGTTGCGCGCCTCGATATCGACCGGCGACAGCTTCCACCTTTTGAGCGGATTACGCACCCGGTTGAGGAAGCGTTCTTCCTGCACGGCTTGGTCGCAGCACAGCCAGTATTTGAACAGCAATATTCCATCCTCGACGAGGTGCCGCTCGAACTCGGGCACGGCCTGGAGGAACGAGTCCGCCTCGGCCTCGGTGCAGAAGCTCATGATCCGTTCGACCCCCGCCCGATTGTACCAGCTGCGGTCGAACAGCGTGATCTCCCCCTTTGCGGGAAGATGCTCGATGTAACGCTGGAAATACCATTGGGACCGCTCGCGGTCGCTTGGCGAGGGCAGCGCGGCGACTCGGCATTGGCGCGGGTTCAGCATTCGCGCGATCATGTCGATCGACCCGCCCTTGCCGGCCGTGTCGCGGCCTTCGAACAGGACCACGACTCTCTGGCCCGTCTCGGCAACCCACCGCGCCATTGCCGCCGTCTCTTGCGACAAAGGTTTCAGCAGCGCCTCATATTGTTCCAAGCTGAGCTTGCTCGTCCAGCCCATCGCCTCACCCCCACGGAGCGAGTGTGGCATTGCCCGCGCACGATTGGAACCCGGCGCGCGCCGGGTGCATAGGCACGGAGGTGAACGCGATCCTTCGGCTCCTCCTGACGGCGCTCCACTCGCTGCTGAAGCTGAACTGGTTCGTTCGGCGTCCGCGGACGTTCGGAGCGCATGCACTGGCGCTCACGCCGGAACGCAAGGTGATCCTCGTCCGGCTGCGCTACGCCCCCGGATGGCGTCTCCCGGGCGGAGGGAGGGCCGAGGATGAAGATCCGCGCGACGCCGTTCTTCGCGAGCTTCGCGAGGAGATCGGAATGACGTCTCACGGCGAGGTCCGGCTCGCCGCCGAGCTCGAGGAGCGCCCCGACTTCAAGCGCGACCTCGCCTCGCTGCTCGTCGTTCGCGACGTGCGCTATCATCCGCACCGCTGGTCATGGGAAGTGGAAGCGATCATCGAGCGTCGGAGAGACGACCTCCCCGCGGATATGTCGTCGATCGCGCGCGGATGGATTTCCGCGCTTGGGGATAAGCTTTAGGCATGCACCGCCTGTTCGTCGCAATCCGCCCGCCAGAACCAATCCGGGACCTCCTGATCGACGTCATGGACGACAGCGCGGACTTCCGTTGGCAGAATGACGAACAGCTGCACCTCACTTTGCGATTCATCGGCGAAGTCGACCGTCACGTGGCGGCGGATCTCACCGATGCGCTCGGCCGTGTACGAGCGCCGCGCTTCACAGGACGCATCAAGAGTCTCGGCTCATTCGATCATCGTAATGCCGGCGCCCTGTGGGCCGGGGTCGAACCCAAGGAGCCGCTCGCCGCGCTCGCCGCCAAGGTAGAGCGCGTCTGCCAGCATATTGGGCTGGAGCCCGAGCGCCGGGCTTTCCACCCGCACATCACCCTGGCGCGGTGGAAAGGCCGACGCACCCGTGAAGTCGGCGACTTCCTCGACCGGCGTCGAGGTTTCGTTTCCGAACCCTTCGAGGTCGACACATTCACCCTCTTCGAAAGTCGCCTTTCCCGCCATGGCGCGCACTATGAGGAGATCGTCAGCTATCCCCTCGGCTGACCCCGTTCGTATTTCGTCAAGATATAGAGCGGTACACGTGCAGCTGGCGTGACGGTGGCAATGAAGGGGGGCACCGCTCATGAGGCTATTCAAGGCTAAAGAAACCGAGCGATCGGCGGACGACGACGCCGCCGCGATCCGGCTGATGGCGATTACCAATCGCACCCGGTCCGGAACTTCGCGCGATCTCGAGGAACCACCCGCTCCGAACGAGCCGGAAGAGCGGGAAGGCCCCGAATGACAAAGCCCGTACCCCTCAATCGACTCCGCGAGATTTCCAAGCAGAAGTCGATCCGTCGACCGCTACTCATGCCGGTTCCCGACACGTCCGACGAAGAGCACGACAGCCCTCCGACTAAAGTTGAATGGCCTGTCAAATAATAAAGGCGGCTGGGTAACCTTTCGTCTTCACCGTTATTTTACGCTTCGGAGCGATTTTCGCCGCCTCTCTCTCAAAGGAGTTTGGCTATGAGCAAGTTGGTAAAAATCTTTCTGAACAGCAAGGGCGCGACCGCCATCGAATACGGTCTGATCGCGGCCCTCATCGCCGTTGCGGCTATCGGTGCGATGTCGAGGATCGGCAGCAGCCTGGGCACGACGTTCAATAACGCCGCGAACGCGCTCTAAGCGGATATCCGCTATTCGTTTCGAAGGGCCCGGTCGAAAGACTGGGCCCTTTTCGTTTCTAGACAGGGCATTCTTCGTCGAAACGAATGAATACGATCCCGTCCGTGTGTGCGGTGACGCGCGCACGGATGTGTCCCATCCTGCCGATCGCGACTTCGACATGCTCGCCGGCGTCGAACTGATCCGCCGAGGCGATTTCACATCCGTCGTACCATAAGCGCGTCATCGTCGCCCAGGTCGTTTTCCCTGAACTTCGATGCACCATTACCGACAGATTAGGGGAATGTGCGTGATCCCGACGAGGTCGCGGCTTGAGCATGGTCGCGCTTCCCTTCATCCCGGCACAACACCCACGCTGACCAATTTTCTCGAAAGGAAGAAGGTTAGTGCCGGATTGACGATGATTTAACCCGCTTTGGAGTCCATTTTTTCGGACCAGGCCTTCCGTAGGATGCCGCTCGAAGCCCAGCGGAACAGCATGCCCGAGCCTTGGTTGATGCTCTATGTTGCGGCGTTCGCTGGTTTTTCTGGTGCTTTGGGGCTGCTCGAGCGCGCCGCAGTCCGACCTCCAGTACATTAAGCAGGCCCGCTCGCTCGCTGCCGAATGGGCGCTAATCAACGAGCAGGCGAACGACGGCAAGCTAACCGCGACCTACGTCGATTCGATGCACGCCTGGCTCAGCGACGGCATCCAAACTTCGGTCGCGTCCCTGACCTTGACGGATTCGCCTTACGGCAAGGAAATGAAGGCCCTTCTCGCCGAGCCTCCGGACGCGGCTCCGGAAGATCTTCGTTTGCACGCGCACGCCCTGAAGAAGATCGAGGACAAGCTTGAATCCGCTTGAGCTGACCCTCGGCATCATGACCGCCGTCGGCGGGTTCGTCGACATCAGCGAGCTCGTCTTCGCTGCGAAGGCCGGATCGACATTCGGCTATGCTTTGATCTGGGTTTTCGCCGTGGCGACGGTCGGGATCATGACCTTTTCCGAAATGAGCGGGCGCGTCGCCGCGGTCGCCAAGCAACCCGTCTTCAACCTTATGCGCCACCGCCTCGGATTAAAGCTCGGCCTGGTCGTCCTTTCCGCTTCGATCATCAGCAATTTGATCACCTGCGCGGCGGAGATCGGCGGCGTCGCACTCATCCTCAATTACCTCACGGGAGCGCCCTATTTCCTCCTCGCCGTATCACTGACGATTGTTCTCCTGGTGTCGATCTGGGTGCTGCCGTTCGAATGGATCGAGCGGACCTACGGCCTGCTCGGATTGTTCATGATCGTGTTCGCGGTCGCCCTCGTCGCCAATGATCCGCCATGGGGGAAGATCGCGGGCGGATTCGTCCCGCAGGTGCCGAAGGGCCTCAGCACTAAGGAGCTGCTGACCTTCGCTTATTTCACCGTCGCCATCATCAGCGCGGTCATGTTCCCGTATGAGGTTTATTTTTATTCGTCCGGCGGGATCGAGGAAGGCTGGACTCCCAAGGACATGCTCACCAACCGGATGACGAGCATCATCGGAATGGGCCTCGGTTCGATCCTGGCCGTCGCGATCCTGTCGAATTCCGCGCAGCTGTTCGGACCCGTTGACGTCGATCCGGAGATTCCCGGAACGGCGGCGCTGCAGGCCGCGATTCCCTTCGGCAAATGGGGAATGATCCTCGCGTTGATGGGAATGTTCTTCGCGGTTGCCGGTGCGGCCGTCGAGACATGCCTCGCCAATGCTTATTCGATCGCACAATTCTTCGGCTGGAGGTGGGGTCGCCACAAGAAGCCGTGGGAAGCCCCGCGATTCACCATCACGTGGGTGGTTCTGTTCGTTGCGGCGCTGGCGATCGTGCTGACCGGCGTCGATGTGATGACGCTCGTCGAGTTCGCCGTTCTTTTCTCGATCCTGGTGCTGCCGCTCACCTACCTGCCCCTCCTGCTTCTCGCTGGGGATAGGAAGCTCATGGGCCAGTATGCGAACCATATGCTCGCGAAGGGTCTCGGCTGGCTCTATTTCGCGATCGTAACCGCTGCGGCGGTTGCCGCGCTTCCGCTGTTTTTCCTGACATCGGGCGGGAACGGATGACCCCCAACGCCCCGATCAAACTGGTCAGCGAGCTGCTCGACCTCCCGCTCCTCGACAGCGAAGGAAAATATTGCGGCATCGTCGACGATGTCGAGTTCAGCGGCACCAGGGAGCTGAAGCTCAAGGCCTTGCTCGTCGGGCCCGGGGCCTACGAAGGCCGAATGCCTCGCTGGATGTTCTGGTTCGTACGGAAGGCCGCCGGCGATCGCATCGTTCGAGTGCCGTTTGAAAAAATCCGCACCATCGGCGCCACCGTGCAGCTCGAATGCCCGGGCGAAGCGCTCGGCCTCGGCAGGAGCGATGAGCGGGCCGGCGGGTGGATTCCCCGAAAGGGCGCCCTGTGATTCGGCTGTCCGATCTACGCGATAAGATCGTGCGCTCGCTCGATGGCGAGAAACTGGGGCGGGTTCACGAAGTGCATTGCGAAGGCCGGCGAGTGACGGCGCTGATGTGCGGCCCGGGCAGCCTCATTGAACGGTGGACCGCGCACAAGAAAGGCCGGCGGATCGCGTGGGAGGAGGTGCGCCGGATCGATCGGGACGCGGTCGTCGTGGCGCCGAATTCGAAGAAGACATCGGGAAAATCCAATCCCCGACGACGAAAATAGAAACCGGCATGACAGGTTTCGCGTTTGCCGACCGATGCAGAATTCCGAAAAGCTGCTCTGGCCAAAGTGGGCCAGCTGGGCATTGGTCGCCGTCATCATTACGTGCCTGCTGACGATCGCGGCAACGATCAACGATATCTGGTGAACCGCTAATCCGTCCGAGTGTACAGGAAGGCTGCGATGTCGCGCGCGTCGCGCTGCCCGACATTGAGGTCCGGCATCGCCGTTCCGGGACTGACCGCCTGCGGATCGCGGATCCAATGTTCGAGATTGTCGGGTGAATTGGCGATCTTTCCGGCGATCATCGCGCGAACCGCAACTCCATCGAGGGACGGGCCCACCGCCCCGCTCGCTTTGCGAACGTGCGCCAGGCGGTGGCAGGCTCCGCACCCATATTGGATGAACATCGCTTCCCCGCGGGAAGGATTGCCGCCCGTGGCCGCTGCGGCATGAACGCGCATATCGTTGCGGTCGCTGACGGTGTTGAAGATCGCGCCCGCCGCAAAAACCACGACAGCGATGACGAGAATAATCCCCGCGCTCTTGCTAGCGGACACGTATGGCATGACCGCCCTCGCTGCTTAGCCACCGGTGAAGAAGCCACAATGCGGCGGCTCCGTGAGCGACCCCTCCCGGGATCCACATCACAAGTCCGGCAAGTTGCTGGTCGGTGACCGGATCAAGGCCGATCCCGGAAAGTCCCATTGCAGCATAGGCCGAGTACCAGGGGCTTTGGGAAAGGGCCATCAGTGCGCCCAAAGCGCCTTCGACCAACGATGTCAGGAACAGGCAGGCCGCCGACAGCAAATAGCCTCCGCGCCTCGGATAGATCATAGCCCACCAGAACAGCAGCGATGCGACGATGAAGCTCAAATGCTGGGCAATGTGCCAGCCCCGGCTCTCGAGCGCTCGATCGAACAAGGTCGGGGCATGCCAGACCCACATGACGACGGCTTGGATGACGGTAGCCGTCATCGGTTCGGTTAGCTGGCGCCAAAGCCTCGCGAGGGGTGCCTTCCAGCTTCCGCCGAGCCATTGCCGGGTCGCGGCCGGAAGCCCCCAGGCCAGAATCCCGCCCGCTTGCGAAGCGGCCAGCAGGAAGGCCGCAATGAGCATGATCAGCTCATGTTCGATCATGTGCAGGGTGAAGCTGTGTTCGCCGCCTTCATGGAGCGGCGATACCAGCGCGAGGGTTAGCGCCGTCCAACCGCCGAGGAAGAGCCACGGTGACCGCGATGCATATGCGGAGCGGCGCATGAGGCGCTGGCGGCCGACAAGGAACAGGATGAGAAAAAGAGCCAACGGAATCGTCACCCATGGATCAAAGGTCCAGCCCGCACGGTCCGGATGCTTCCCGGCATGAGCGGACGCGACGGAGGCCGTCGACAGCGCCGCGATTGCGAGCATCGGCCGGATCACTGGAAACATGGCGGTATCACCAGGGACGCGATCATCGGCAGGATCATCGCATAGAGGAACAGCGCCGAGGCCCCGACGGAGACCGCGGCGATCACTTTCCTCGCCTGCCCTTCGGCATCCTTGTTGAACACGCGCCACGAGAGGAACGCGCCACCGATCGTGGCCAGGATCGCCAACGCAGAGATGACGAGCAGCGGGCCGGGGCTAACCGACAGGCAATGGTCGAACATGCCGTCGGATCCGAACTGGTGAGCGATAATGAGGGCGGCGAGTCCGATGACGAGCCCGGCCCAGGGCATCGCCAGGTCCGCGATTTCGCTCGATCGTTTCACCGGAACAGCCTCGGCACCCAGTAGATGAGCAGGTAGATCGGGATCCAGCTCAGCCACACGAAGCGCCAGTAGAGTGCGTTCTCATCCGTATCGACGAGGCGCCGGGGACTTTCGCCGTGCGAGGTTCGCATCAAGAGCCACAAAACGATCGTGTCGAACCAGTCCGTCGCAACGTGGGTCGTGTGCAGAACCAGCAGCGCCCAGATGATCGAGCCGTAGGCGTTGGAATACCAAAGCACGTTCAATGAATTGAATTCGAAGCCGCGAATCACCAGCAGCAATCCGCCGATCGCCGTCATCCAGATCAGGAGATGTCGCACCGCGCCCAGGTCGTTCGCATTCGCGGCCCGTTTCACCATCGTGTTCGGGATCTCGCTGAGGAGGAGGACGAGGGTGAACAGGCTTCCGGCGACAAGACCCGGCGGCAGCCAGGGCTGGGGAGCCCAATGCTGCTCGTGGCTCATCAGGAAAAAGTAAGCGGCAATGGCAAGCGCGAAGGCCGTGCCTTCGATCACCATGAAGCCGACGACGCCCCACCAGGTCAGGCTCCGGTGGCTGAAGGCGTGGTCCGGCAGCTTGGCGAGATCCAGGGTGAAGGTCGGGGGGCGAATCATGTGATCTGCGGCTCAGGATGAGGACCCGGCGTCTTGGGCCAGAACCAGGCGATGAGCGCGATCCCGGCCGGCACCGCGCCGACGACGAGCCCCCACGGGCTGAATACCGAAGAAATGAAGGTGATCGTGACTGCGACGGCCGAAATGAACGGCCATATGCTCGGCACGGCGCTCGGCTCGCGAACGTCCGGAGCAGCGGAAACAACGCTGGTCAGCAGCAGCTCGCGGTCATCGACCCGGAGGCCGTGCACGACCGCCAATTCGGACCCGCCGTCCCACAGCGGGGTTCGGCTCTCGACCGCCGGCAGATGAGCGAAATTATACCAGCGCGGCGGGGATTCCGCGGCCCATTCCAGCGACGGCGCATCCCACGGATCGGGGCCTGCACGGCGGCCCGACCAGAAGGAGATCGCCATGTTGACGACGAACAGGAGCACCGCCGTCGCGACCACTGCGGAACCGATCGAGGAGAGAAGGTTGGGAAGCTCGAGGCCCATCCCGGCCGGATAGGTGTAGACCCGGCGCGGCATGCCCATCAGGCCCGCGATATGCATTGGAAAGAAGGTGAGCTGGAAGCCGAGGAAGATGATCCAGAAGCTGATCTTGCCGAGGCGCTCCGACATCAGGCGGCCGGTGAACTTTGGATACCAATAAGCGATCGCGCCGAGCAGCGGGAAAACCGCTCCGCCGATCAGGACGTAATGGAAATGGGCGACGATGAAGTAAGTGTCGTGCAATTGGAGATCGAGCGGCACGGCCGCGATCATGACGCCGCTCAATCCGCCGATCACGAAGGTGACGATGAAACCGACGACATAGAGCATTGGCACCTGGAGGCGCGGACGCCCGTCCCACATCGTCGCGATCCAGCAGAAAATCTGCAGGCCGGTCGGGATCGACACCGCCATGCTCGCCGCCGTGTAGAAACTGTAGCCCACCCGCGGGAGGCCGGTGGCGAACATGTGATGGACCCACAGGCCGAAGGAGAGGATTCCGGTGCCCACAAGCGACAGGACGACGATCGGGTAGCCGAAGATGGCTCGGCGCGAGAAGGTCGCGACGATCTCGCTGACGAAGCCCGTCGCCGGAAGGAAGATGATGTACACTTCCGGGTGCCCGAAGAACCAGAAGAGATGCTGGAAGAGCAGCGGATCGCCGTGCTCGACGGGGTTGAAGAATTGCGTTCCCACCAGGCGGTCCGACAGGAGCAGGCTCGAAACGAGCGCGACCGCGGGCATAGAGAAAATGACCATCAGCGACGTCACGAGCGTGGCCCAAACGAAGATCGGCATCCGCGCCAGGGTCATTCCCGGAGCGCGCTGTTTGAGGATGGTCGCAACGAGAGTCACGGCCACCGCCAAGGCGGCGACCTCGGTGAAGGTTATCGTCTGAGCCCAAACGTCGGAGCGCTTGCCGATGCCGTATTGGGGCCCGGCAAGTGGGACATAGGAAAACCAGCCGTTGTCCGGCCCGAACCGCAGGAAATGCGCCCCCCACAGGAACAAGCCGCCGAACAGGTACAGGTAAAAGCTGAATGCCGTCAGTCGCGGGAACGCCATTGCCCGAGTTCCGACCATGACCGGAGTAAGGTAGATCTGCACGCCTTGCATCACGGGCACGGCGAACAGGAACATCATCGTCGTGCCGTGCATCGTGAAGGTCTCATTGAAGAGTCCGGGCCCCATCGTGTCATTGTCCGGAAACATCAGCTGCAACCGCATGTGGAGCGCCATCAGGCCGCCGATCGCGAGGAACGCCAGCGCGGTGATAATGTAGCGCCGCCCGATTTCCTTATGGTCGACGCTCGCGAGCCAGCCGATCAGGCCCGGTGGCCGCCCCCAGGTCGCTTCCAACCGGGCTTCGAGATCGGCGCCGGTGAGGTCGGGCCCGTCGCGCATCACGCGATGTGTCTCGCGTCGGCGCGGGCGACCTTTGGCCGGCGGCTTCATTTCAGGCGCTCGAGGTAAGCGACGACGGCGTGAAGGTCATTCGGAGCGAGGCCGATCGTCGGCATCTGGTTGCCGGGCTTTTGCGATTGGGGGTCCGCGACCCACCCGTAGAGGTTGCCGCTGCTCATCGGCAGAGTGCCGGCGCCGATGGTGCGCCGGCTGGCGAAATGCGTGAGGTCCGGGCCGACCTGGCCGCCTGCGGAAGTCCCCGAAATATTGTGGCAGCTGCCGCACTCGCGGGTGGTGACATAACGATATCCGGCGAGCTCGAGCGAGTTCGCGGGAGCGAAAGCCGGCCGGCGTTGCTGGTCCATCCACCGGAGGAAGTCCGCCTTGCTCTCGACGGTCACGACCAATGCCATGTTGGCGTGCTGCACCCCGCAAAATTCGGCGCACTGGCCGCGATACAGTCCCGTTTTTCGGGGCAGCAGCTGGATGTCGGTCGTGCGCCCCGGGATCAGGTCCTGCTTCCCGGCAAGGTTCGGGACCCAGAAACTGTGGATGACATCGTTCGACTTGAGTTGGATCTCGGCTTCCACCCCGACCGGCAAGTGGAGCTCGTTCGCCGTATGGACGGTCTTGGACACATCGTCGGTGGCGTAGATGACGTCCCACCACCATTGATTGGCGATCACCTTCAGCTTGAGCTGTGGGTTGCGTGCCCTGGCTGCCGCGGACCGGTCTTCCAGGAAACTCGCAAGAGTGAGGCCGGTCAGCCCCAGCAGGATCAGCGCGGTCCACCCGATCAGGGCCGAACGGGCCAAGGGTGAGTTCTCATGATGCGAGGCGCTCTCGACCGTCAGTCCAGGCCGGTTGCCGCGCCTTCGGGCGAGAGCTCCGGCCAGGCCCGCGAGAACCAGCAGGTACATCACTCCGCAGACGATGAGGAAGATCGCGAACAGGCGGATGAAGCTCGCGTCGTCGGCCCCCTCCCCGCCGAGGCTCGTCTGGATCCCGGAGCATCCCCCAAGCCCCAACAGCAGGGCCCCGACAAGGCCGGACCGAAGAGTCATTGCTGCGCCGATTCCGATGATTTGACCGGCTCGCGCTTGGTCTGGGTTTGCGGGGGAGTGTTGCTGAGCTCGTCGGCGCGCGCGCTGACGGCATCCTTGGGGGCCTGGCCCGACAGGGTTCGCACATAAGCGGCAAGCTGCCAGATCTGCTGATTGGTGAGCTTGCCCCGCCACGACGGCATGCCGTTCGGTCGGCCTTCCGCAATGGTCGCGGCGATCTGGTCGATCCGCCCCCCGTAGCGCCATTGGGCGTCCATCAGCGCCGGACCCATCCCGCCGCCGCCATGCGAGTGACAGCCGACGCAGTTCATGTGATTGAACAGGAACTGCCCCTGCGCGATGGCAAAAGCGTTTCCTTCATAGGCCGCGGCACGCGGATCCAACGGCGCTGGCTGCGATCCGCCGGGGAAGATCGTGTCGGGGCTCGAGGAGAGAGCGGGGACGGTTTCGCCGAGCGGCTTTCCGCGGGCATCGCGGGAATCGCGGTCGCAACCGGCCAGAAGCCCGACGGCCGCTGCCAGGGCGAGGCTATTTCGGCAGTGCAAAGACATAGACCATTCCCCCTGCCGAAACGCGTTTCGGCAGGTCCTTGACTGCGTTGGTGAAGCCGAGCGCGGCCGATGGGTCGCGCGGGTCGAGGTTTGCGGACACGATGGCGCCAGCCCACCCGCCGATGCCGGAGGGGACCGCGATATATTGCCGGTTGTCGGGTCCGCGGTAGCTGATCGGCTGACCGATGATTCCACTTCCGGTCTTGAACTGCCACAGCAGCTTGCCGGTCCGGCCGTCGATCGCCTTGAACCAGCCGTCCATGGTTCCGTAGAAGACCAACCCGCCAGCCGTCGCCAGCGCCGGGCTCCACAGCGGCAAGTCCTCCTTGATTTCGAACACCTTTCGGCCGGCCACCGGATCCCAAGCCGTCAAGACTCCGCGATTGCCGCCGGGACCGGGGTACATCTTCACGTCGGCGCCGACGAAGGGCGTACCGGGAATGTAATTGGCGTTGCTGACGCCCATGTCCATGCAGAGGTTGATGTGAGGAATGTAGATGAGGCCGGTGACGGGGCTGAACGCCGACGGGTTCCAGTCCTTGGCGCCCGGGGCCGCCGGGCAGATGTTGCGGACCGCCCGCCCGGGCACCGGCTCCATTCCTCCAACGGGCACGATTCGGCCGGATTTCAGGTCGACGCCTTTGTAGACGTTGACGTAGCCATAGGGCTTGGCCGACAGCACCCGGCCGGTGCGCCGGTCCTGGACGTAGAAAAAGCCGTTGCGGTCCGGCCTTATCATCGCCGGAATTCGCCCGCCCTTTGGTGTCGGCATGTCGACGAGCACGATCTCGTTGATGTCGTCGTGATCGTAAAGGTCGTGCGGCGTGCTTTGGTAGAACCAGCGCGCCTGTCCCGTTCCGATGTCGCGCGCAAACACGCCCGCGGTAAACTTGTTATCCCCCGGCCGCTGCTCCTGGTTCCACGGGCCGGGATTGGACGTCCCGTAATAGATGGTCTTCGTTTCAGGGTCGTAGCTGATCCAACCCCACACCGCGCCACCGCCGATCTTCCAATAGTCGGGCGGCCAGGTTGTCACTCCCAGGTCCTTTCCTGAGTCCATGGCATAAGGCGCGTGGTAGCCCGGACCGATGAGGACGTCCTTGTCCGGACCCGTCGAGTAACCGATCCAGGCGATCTTGCCGCTCGATGCGTCGAGCGCCGTCAGCCGGCCGCGAACCCCCATCTCGCCGCCGGAATTGCCGACGAGGACTTTCCCCTCGGCGACCAGGGGCGCCATGGTGATCGTCTCGCCTTTCTGGATGTCGGCGACCTGCGTCCGCCACAACTCCTGGCCGCTATTGGCATCGACGGCGACGGTGTGCCCGTCGAGCAAATTCAGGAACAGCTTGCCGCCGGAATAGAAGGCTCCGCGATTGACGGGCCCGCAGCATGCGACCCCTTTCGCCGC
>JBKPOR010000198.1:0-4708 GCA_046765675.1 Pseudomonadota bacterium
GACGCCGCTCATCGACGTCATGCTGGTTCTCCTCATCATGTTCATCATCACCATCCCCATCCAGACCCACGCTGTGAAGCTCGACCTGCCGGTCAATCAGCCGAATCAGCCGCCACCGCCGATCGAACCGATCAAGAATACGGTGGTCGTATCTTCGACCGGCCAGATCCTGTGGAACGGGACCCCGGTCACACAGCCGCAGCTGCGCCAGTATCTCGACGTGACCCAGCAGATGAACCCGATCCCGGAGCTTCACCTGCAGCCGGACGCCACCGCGCGTTACGAGCTTGTCGACCAGGTGCTCGCGGTCACCAAGCGCGCGCACGTCCAGAAGATGGGCTTCGTCGGCAACGAATATTATATGAACATCTTCTAGGCGGTTCCTCCGCCGAGAAAGCACGGGCGGTTCCCATTGCGGGAGCCGCCCCTTTTTATTGCCTTTTTGACGAACCGCTTCTGAAGCATGCACACAGCGTCCGAGCTTCACCTGCGGCCGGATGCCGAGGCGCGCTACGAGGTCGTCGACCGGGTCCTTGCCGAGATCAAGCGGGCGGATATCAAGAGGTTGGGTTCGTCGGTAACCGGGCTTAGGCCAACTGGTAGTTGCTACGCGTCGGCACTGGCGCTTCCCAAGACGCCATGCCATTGCTCCGGGCGATGTCCGAGACCCGCCGTTTCGCAGTCGTGATTCTTGCCGCCGGGCAGGGGACGCGGATGCGCTCCGACACGCATAAGGTCCTTCATCCGATCGCGAGCCGCCCGCTGCTGCTCCATCTGCTCGATCGGGTCGACTCGGTCGGCGCCGACAAGCGCGTGATCGTCGTCGGCAAGGGTCGCGAACAGGTTGAAGCGGCGATCGCCGGTCGCGACGTCGGGATAGCCGTCCAAGCCCAGCAAAAGGGGACGGGGCACGCTGTCCAGCAAGCGGCCGAGGCGCTGAAGGATTATGACGGGCCGGTCCTGATCCTTTATGCGGACACACCGTTCGTCGAGGCTGAAACCCTGGCTCGGATGATCGATCGCCTGAACGGCGACGGCGGCCCGGGTGTCGTCGTCCTGGCTTCCACGCCGGCTGATCCGTTGAAATATGGCCGGATCATCCTGGGCGAGGGCGACCATATCGCAAAGATGGTCGAATATAAGGATGCGACCGAGGAAGAGCGCGCCGTCCGCTTATGCAATTCGGGAATGATGGCCGTTCGCGCGGTCGATCTGTTCCGCTGGCTCGGCAAAGTCGGCAACGACAATGCAGCCCAGGAATATTACCTTCCGGACATCGTCAATATTGCCGCCGCCGAGGGCCGCGACGCCGTTGTCATCGAAGGCGATCCCTATGAGGCCGCCGGGGTCAACAGCCGCGCCGAGCTCGCGCATCTCGAACTGGAATGGCAGCGCCGGCGGCGGGAGCAGGCGCTCGAGGAGGGCGCGACCCTGATCGACCCGGAAAGCGTCTGGTTCGCTTACGACACCAAGCTCGGCCGCGACGTGACGGTCGAGCCGCATGTCGTCTTCGGCCCCGGAGTCGAGATTGCGGACGGAGCGACGATTCACGCCTTCAGCCACATCGAAGGCGCGATCATCGGTGCCAAGGCGAGCATCGGCCCGTTCGCCCGGATCCGCCCGGGGACGCGACTAGCGGACAAGACCAAGGTCGGGAATTTCGTGGAGCTAAAGAAGGCCACGATCGGGGAAGGCGCGAAGGTCAACCATTTGTCCTATGTCGGCGACGCATCGGTCGGCGATCGCGCGAACATCGGCGCAGGAACCATCACCTGCAATTACGACGGGTTCGGCAAGTACCTGACCGTGATCGGGGCGGGTGCATTCATTGGGTCGAATACCGCTTTGGTCGCTCCGGTGACGATCGGCGAGGGCGCGATCGTTGGCGCCGGATCGGTGATCACGCAGGACGTCGAAGCCGACAGCCTGGCCGTTGAGCGCACGGAGCAAAAAGGCATTGCAGGCTGGGCCCGCCGCTTCCGCGATCGGATGACCCGGAAGGCGGCTGAATAGGTCGATGTGCGGGATTGTCGGAATCGTCGGAAAAACGGACGTCGCCCAGCGGCTCTTCGACGGCCTCAAGCGGCTCGAGTATCGCGGCTATGATTCCGCCGGCATCTGCACGATCGAAAATGGGCAGCTCGTCCGCCGCCGCGCGGAAGGTAAGCTTGAAAACCTTGCCCGCGAGCTCGCTGCAGACGCGTTGCACGGGGTCACCGGAATCGCGCACACGCGCTGGGCGACCCATGGCGCCCCCACCGTGGGCAATGCGCACCCTCACATCGTTGGAGACGTCGCGCTCGTCCACAACGGCATCATCGAAAATTTCAAGCCGCTGCGCGACGAGCTGATCGCGGAGGGGAGGATCTTCGAGAGCGAGACCGACACCGAGGTTGTCGGGCATCTGGTCGCTCGCGAAGTGGAACGCGGCGCGAGCCCTCAGGACGCGGTCGCGGCGATGCTTCCGCGACTCCACGGCGCTTTCGCCATCGCCTTCCTGTTCCGCGAACATCCCGACCTCATCATCGGCGCCCGAATGGGTGCGCCGCTGACGGTCGGCTATGGCGAAGGTGAGAATTATCTCGGATCGGACGCGATCGCGGTTGCGCCCTGGACGCAGCGCATCGCCTATTTGGAAGAGGGCGACTGGGCGGTCGTCCATCGCGACCGGATCGAGATCTTCGACCGGAACAGCAGCCCAGTCGAGCGCGAGATCGTGGAATCCGGCGCGTCCTCGGCACCGGTCGAGAAGGGCAATTACGCGCATTACATGCAGAAGGAGATTTTCGAGCAGCCGATCGTCGTTGCCCAGACTCTCCAAAGCTACGTGCGGCCCTTTGAGGGCGAGGTCGCTCTGCCCGTCGCCGATGCCGATCTGGAAAGTGTCAACCGGCTGACGATCGTCGCGTGCGGGACAAGCTTCTACGCCGGGCTGGTCGCCAAATATTGGGTCGAGCAATTTGCGCGCGTGCCCGTCGACATCGATGTGGCGAGCGAGTTCCGCTACCGGCAGCCGGTGCTCGAGCCGGGAGGGCTCGCGCTGTTCATCAGTCAGTCGGGCGAAACCGCGGACACGCTGGCCGCCCTTCGCCACGCGCGAGCGGAGAAGCAGCGCATTGCCGTCGTCGTCAACGTTCCGACCAGCTCGATGGCGCGTGAGGCCGACCTGCTTTTGCCGACCCATGCGGGGCCGGAGATCGGGGTCGCTTCGACCAAAGCCTTCACCTGCCAGCTGGCGGTACTTGCGGCGCTCGCCGCCAATCTCGCGCGCGCCAACGGGCGCCTGACCCGCGAGGAAGAGCAGGACATTGTCGCACACCTTCAGGAGGCTCCCGCGGCGCTCAATGCAGCGCTCAATCATGACGAGGACATTGCCGCGATGGCGCATCTCATCGCGCCGGCGCGGGACGTGCTTTATCTTGGCCGCGGACCGGACTTTCCCATGGCTCTCGAAGGCGCCCTGAAATTGAAGGAAATCAGCTACATCCACGCCGAAGGTTATGCCGCGGGCGAGATGAAGCATGGTCCGATCGCGCTGATCGACGACGACGTCCCGGTGATCGTCCTCGCGCCGTCGGGGCCATTGTTCGAAAAAACCGTCAGCAATATGCAGGAAGTCCGCGCGCGTGGCGGCAAGATCGTGCTGATCAGCGACGCAAAAGGCATCGCCGAAGCCGGCGAGGGCTGCATGGCGACGATCGAGATGCCGGAGGTTCATCCGCTGATCGCGCCCCTGGTGTACGCCGTTCCCGTGCAGCTGCTCGCTTATCACGTCGCGGTCCTGAAGGGCACCGACGTCGACCAGCCGCGCAACCTCGCCAAGAGCGTGACGGTGGAATGAAGCATATCGGAATTCTCGCCCACAGTTTCGAGGGCGCGCTGAAACTGAAGGAAATCAGCTACATCCACGCCGAAGGCTATGCCGCGGGCGAGATGAAGCACGGGCCGATCGCGCTGATCGACGACGAGGTGCCGGTGATCGTCATCGCCCCGTCGGGGCCGCTGTTCGAGAAGACCGTCAGCAACATGCAGGAGGTCCGCGCGCGCGGCGGCAAGATCGTGCTGATCAGCGACGCGCACGGCATCGCCGAAGCGGGCGAGGGCTGCATGGCCACGATCGAAATGCCGCAAGTGCACCCGCTCATCGCGCCGCTCGTCTACGCCGTGCCGGTGCAGCTCCTCGCCTATCATGTGGCGGTGCTGAAAGGCACCGACGTCGACCAGCCGCGCAACCTCGCCAAATCGGTCACCGTGGAATAGCCAAGAGTCGGGAAGTCAGGCCGGCGACTCCGACGAGCTACCGGCAGTCGGCCACGGCGCGGCATGCGGCTCGTCCGGCGCTCGTGCTCGTGGCAGATCATGAGCCCTGGTCGGGCGCGCTGCAGGCCCGATTTCGGCAGCCGAACACCAGGGCACCCGGCTCCGGCAGGACGACGCTCTTTGGTCGGTTGAGATGCGGGCCCGAGGCGAATTGCAAAAACGCCGTCAAGGGGTTTTGGACCGCTCACCCTGCTCTGCCACAGTATACAACTTATGGTCGTAGATCGCCGCCCGATTCGACTACCGGCGTAAGCCTTTATTAACCAAGTGGACCGAAGGTGAGGATTGCCCCGATCCCGGGCTGGTCCCCGGAGGGCAGTGGACCGGCCGGTCGCAAAATTTGGCCCACCCCAGCTTCGTGAGGCGGTCATGACGGACGCTATTGCCT
>JBKPOR010000199.1:0-3744 GCA_046765675.1 Pseudomonadota bacterium
CCAACGCACGAAGGTGGCATTGCGCCCCATAATTGCGACTGCTAGGCGCCAGGACGAAACGCGCCGCGCTCGAAGCGGCTCCTCAACACCTTCACGACTCACAAGGATAAATGGGATGGCCGAGCAGGATTCATCGAACCAGGGGAATGGCTCCGGCCAGGATCAATCGGAAGCCCAGGTCGCGACCCTCGCCCAATATATCAAAGACTTGTCGGTCGAGAATCCGAGCGCGCCGCAGGTCTTCCAATGGCAGGTCCAGCCCAGCCTCGACGTCCAGTTCCATCTCAACGCCGAGAAAGCGGCGGACGACGTTCATGAGGTATCGCTCAAAATCGAGGTTAGCGCGCGTTCGGAGAACGGCGTCCATTTCGTTGTAGATCTGACCTATGCGGGGCTGTTCGGCTTGCGCAACATTCCGGACGAAGCGCTTGGGCCGCTGCTACTCGTGGAGGCACCGCGGCTGCTGTTCCCGTTCGCTCGTCAAGTCGTCGCTGAAGCCGTCGCCAATACCGGCTTCCCGCCGCTGCTTCTCGACCCCATCGACTTCGCCGCCACTTATGTCGCTCAGCTTCAGGCCCAGCACGGGCAGACGCCCGCTGAAGGCGAGGCCGAGCCGGAGACCGCGCCAGTGGACGCTGAAACGGAAACCCCGTCGGAAAGCTGATATCCGGCAGGACCGGCACGACAGGCAGGCCCATGAATCTTCTGAAGGCAACCGGGACGATCGGCGGGCTCACTTTGGTGAGCCGCGTCGCCGGCTTTGCCCGCGAAATGCTGATGGCGCGGGTGCTTGGCGCCGGCATCTACACTGACGCCTTCTACGTCGCCTTCCGCCTTCCCAACACCTTCCGCAGGCTGTTCGGCGAAGGCGCTTTCTCGGCCGGGTTCGTACCCCTTTATAGCCAGCGCCTCCAAGGCTCGAACGGTGAAGCCGAGGCGAGGAAATTTTCCGAAGAGGTGCTCGCGGTTTTCCTCCCGACGCTCATCCTCTTCACTTTGATTTTCATCCTCCTGATGAAATATTTCATCCTCGCGATCACCGGCTGGAGCGGGCATCAGCTCGCCTTTGGCACGGACCTCACCCGTATCACCTTCCCCTATTTGCTCCTGATCAGCCTCGTTTCGCTTTATTCCGGAATTCTCAACAGCATCTCGCGCTTCACGGCCGCGGCTTTCGCTCCCGCCCTACTCAATCTCGCAATGCTGGTGGCGTTGATATTCGTGAGGGTCGGAGGGGAGACGACGGCAACGGCCCTTGCGATCGCGGTGACGGCGGGCGGAGTGCTTCAGCTCGGCCTGCTTCTCGCCGCCTGCAAACGCGCCGGAATCACTTTGCGGATCCGCCGTCCGCGCCTCACTCCCGGAGTGCGCCAGTTCGTGCGCGTCGTGCTCCCGGCGACATTGGGCGCGGGCGTCTATCAGGTCAGCGTCTTCATCGACACCTTCTTCCTGACCCGGATCGGAACCGGCGCCGTCAGCTGGTTCAATTATGCCGACCGCCTCAACCAATTGCCCTTGGGGGTAATCGGCGCCGCGATCGGAACGGCCATCCTTCCGCAAGTCAGCCGGCACGTCGACATTGGCGAAGCCGACAAGGCCGCTCGGGTCCAGGGCCAGGCCGCGGAACTCGCACTCCTGCTCTGCCTTCCAGCGGCGCTCGCCCTCGCCGCCAGCGCCTTGCCCCTCGTCTCCGCGATCTTTGAGGCGGGCCGCTTCAATGCTCGCGACGCCCATTTCACCGCGCTCACCCTGTCGATCATGGCGCTTGGCTTGCCCGCTTATGTTCTGGTGAAGGTGCTCACTCCGGGCTTTTACGCGCGCCGCGACACCGCCACTCCGGTCAAGACTGCGCTGGTGGTGCTCGTCGTCAACATCGTCCTCAACTTCGTCCTGATCTGGGTATTCGACTTCGGAATCGCGGGACTGGCGGCGGCGGTCGCCCTGAGCTCATGGCTGAACGCTGCGATCCTTTACGTCATCCTCCATCGCCGCGGCCATTTCCGGATCGAAAGATGGCTTGCCTCTCGGGTCGCTCGGCAGCTCGTGGCGGCAATGGCGATGGTCGCCGCTCTGATCGCGATTCGAATGGGATTGGCCGGTTGGTTCACCCAATCGGTCGGCCATCGCCTGGCCGGAGTGATCGCCATCGTCGTTGGCGGGATGGTCGTCTATTTCCCGCTCGTCTGGATCCTCGGCGGGACCGACAAAGAGGAGCTCCGCTCGCTGCTGAGGCGCCGGAGGCCGTACACCGATGTCGCCTAGCGAGCTGACGCGGGACCGGATGCGCGTGGTTTCCGGCATCCAGCCGACGGGTGGGCTCCACCTGGGAAATCTGCTTGGAGCGATCCTCCGCTGGGTGAAGATGCAGGACGATGCGGATTGCCTGTTTTTCCTTGCGGACCTTCACGCCATGACCGTGGACTTCGATCCGCTCGAGCTGCGCTCGAACGTTCGGGAAATGGCTGCCGCCCTGATTGCGAGCGGGATCGATCCCGAGAAGTCGATCGTGTTCGCGCACAGCGCTGTACCCGCTCACTCCGAACTCGCCTGGATCCTTGGCTGCACCGCGCGGATCGGTTGGCTCAACCGGATGACTCAGTGGAAGGATAAGGCCGGCAAGAATCGCGAGGGTTCCTCGCTCGGGCTGTTCGCTTATCCGGTGCTCCAGGCGGCCGACATCCTGCTCTACAACGCGACCCACGTGCCGGTCGGCGAGGACCAGAAGCAGCACGTCGAGCTGACTCGCGACATCGCGATCAAGTTCAATACCGATTTCGATGTCGATCTTTTCCAGCCGCCAGAACCCTTCATTGGCGGCGGCGCCGCGGCGCGCATAATGAGCCTTCGCGACGGTGCCTCGAAGATGTCGAAGACCGACCCGTCGGACATGAGCCGAGTCAACCTCACCGACAGCGATGATTTGATCGCCCAAAAAATCCGGAAGGCGAAGACCGATCCTGAACCGCTGCCGGATAATCCGGCCGCTCTCGATGGTCGCCCGGAGGCGAAGAACCTGGTCGGAATCTATGGTGCGGTCACCGGCGAAAGCATCGAGCAGGTGTTGGCGCGTTTCGCGGGCCAGGGTTTCGGCACGTTCAAACCCGCGCTCGCTGATGCTGTGATCGCGCTGGTGGCCCCGCTCCGCGCGAGGCTCGAGGAATTTCGGCGCGATCCGGCAGCGCTCGACAAGATTCTTTCCGACGGTGCTGAACGGGCGAGCGCGCTGGCGGCACCTACGCTTGCGGCCGCCTATGATGCCGTCGGACTGTCGCGCTGAGGTCACGCTTCATCGACGGTTCACTGCATTTCGTGTTAGAAGGCCACTGATTTTCAACGGGTTTCCCGATTCGAGGGAGTGTGTCCATGCGTCTCAAGAAGTTTGCCGCAGCAGCATTGCTCGGCGTTGCAGCGCTCGGGGTTTCCGCCTGCGCCAGCTCAATCACCAGCACCGTCTCGCGCTATCAGGCTATGCCAGCGGCGCAGGGCCAAACCTTTTTTGTCGTGCCCGGCGGAGGAATGGCGAGCAACGGCGGACTCGAATTCCAGCGCTACGCGGGGCTCGTCGCACAGCAGCTCCAGGCGCGCGGCTACACGCCGGCGAGCAGCCCGCAGACCGCTTCGATGGTCGTCCAGCTCGGCTATGGCATCGACAAGGGCCAGGTCCGATATCAGGAGGATCCCTTCTATCGTAGCCGGTACGGCTATGGCGGGTACGGCTATGGCGGATTCTACGATCCGTTCTAC
>JBKPOR010000200.1:0-1913 GCA_046765675.1 Pseudomonadota bacterium
ACACCTGCCAGTCGTTCTTGCCGCCCTTCCAATGATATTCGCCGCGGCCGACGGTCTCCGTAATGTGCGTATCGCGGCTGAAGCGGGTGCCGTCTGGATCGGCCCCCGTGGTATCGAAGGTCAGGATCTGGGTGGTGACGAGCGGCTCATGCTCCCAATGGCGCAATCCGATGAGCTTCGCCCGGCCTGGCCCAAGCGCAAACTCATAATCGCCGTTGATGTCGGCGAAATAACCGTTGAGCCTGGTGACGTTGGTGCGGCTGCGCTCCTCGCCAGTGACGAAGACGCGGTGATCGCGGCGATGCGAAGGGTACCAATAGGGCGCATAGCCGAGCGTCAGATTTCCGACCGACGAGCCGGGCCCGTCGAGGCCAAGCTTGAGCTGCATGTTCGCCTGCTCGTTTTCGCCGTGATAGATTTCCTTACGCGTTTCCGTGAGGACGCCGTCCGCGTCGTAGATCCAGATCGGTCCCCCAAAGGCGCCGCGGCCGTAATTGTTCTTCAGCGACACCGTATAATCGACCGAGCCGCTCTTGCCTGAGTAGCTGATCGAGCCACCGAGCCATTCCGGCTTTGCATAATGTGCGCGAAACGCCGGATTCCATTCGAACTGACCGGACGACTGAGTCGCCGTCTTGAGGACGACGTTGGCAACCTGGCCCGACAGGCCGGCAATGCCCAGGCTCGCCGCATCGACGATCTCGATTCGCTCGACGTTCGCGGCCGATATGCGCTGCAGTTGGTCGACGGCACCGCCCGACTTGTTGGCGATGCGCTCACCGTTGATCAGCACATTTTCCTGCGCCTGGCCGAGGCCGCGCTGCGTGGTGTCGGTCGTTCGGATGGTGAAGCTCGGCACCTGCACCAGCATGTCGAAAGCCGTCTTCGGCGCGAAGCGCGCGAAGTCGGCGGGCGTGTAGACACGCTTCGCCGCGGTCGTCGGCGTTTTCGCTGGGGACGTCTGGGCGGTCGCCACGCCAGATGCAGCGAACGCGGCGGTTGCAAGCAGGGCGATGCGGAACGAACGCGACACGAGCATCGAAGACTTCCCCTTGATTCAGAAGCACGAGCTCGTGCTACATTTGTAGCGTGCTACATTTGTAGCGTATGCGCAAGCCCCTCTTTCGACAAACGGGCAGCGAGCGCCGCCAAACTGAGGTTTGGCCGCCGACAACTTGCCACCCGGTGAATGATTGCTAGGGCGTCGACAGATGCCCCAGCCGATCGATCCCGTGGAGCTCGCGACGCAGCTGATCAACGTCCCAAGCGTCACTCCGGCGCGGGGGCAAGTGTTCGACGTCCTTCAGTCCGCGCTGGAGCCGTTGGGCTTCAAGTGCCACCGGTGGGAATTGGGTGAGCCGCCCGACGGGCCGACCGAGAACATGGTCGCGATCCGCGGCGAAGGATCGCCGCATTTCGGCTTCGCCGGCCATCTCGATGTCGTTCCCCCCGGGGAGGGCTGGAACGGCGACCCGTTCGAGGCGCGGATCGAGGACGGCCGGCTAGTCGGCCGGGGCGCCAATGACATGAAGAGCGCCATCGCCGCTTATGTCGCGGCCCTGTCACGAATCGATTCGGCCATGGGCACCCTTTCGCTTCTCATCACCGGCGACGAGGAAGGCTATGCCACCTACGGCACTCCGCGGATCATCGACTGGCTGAATGAAAGGCAAATCCGCCCGGACATGATCCTTATCGGTGAGCCGACGTCGGTCGATCGCCTGGGCGATACGGTGAAAATCGGCCGACGCGGATCGGTCAACATGTGGATCGAGGTGCCGGGCGTACAGGGTCACGTCGCCTATCCCCATCGCACGGCCAATCCCGTCGCTCCCCTCGCGCGAGTGATTTCGGCGCTCGACGCGGTCCACCTCGACGACGGCACCGAGCAATTCCCGCCGTCGAATCTCGAG
>JBKPOR010000201.1:0-13602 GCA_046765675.1 Pseudomonadota bacterium
TCCGAAGCTGGCGCGAGCAGGTCCCCGACCTCGCGATCCGCTCCAGCTTCGTGGTGGGTTTCCCGGGCGAGACGAAGGAAGATTTCGACTATCTCCTGGGCTGGCTCGAGGAAGCCCGGCTCGACCGCGTCGGAGCGTTCAAGTTCGAAGCGGTCGAAGGTGCTCCGGCGACCGGGATGGACGACCAGGTGCCCGAGGATCTGAAGCAGGAGCGCTATGAGGCGGTGATGGCCCTCTCCGCCCGTATCAGCGCGGAAAAGCTCGCCGCCAGGGTCGGCTCGACCATCGACGTTCTGATCGATGCGGTGGACGAAAGCGGCGGCGCCACCGGCCGCTCAAAGGCCGACGCTCCGGAGATCGACGGAGAAGTCCACCTGCGCGATTCCGGGGGTCTGCAGCCGGGCGACATCGTGCCGGTGAAGGTCGAAGATTCCGACGAGCACGACCTCTACGGAGTGCCGCTCTAGGCCACCGACCTCATCCCCGCGGTGCCATGGGTTTTTGATAGCCGCCAAAGCCTGCCCCCATCAGACAGCGACATGATCGAGCGAACGGGGAAAGCATCATGAAGAGTCCAATGGGCATCGGCATCGGTCTATTTCTGCTTGTCTGCTTTGCTTCGCTTGCCGGCTGCCCACAGTATAACGTCTATTACCAGGAGATGCAGGGCCGGGCCAAACTGGCGGAAGCGCATTCCTCCCGGCAGGTGGCCATCCTCGAAGCCAAGGCGAAGATGGAGAGCGCGAAGATGCTGGCCGAGGCCGAGGTCATTCGCGCGCAAGGCGCAGCCAGGGCCAATCACATCTTGCAAGATAGCATGGGCGGTCCGAACAATTACCTGCGGTACCTCCAGATCCAGGCAATCGACCATAAAGACGCATCGGTCATCTACGTTCCAACTGAAGCCGGTCTCCCCATCACGGAGGCGCACCGCGTTTCGCAATAGCGTCGCGCTGCGGGCGGCCGCCTGACATGCCGAGGGCCGCCCGCGACAGGCTCGAAGCCGCCCTAGCGCGCATCGCGAACCCGGGCGGCGAAGGCGCCCGTGCCTGCCTTACGGTCTACTCCGAGACCGCCCGAGCCGCGGCCGATGCCGCCGACGAGCGCCGCGACCGCGGCCTGCCGCTGGGTCCACTCGACGGCGTCATCGTCACGATCAAGGACCTCTTCGACGTCGCCGGCGAACCGACGCGCGCGGGGTCGAAGATTCTCGCCGACGCACCGCCCGCTCTCGCCGATGCCCCGGTGGTGACTCGCCTCAGGCAGGCCGGAGCAGTCATCGTCGCGAAGACCGGAATGTCGGAGTTCGCTTTCACCGGCGTTGGCGCCAACCCGCATTACGGCACCCCGGGCAATCCGGCGGACCGGACTCGCGTGCCCGGCGGGTCGAGCTGCGGAGCGGCGGTCGCCGTCGCCGAGCGCATGTGCGAAATCGCAATCGGCACGGATACGGGCGGTTCGACCCGAATCCCAGCCGCGCTCTGCGGCCTCGTCGGCTTCAAGCCCACTAAGTCTCGCGTCCCGACCGAAGGCGCGTATCCATTGTCGCCGACCTTGGACTCGGTGGGACCGCTCGCGCCGACCGTAGCCGACTGCGCTGCGGCCGACGCAGTTCTAGCCGGTGAAAGCCCGTGGACCATCGAATCCATGCCCCTCGACGGCCTGCGGCTCGGCATTCCGCAGGGCATGCCGCTCGAGGATCTGGATGAGACGGTCGAGGCTCGCCTCGCCGACGCACTGGAGCGCTTGCGTCGCGCCGGCGTCCAGCTGTCGGACGAGCTGTTCGGCCTCTTCGACGACATGGCGCGGGTCTATTCACTTTCCACCATCCCGACAGCCGAAGCCTATCTCGCACATCGCACGATGCTCGCGGAGCACGGCGGCGAGTATGATCCATTCGTTCGGGTCCGGATCGAAAAGGGAAGCAAGGTCTCGAAAGGCCGCCTCGCCGAAATGCTTCGCGACCGGGCAGAGCTCGTGCGCAAGATGGACTCCCGTTTGGCGGGTCTCGATGCCCTCGTCTTGCCTGCAACCCCGATCGTCGCTCCGACCATGGTCGAAATCTCGACGGTCGAAGGCTTTGTGACAGCGAACCGCCTGCTCCTGCGCAACACGGCGATCGCCAATTTCTTCGATCTTTGCGCGATTTCACTGCCGCTGCCGCGCGAGAGCGGGCTACCGACCGGCCTGATGCTATTCGGCCGCTGCGGCTCCGACCGCCGGCTGCTGCAGATCGCTTATGCAATTGAGCAGATGCTCTCCGGCTAGATGGCGGTGAACCGATCAGGCTGCAGCGCGCACTCATAGCGGGGAACCACGGCTCCTCTGTGTCATCTGCGGCACTGGCGCCGGGGCGGGGGCATGAAGGGGAGATGTCACATGACACCCAAAACCCAGCTTCTCGTCACTCTTGCCGCGGCAACGGCGTTGGGCGCCGCCGCGCTCGCCCAGCCTGTGGCCGAAGGCGGCCGCAAGTTCGACACAACGCTGAGCGGCGCGAATGAGTGCAATGCCTCGGGCACGTGCAACCTTGGCGACCCCGACGGGACCGGCACAGCGCACGTAACCGTCAATGTCGGCCAGCAGCGGATTTGCTGGGACATCACTTTCAACAACCTAGGGACGGTGACTCGCGGCCACATCCATCATGCGGCGGCCGGCGTCGCTGGCGGGATCGTGGTGCCCTTCTTCGAGGCGAACAATGTCGACCTCAACGGATGCACGCCCGAAAGCGCTCCGCTCGACCGAAGCTTGCTCATCGATATCGTCCAGCACCCGCAGGATTATTATGTGAACGTCCACACGTCGGACTTCCCGGCTGGCGCAATCCGAGGTCAGCTGAGCGAATAAGCTCGCGGCTCGATCATGCGGGAGTGATGGGTGGCGGTTCGTCGCGGCGGCCTCTAGACCGCCGCGGATGACGGACTTTCCCTCTCTCCTTGTGGCCGATCGCGCGCAAAAGACCCGCCCAATCCATCTTGTCGACAAGGACAGCTTCGATCCGTGGCTCAAGAAGCGTCCGGCGGAGGACCGTGCGCTGATCGAAGCCCACCGTTTCGACGGCAAGAAGGGTTTCGCTTTCGTCCTCCTGCCTCGCGGCAACGCGTTCGAGGTGGTGAGTGCGGTCAAGAATGTAGCCGAGCTGTCGCCCTGGTGCCTCGCGAAGCTCGCTGAAAGCCTTCCGGAAGGGACGTACAAGCTGGCGACGGGCGAGCCCGGGAAGGCTGCGCTCGGGTGGCTCCTCGCCCAATACCGCTTCGACGATTACCGATCGAAGGGCGAGGATACCGATCGCGGCGGCCGAGTGCTGGTCACCGGCGAGGCGGCGAGGATCGACGAGACCGTCCGGCTGGCCGAAGCGACAATCCTCGTCCGCGACCTGGTCAATACGCCGGCCGCGGACCTCGGCCCGGCGGAGCTGGCTCAGGCGGTTAAGACCGAAGCGAACCGTTCCGGCGGCAAGTTCAAGGTCATTTCAGGCGACGAGCTTGCGAGCGGCTATCCTTTGATCGCCGCGGTCGGCGGCGGCGCAACCCCCGAGCGAGCGCCGCTCCTGATCGAGCTCGAATGGGGCGACACCAGGCATCCGCGGATCGCGATCGTCGGCAAGGGCGTGTGCTTCGATAGCGGGGGTCTCGATTTGAAGCCCGCGTCGGGAATGCGCATCATGAAGAAGGATATGGGTGGCGCTGCCCATGCCCTTGCTCTGGCGCGGCTGATCACGATGGAGAGGCTTCCGGTTCGCCTTCATCTGCTGATCCCCGCGGTCGAAAATGCGGTGTCGGGCTCCGCCTACCGCCCGGGCGACGTCGTCAAATCCAGGCGCGGGCTATTCGTCGAAATCGACAATACCGACGCGGAGGGACGGCTGGTGCTTGCGGATGCGCTAGCCAAGGCCGTCGAGGGAAAGCCGGAGCTGATCGTCGATTTCGCGACCCTGACGGGCGCCGCGCGGATCGCGCTCGGCCCCGACCTTCCGGCGACCTTCGCCAATTGCGACGATTTGTCCGTGGAGCTCGAACGCGCCTCTCGCGACGTCGAGGACCCGCTCTGGCGAATGCCGCTCTGGAATCCATACGATGAGCTGCTGAAGAGCGATATCGCGGACTTCGCCAATGCCTCGAGCTCACCGATGGCCGGCTGCATCACCGCGGCCATGTTCCTCAAGCGCTTTGTTCCCGATGAGATCGCCTGGGCGCATCTCGACACTTGGGCGTGGCGCGATCCGGCCAAGCCGGGTCGCCCCAGGGGCGGTGACGCCCTTGGACTGCGCGCCGTGTTCGAAGCGCTGAAGCGCCGCTATCCGCGCGGCTGAAGCAGTCATTCGCCGAAAATCGCGGCTTTTCCTGTCCTTCGCCTGCAACATTTCGCGTCCTTACCGGTTTACTTGGACATTACGCGGCAACGGGAACGGAGAATGGCAGCTATGGGCGAGGTTTCGCTAACCAGCTGGATGAAGGCGCTTATAGCCTATGTCCGCTCGGGCGAGCCGGACCTGACCAACCGTCAGATGGCCTTGTTGATGTTGGTCTACCTGACCCCGGGACCGCACACGGTGCGCGGGCTCGCCAGGGTTCTCGGCGTTTCCAAGCCCGTCGTGACACGCGCCTTGAACACGCTCGGCGCGCTGGGCTATCTCCGCCGCGAAAGGGACCAGGACGACCGGCGGAACGTCTTCGTCGTCCGGACCAGCAGCGGGACGGAATTTCTTGAAGGGTTCAAACGCAACCTCCGCGACGCTGACGGCGGCGCCTCGCACAGGCCGATCATCGGGCAGGCCCACGCCTACGCTCACCAGCGGTGATTCCTTCTCGCTAACCGGCCGATCGAACCCGCCAGACCCCGACTTCAACGCCTACCGCAAGGATCTCGCCGATGTCGCGCTCGCCGCTCGGGTGATCGCCTCGCATTATGCCGAGCCGGTCGAGCGCTCGATCAGTGCTTCAACCGAGCTTCGCCAATCGCCGTCCGACGATGCCGACGCCATCCGCACGCTCGAACGGGGCGAACCCTTCGCCATGCTCGACGATACGCTCGGCTGGGCTTGGGGCTATGCCGGAAAGGACCATCGCGTCGGCTATGTGAAGTCGGAGGCCGTTGGCGCCACCTAGCCTACATTTCCCCGCGTTGCCGACGTAGCGCATACCACTTCGCCACGTTCGCATTCTGCTCGGCAAGCGTTTCGGCAAAAACGTGGCCGCCGGTGCCGTCGGCGACGAAATAGAGCGCCTTGGTCTGAGCGGGGTGGAGCACCGCTTCGATGCTCGCCTTGCCCGGATTCGCGATCGCGCCGGCGGGTAAGCCGGAGCGGCGGTAGGTGTTGTAACCGTTGTCGGCGTGCAGCTCAGACTTGAAAATTCGCCGGCCGAGCGGCTTGCCTTTGGTCACCGGATAAATGACCGTCGGGTCGGCCTGGAGCGGCATGCTGATCTTCAGCCGATTGCAATAGACGCCCGCGACAATCGGCCGCTCGGACGCCTTGCCGGTTTCCTTCTCGACGATCGAGGCGAGGATCACTGCCTGGGTCTTGGTGGCGATGGGGCAGTCGGTGCTGCGTCCGGCCCAGAGCCGGTCGAGCGTCCTGGTCATCGCCGATTGCATGCGCTTGACCAGTGCGGCCCGAGTCTCGCCGCGTTGGTAGCCATAGCTGTCGGGGAGAACCGAGCCCTCCTCGATGGGTGGAAGCGCGCCGGTGAGGTAGGGATTGGCGGCAAGATTATCGCTGACCATGATCGCGGGCATTCCCGGCGTCACTGTGACCAGTCGTTGCGCGGGGCGGCCGTGCTGCAGCAGGTCCAGGATTGCCGATCCTCCCATACCGCGCGGAATTTCGAACTCTCCGGCCTGGATCGGATCGTGGGACCCGAAGATCCGGGCCATGACGTAGTAGGTTTTCGCGGTGCCCGGGATGGCGCCCTGCTTCGCCAGGAGGCGTGAGACCGAGCCGAGGCTAGCCCCTTCCGGAATCATCACGTCGTGTGATCCGCGCTTCGGGCCGGGAGCCCACCACAAGAAATAGATGACCAGCAAGGCGGCGAGGATCAACCCGCCGGCAGCGGTCGACAGGCTGCGCCTCACACCGCCTTCATAATCAGTGACGCGTTGGTCCCGCCGAAGCCGAAGCTGTTGTTAAGCACGGCTTTGACCGATCGCTGCTTGGCCTTGTGCGGGACGAGGTCGACGCCCTCCGTGCCCTCGCCCGGGTTGTCGAGGTTGAGCGTCGGTGGAACGATCTGGTCGCGCAGCGCCAGGATGCAGAAAATGCTTTCGACAGCTCCAGCGCCGCCGAGCAAATGCCCGATCGCCGACTTGGTCGAGCTCATCGACAGCGTGCCGATGGCGTTGCCGAACAGCCTGCGGACGGCGCCCAGCTCAAGCTCGTCGCCGAGCGGCGTCGAAGTCCCGTGAGCGTTGATATAATCGATGTCGCTCGGCTGCAGCCCGGACTTCTTCAGCGCCATTTCCATCGAGCGGTACGCGCCAGAGCCCTCGGGATGCGGAGCGGTGACATGGTAGGCGTCGCCCGACAGGCCATAGCCGATCACTTCGGCGTAGATCTTCGCTCCCCGGGCTTTGGCATGTTCATATTCCTCGAGCACCACGACACCGGCGCCCTCGCCCATCACGAAGCCGTCGCGATCCTTGTCATAAGGCCGGCTCGCACGCTGCGGTTCATCGTTGAAGTTCGTCGAGAGCGCCCGGGCCTGGGCGAACCCGGCGATTCCGATCGGGCAGATGGTCGCTTCGGCCCCCCCTGCGAGCATGATATCCGCGTCGTCGTCCTTGATCATCCGGGCAGCGTCGCCGATCGAGTGCGCTCCAGTCGAACAAGCCGTCACCACCGCATGGTTGGGGCCCATCAGGCCGTATTTGATCGAAACCTGTCCGGAGATGAGGTTGATGAGACGGCCATGGACGAAATGCGGGCTCACCCGGCCCGGACCGTTCTGGTGGAGGTTCACGCTCTCCTTCTCGATACCCGGCAAGCCGCCAATGCCTGAGCCGATCGAACAGCCGGCACGGAAGCGCGTCGCCTCGTCCATGTCGGTGAGGCCCGCGTCCTCGACCGCCTGGCCGGCCGCGTCGATACCGTAGATGATGAACGGATCGACCTGGCGCTGGACCTTGTGGTCGACCCTCTTGCCCGGATCGAAGCCATATTCGTGATCCGCCGGCTTCACCTCGCAGGCGATGCGGCATTTCTGGTCGCTGGCGTCGAACCTGGTGATCGGTCCCGCCCCGCTCTTCGAGGCGAGGATGTTTTTCCAGCTGGTCTCGACGTCGCCGCCGAGCGGGGTGACGAGTCCGAGACCGGTGACGACTATTCGGCGCATTTGCCTCTCCAAACAAAACAGGCCCAGACGAAACGCCTGAGCCTGTCCTTCGATACGCCGCTTCGACAGGCTCAGCGGCTACTCAGGATGAACGGTTTGGAAAACTCAACCGCTCATGCTGAGTAGGCATTGAGCGAAGACGAAATGCCGTATCGAAGCATCAGCCCTTGTTCTGGTCGATATAGTCGATCGCGTCGCGCACCGTCGTGATCTTCTCGGCGGCATCGTCCGGAATTTCGACTCCGAACTCCTCCTCGAAGGCCATGACAAGCTCGACGATGTCGAGGCTGTCCGCTCCGAGATCGTCGATGAAGCTGGCGTCCTCTGTGACTTTGTCGGCTTCGACGCCGAGATGTTCGACGACGATCTTCTTCACTCGATCGGCAGTCTCGCTCATTGGAAGCTTCCTCCGTTTGTGCTTTTGCCGTTGCCGTAGCGATGCACTTGGCGTGCGGCAAGTATGACCATGAAGCGAAGACGTTCCCTGACCTCCGGCGAGATCGAGCTTGCGCGCTCCGTCTTCGGCTCCGCCATCGATTATTCGAAGGTCCGGCTGGTCGAAGGCAAGTGGTGGCCCTTTCAGCCCAGCAGGTCGGCAATGGCGCCGATGGGCAGCATTTATTTCCACCCGGACGGCAGCGGATGGTCCGAAGACTTTTCGAAGGAGCCCCTTCAGGCGCAGGGCTTTTTCATTCATGAGCTAACGCACGTCTGGCAGGCGCAGAAAAGCGGGCGCTTCTATCTTGTGCTGATGCGGCACCCATTCTGCCGCTACCGCTACAAACTCGAGCCAGGCAAGCCGTTCGGCCGCTATGGGCTTGAGCAGCAAGCGGAAATCGTTCGACATCGGTTTCTTGCCGACCGCGGCGCGCCCGTCGCCGTCACGCCGCCAAAATCGCTCCTGCCCTTCGCCTGACTTGATTCCGGTTGTCACAATCCTGCAACAGGCGTGACGAGAAAGCGCACATAATGCTTCCTTGCCCTTCCGCACGAACAGCCGTTTCGGGCATATGTCGTCACAACGACAAAAAAGGGGGCTCTCATGCGCATTTCGGCAACTTTGCTCATCAGTACATCCGCGTTCGCTTTTGCGGTTCCGGCGGTTGCTCAGACCAGCCAGGAAGCCACGGCGCAGGCCTCCAATCAGGCCACCCAGACGACGGTGCCGACGCCTTACGAGGAGCAGGCGATCATCGTCACCGCGACCAAGCGCGCGTCGACGGTGCAGGAGGTGCCTTTCTCGATCAACGCGCAGACCCAGGCCGACATCCAGCGCGCCAATGCGCAGACGATCGAGGACATCAGCCGCAACGTTGCGGGGCTCACCGTCCAGAACCTCGGGCCCGGCCAGAGCCAGGTTTCGGTCCGCGGCGTCTCGGCCGGCCAGATCGTCCGCGACCAGCCGGGCGTCAAGGAACAGGTCGGCGTCTACCTCGACGAAAGCATCGTCTCGCTGTCGCTGTTCACCCCCGACTTCGACTTGTTCGACCTCAACCGCGTCGAGACACTTCGCGGCCCGCAGGGCACGCTGTTCGGCGCCGGATCGGTCGGCGGAACCGTTCGCTACATCACCAACCAGCCCAAGCTCGGAGTCGTCGAGGGTCAGGCTGAAGGCGGCATCAATTTCCTGTCCGGCGGCGGAATGGGCTATGACGGCAAGGCTGCCGTCAACATTCCGATCTCCGACACGTTCGCAGCGCGCCTGGTCGCTTACGAGACCCATTTCGGCGGCTTCGTCGACGCGGTCGGCCCAGCCGGCGGGAAGAATGTGAATGACGGCAACCGCTTCGGCACGCGCGTATCGTTCCTGTGGGAACCCGCGCCGGGGGTGAAAGTCACGCCTCGCCTGGTCTTCCAGCGGGTTGAAACGGACGGCTTCAACCGCGAGGAATTCTATAACCTCTACGACAATCAGTTCACGACCGCCGGCGGCGCCGACCTCGGCAAGCGCAGGCAGTATCTGAAGCTGCGCGAGAAGTTCCGCGATCAGACCACATTGCTCGATCTCACCGCGAGCTATGATTTCGGCCCGGCCGAGATCACCTCGGTGACGAGCAAGCTCTATCGCAACATCCTGGTCAGCCGCGACGCCTCCGCGCTGACCGGCTCGGTCAGCGTCGATCTCGGCTTCCCGGCGGCCGGCATCGACCTCCCGTCGAATCTGCGCGACACGACCAAGCTCAACCAGTTCACGCAGGAGGTCCGGCTTGCCTCGACGGGCTCAGGCCCGTTTCAGTGGGTGTTTGGTGGATTTCTGAGCAACGTCGACCGCTTCTACAAACAGCGGCTACCGACCCCGGGTTATGACGTCTTTACCGACGCCAGATTCGGAGCCGGCACGTCGGCCGCGGTCGACAATGGCTTCGGCCTCGAAGACAACCCCTACCACGCCGATCTGCCCTACGACATCAAGCAGCGCGCTTTCTTCGGAGAGGCTAGCTACAAGTTCGGTCAATTCAAGCTGACCGGCGGCGGACGGTACTACACCTTCAAGGAGAAGCGGCGTTTCCACTCGGGCGGATTGTTCTCCAACGGCGACGACCGCATCGACAGTACCCGGTCGGACGGCTTCTCACCGCGCGGAATCGCCAGCTGGCAGCCGACCCGGTACCTCAGCGTCAACGCTCAGATCGCCAAAGGCTTCCGTCTCGGCGGCGTCAACGACCCCCTGAACGTCCCGCTTTGCAGCCCAAGCGACCTGACCACCTTCGGCAGTTTCCAGACCTACAAGGACGAAACGCTGTGGAACTATGAGGCCGGCGTCAAATATTCGAGGCACGGCATCACCTTCAACGCCGCGGCTTTCTACAACGATATCAAGAACCTGCAGGTCACGCTCGATGCCGGCAGCTGCTCGTCGCGAATCGTGTTCAACGTGCCCAAGGCGCACAGCAAGGGCATCGAGGCCGAGTTCTCGGCGCATCCGATCGACGGCCTCGACTTGTCGTTTGCCGGGACCCTGCTCAATTCGGAGTTTGACTCCACGGTCATCGGCGGGACGCCTCCGGCAGTGATCGGCGGGATTCGCAAGGGCAATCGACTGCCCACGGTTCCGAAATATACGATCGCTGCATCGGCTACTTATGGCACGCACTTCAGCTCGACCGGCGAATGGTATGTAAACGGCAGCGTCCAGCGAATCGGTAACCGCTACACCCAGCCCTCCGACCAGGAGCCTGCAGGCGTCAAAGGCCTGACGTTCTTCGATCCTTTGACTGGATTGTCAGGCGTTGTCCCGACGGCCTTGGGAACGTTCAAGCTTCCGGCATACACGCTGGTCGACGGGTCGGTCGGATTGAAGTGGGACAGCGGGCTCGAGATCGTCGGCTACGTCAAGAACATCTTCGACAAGAACCCCAAGCTGTCGCTTGACCGCGAGCGCGGTCTGAGGGCCCGCATTGGCTACAATATCGGCCAGCCGCGGACGATTGGCCTCACGGTCCGGCAGAGCTTCGGCGGTCGTGTCGCGGCACCGCCACCTCCGGCACCGGTCCTTCCGCCGCCGCCGCCGGCCGCGGAACCCGCTCCGCCTCCGCCTCCGCCGCCTGCTCCGCCCCCACCTCCGCCACCGGCGACGGGCGGTGAACGCGGCAATTAATCGGAGCGCAGTGAAAGATCTGAGTGTGACGCGCCGCTCGCTCCTCATCGGGGCGGGCGGCGCAGCCGTTTCTCCGCTAATGGCGAAACCGATGAGCAAAAAAGGCGCGGAACGGGTCGTGGTCGTCGGGGCAGGCGTCTTCGGTGCCTGGACCGCCCATCACCTCCAGTTACTCGGTCATCGCGTCACCCTCGTCGACGCTCAGGGGCCCGCGCACAGCCGCGCCTCGTCCGGCGGCGAATCCCGGCTAACCCGCGCGGCTTATGGAAAGGACGCAATCTATACGCGGATGGCTCGGGACTCCTTGTCCCAGTGGCAGGCGCTAAGCGCGGTTTCGGGCCTGCCGATCCTCCATCGATGCGGAGTACTGTTTTTCTTCCCGACCGAGGAGCCCTACGTCCAGGACAGCGTTGCCGCGCACAAGAAGTTCGGCCTCCCCACCGAGGTGTTGAACCAAGCGGAGATGGCCAAGCGCTTCCCCATGATCGACTTCGATGGAATTCGCGTCGGGCTTTACGAGCCGGGCTTCGGAGCACTCATGGCGCGGCGGTCGGTGCAGACGCTCGTCGACCGGTTCGTCCGGGCCGGCGGTACCTACGCGAAAGGGAACGCGCGTCCTCCGGCCAACGGGACGGGCGGAACGCTCGATGCGGTCCATGTTGCGAACGGGGAGCGGCTGGCCGCCGATCGCTTCGTTTTCGCGCTCGGTCCCTGGTTGCCCAAGCTGTTCCCGGACGTGATCGGCCCAAGAATCCTGGCCACCCGGCAGGAGGTCTTCTATTTCGCAATCCCGCCGGGGGATCGCCGCTTCCTTCCTGGCGCAATGCCCGGCTGGGCGGACTTCAACGGGGGCGACATCTTCTACGGCTTTCCCGATCTCGAGGGCCGCGGGGCGAAAATCGCCCACGACCAGCATGGCGTCGAAGTCGATCCCGACACCCAAGACCGCCGTCCCACGGCCGCCGCCCTCGCGGAGATCGTCGGATTTCGCGACCGCCGCTTCCCGGCCCTGAAAGGCGCGCAGGTGATCGGCGCGGAGGTCTGCCAGTATGAAAACAGCTCGAACGGCGACTTCCTGATCGATTTTCATCCGGAATTGGGAAATGTGCTTCTCGTCGGCGGAGGCTCGGGGCATGGCTTCAAGCATGGGCCCGAAGTCGGGCGTTACGCCGCTCGGCGGCTGATGGGTTCAGCGAAGCCGGAGCCGCGCTTCAGCCTTGCTACCAAAGGCGAAACTCACCACCGCGAAGTTCACTAGGGCTTCTTCGCAACTCCGACGAGCGCTGGCCGCAACAGGCGGTCCTTCAGCACATAGCCAGCCTGCATCTCCTCGACGATCGTGCCAGGCTCAACCTCATCGGTCGGGATTTCCATCATCGCCTGGTGACGATGCGGGTCGAGCGTTTCTCCGACCGACTTGATCCGGCTGATGGCGTGGCGGGCGAAAACCGATTCCAGCTCTCGGGCGGTCGCTTCGATGCCGGCAAGAAACTGGCTGGCGGTCTTGTCGTCGCGAAGCTCGTCGGTAACCGCGACCAAGGCTCGCTCGAGATGGTCCTTGATCGCCAGCATATCCTTGGCGAACCCCGCCTGCGCGTAGGCCGAAGCCTGCTGTTTCTCCTGCTCGAGCCGCCGGCGCACATTCTGAATCTCCGCGGCGGCGTAGAGCGCCTTGCTTTTCGCCTCTTCGAGCTGCTCCTCGAGCTCTGCAACGCGGTCGTGCTCCGCTAGCTCAGGCGCGCCCTCCGCCGTCTCCTTGCGAAGCTCTTCGGCGTCTTCATGCAACTGGTCTTCGTCTTTGCCGTCCATCATGCCATCAATCTCGTGAGCGCTTTCGCGGTGAAATCCACCATGGGGACCACGCGCGCATAGTTCAACCGAGTCGGACCGATCACGCCGACAACTCCGACCACCTGGCCCTGGCTCCCACGATAGGGCGCGGCGATGACCGAGGATCCGGAAAGCGCGAACATCCGATTCTCCGATCCGATGAAGATCCGGCAGCCCGGCGCGTCGCGAGCGCCTTCGAGCAGCCGCGCGATTTCCTGCGCTTCCTCAAGCTCGTCCAGCAAGCGCCGAACGCGTTCGAGATCCTCGGCCGCCGTCGCGTCAATCAAATTGGCCTGGCCGCGAACGATCAGCACGGGGCGGCGGGCATGGTCTTGGGTCCAGGCCGCGAGACCCGAGGCGACCAGCTCCGCCGCGGCGGCATCGATCGCCTCCTTCCGATCACGGATTTCTGCGCGGAGCCGACCCTCGGCCTCGGCGAGCGTGAGGCCGGACAGGCGCGCGTTGATGAAATTGCTGACTTCGGTCAGCGCCGGGGCCGTCGTCCCGACCTCGAGCGAGACGATCCGGTTCTCGACGCTGCCGTCGGCCCCGACCAGCACGGCCAGCGCCCGAGTGTCGCTGAGCGGCACGAAATTGAGCTGCTTGAGGCGCAATTCCTGCTTCGGCGCGAGCACCACGCCCGCGGCCTGGCTCAGGCCCGACAGCGCCGCCGAGGCCGCCGCCAGCGCGTCTTCGATCGGCTGCTCGCGGACGATCTGGCGCTCGATCTCCCGTCGCTCGCGCGGATCCGGGGCAGACGCCTGCATGATTCCATCGACGAACAATCTGAGGCCGCTGTCGGTGGGAATCCGTCCGGCGGAAGTGTGCGGATGCGTCAGC
>JBKPOR010000202.1:0-7933 GCA_046765675.1 Pseudomonadota bacterium
ACTGGTCGTTCGATTCAGGTTCGGAGGCGTTCGATTTCCTCGCCGAGGGACAGGTTCTGACGCTGACCTACACCTTGACCAGCGACGACGGACACGGCGGCACCGACAGCCGGGACGTCACGATCACGATCACCGGCACCAACGACGCCCCCGAGCTTTCGGCATCGGTTACGTCGGGGAGCTTTACGGACACCGCTGCGGACGATTCCTTCGGCAGCATCACGGGAAGTCTCAGCACCGTCGACCCGGACAGCGGCGACACCGCGAATTATTCGGTGAGCGGCGGAGCGGCGGACAACAGCCACTTGGGGTACAATACCTCGGTCTCGAGCGCCTATGGGACGCTCTACCTCAACAGCTCGAGCGGCGCCTATCTGTTCGTTCCGGATGACGCAGCCATCGAAGCGCTGAAGACTGACGACAGCGCCAGCTTCACGCTGACTGTCACGGATGGTTCGGGCGCCACGGACAGCGAAACGCTGACCATCAATATCGACGGCGCCAACGATACGCCCGAGCTCAGCGCGACGCTTACCTCGGCGACCTATACCGACACCGCGGACGACGACAGTTTCAGCGCAGTCAACGGCAGCCTGTCGACCAGCGACCGCGATGCGGGTGACACCGCGGCCTATAGCGTTAGCGGCGGCGTCAGTGACAACAGCCAGCCAGGCTTCGATACATCGTCGCCGAGCGCCTATGGCACGCTTTATTTGAACAGCCTGACTGGTGCGTACACCTTCGTACCGAACGATGGCGGGATCGAAGCGCTGAAGACCAACGCCAGCGCGAATTTCACGCTGACGGTCACCGACGGATCTGGCGCAACCGACAGCGAAACGCTGGCGATCAGCCTTCACGGCGCGAACGATGCGCCCGAGCTCGGAGCGGTCACCGACGCGAGCTACACCGACACGGCGGCTAACGACAGCTTCGCCAACGTCACTGGAACGCTGAGCTCGAGCGACCGCGATAGCGGCGACAGCGCGAGCTATGCGGTGGCGGGCGGGTCGGCGACCGCCGAGGTGGGCTTCGACCAGCAGGTCGTGACCGCCTACGGCACGCTCTATCTCGACAGCACGAGCGGCGCCTACAAGTTCGTGCCTGACGACAGCGCGATCGAGGGCCTCAAGACCACGGATCACGTCGACTTCACCGTCTCTGTCACCGACGGCTCGGGAGCCAGCGACAACGACACTCTGACCATCACCTTGAACGGCGTGAACGACACTCCGGAGGCAGCGGCGACGAACAGTGTCACGACCGATGAGGACACGGCCTCTTCGGCTGTGGCGATCGGCGCCAGCGACCGCGATTCCGGCGAGACGCTGACCTACAGCGTCAAGACCGGTGAAGAGCCGTCGATCGGCGACGTCACCTTCAACCAAAGCGCGGGGACGTTCACTTATACTCCGGATTCGAACGCGAATGGCTCGGACAGTTTCACCATCCTCGTCACCGACTCGAACGGCGCAACGACCGAGCAGGTCGTGAGCGTCACGGTGAACGCGGTGAACGATTCTCCGGTTGCCAATAACGACAGCGTGACCACAGCGGAGGACACTCCGGTGACCTTCGATGTGCGAAGCAACGACACCGACGTCGATGGCGATGCGCTCAGCGTCACCAAGATCAACGGCACCGCGATCGGCGTTGGAAGCCCCGTCGCGATCACCGGCGGCTCGATCAGCCTCGAGGCTGACGGGCGGTTGACCTTCATTCCGACCGCCAACTCCAACGGCACTCCGTCGTTCAACTACACCGTGTCCGACGGGCATGGCGGGACCGTAAACGCAACGGTCAACCTGACCGTCACGGCCGTCAATGATGCGCCGGCGAATGAAGTCCCCGCAACCCAGACCATCAACGAGGATGGCTCGGTCACGTTCAGCGCCGGCAACGCCAACGCCATCAAGGTCGGCGACACGGACCTGAACGGCGGCAACCTGACGGTTACCCTCACTGTCGCCCACGGCACGCTGTCGTTGAGCGGGACGTCCGGCCTGGCCTTCTCCGTCGGCGACGGAACGACCGATGGGACGATGACCTTCTCGGGCACCCAGTCGGCGATCAACGCCGCGATGCAGGGGCTCGTCTATACGCCGACCGCCGATTACAATGGGTCGGACACGCTGACGATCACCACCAACGACAATGGCAACACCGGCTCGGGCGGGGCGAAGTCGGACAGCGACACGGTGACCATCAACCTCAACGCGGTCGCGGACATCGCCGCCGACAGCGTCAGCGTGAACGCGAACAGCGGACCGAACAATCTCGACCTGCTGGCCAACGACAGCTTTGAAAACGCTGGCCGGTTCATCAGCGCAGTCGGATCCGCCAGCCACGGCACCGTGTCGATCAATAACAACGGAACCGCAGGCAATCTCGCGGACGACTTCGTCGTTTACACGCCGGACTCGGGATACACGGGCAGCGACAGCTTCACCTACACCGTGACCTCCGGCGGAGTGACCGAGACGACAAATGTTTCGGTTGCGGTCAACGCTTCGGACGCGCTCTCGCCGACCGACATCGTCTTCAACCTAAACCCCGCGAGCAGCGCATTCAGCGGTAACGGACTCGGCGCCGGCAGCGTCCTCGGCTCCTTCACCGCCGTCGATGCCGACAGTACGAGTTGGACGTTCACGCTGGGCGGTACGAATGCCTCGCTCTTCACGCTGTCGCCGGGCGGCAGCCAGAGCAGCGTCAACATCGCCGCGGCCGGAGCGATTGCGCCGGGCAATTACACGGTCACGGTTACCGCGACGGATGGTGCAGGACATAGCTTCACCGAAACCTACCATGTCGGCGTCGGCACGACCGGCGGGGATGCGGCTTCTGCCTTCACCGTCACGACCGGAACCGACGTTGACTTCGGGCTGAACGGGCAGGACGTCATAAACGGCGGCGCCGGCGATGATGCCCTCGTCGGAGGTCAGAACAATGACACGATCACCGGCGGGGCTGGCGCCGATCAGCTCATCGGCGGACAGGGCAACGACACCTTCGTCTACACCGCGACGAGCGACTCAACCTCCGCCGCCCAAGACACGATCTTCGACTTTGAAGAGGCCGGTGCCGGCGATGTGATCAACCTTACCGCGATTGACGCAAATCTTGCGGGCGGCGGTGATCAGGCCTTCGCTTTTGCCGGCCAGACGAATGCCGTCGTCAACAATTCAGTGACCTGGTTCCAGGATGCGGCGCACAACCAGACTGTGATCCAGGCCGACAACAATGGCGACGGAATCGCCGATCTGGTGATCACGCTTACCGGCCTGCACACTGTGACGAGCGGGGATTTCGGGCTCTAGCTTGCCGGTCTCGGCAAGGGCACGCAGGTACGCGACCTCGCGCGCGGTTGAGATGGTCTTTGGCATGCGAAAACACCCGCTCATGCTGAGTAGCCGTTGAGCTTGTCGAAAACGGCGTATCGAAGGACATCCCGGACCCCGATCCGGGATCCACCTTCCTTGAGAGGCAACTCACTTATGTCATCGCAGGGGCTGTAGGACAGTCGGTTTCTAATGTCCGCAATGGGTGGAAAACGGACATTAGCCATAAGTAAGTGCCGCCTCCCATCACGAGCCATACGGCATCGTCATTTCCCTGGATTTGAGGCCTTCGAACCAGTCACGAAACTCCGGCGAATACCAATGAGCACGCAATTTCCACGCTTCCTGGAAACCAGGAAGATGACTGAAGTCCCCGGCCTGCTCCGCAATCACATGCCAGTGCTCTTCGTCCAAACGGCCGCTTAGCCAGTGCACTCGCGAAGTTTCATATTGCCGGAAGAGCGCCGTCGCGAACGCGACGAACCGCACCCATTCGTCCTTCGTCAGGGCGTTTGGTTGGGTAAGGCCAAGCGACCACACCCGCGCAAAATCGGCGTTGTCTACGATGCTGCGAGTCAACTCTGTGTAGACGGTGGCATGGGCTTGGGATGACGTGGCACGAATAGCCGCGCTCGCGTGCTTAAGTTGGATCCCAACGAAAATCAGGGACGCGATCACGGCCGCCGCCGAGATAATCTGAGCGACGAATGCCCACTGCTCTAGCGTCATCGCCTACCTCCGCTTTCGCGATCATAGCACAACAGCCATCGGAGGAGGGCAATGTCCGGAATGGGTCGGAAGCGGACATTAGGAACGAAAAAGGCCCCGGATTGCTCCGGGGCCTTCTCATTTCAGCGGAGCTGACGCGCAGACTTTAGTCCGCGTCATCCCCCGTCAAAAACGCCGGAGCGAACTTCGGCTCCTCGCCTTGGGGGCGATCTTCGCCGCCGCCCTCACGCTCGCGCCTCGGCCCGCGATCGCGGTCGCCGCGGCCTTCACCGCGCGGTCCCCGGTCTCGATCGCCGCCTTCGCGCCTCGGGCCGCGATCGCCGCCGCCGTCACGCCTCGGCCCGCGATCCCGGCCACCGCCGCGATGGCGGTCACCCCGATCGCCCCTCGGCCCACGATCACCGCCTTCGCGCGGCTCGCGCGGAGGACGCGTGTCGGGCAGCTCCTCGCCGGTTTCCTGGTCGACCAGGCGCATCGACAGGCGGACCTTGCCGCGCTGATCGACCTCGACCAGCTTGACCTTCACTTCCTGGCCTTCGCTCAAGACGTCGCGGACGTTCTCGACCCGCTCGTTCTTGATCTCGCTGACGTGGACCAGCCCGTCCTTGCCGGGCATGAAGGTCACGAACGCGCCGAAATCGACGACGCTCGCCACCTTGCCAGTGTAGATGGTGCCGACCTCGGGCTCCGCGACGATGCCCTTAATCCAGTTACGCGCGGCCTCGATCTGCGACAAGTCGGACGAACTGATCTTGATCACGCCGTCGTCGTCGATGTCGACCTTGGCGCCGGTTTCCGCGACGATCTCGCGGATCACCTTGCCGCCGGTGCCGATCACTTCGCGGATCTTGTCCTTGGGGATCGACATCGTCTCGATGCGCGGCGCGTGGGCGCTGAGCTCTTCGCGCGTGTGATCGAGCGCCTTGGCCATTTCGCCGAGGATGTGGGCCCGGCCGTCCTTCGCCTGGGCGAGGGCGGTCTTCATGATCTCCTCGGTGATGCCGGCGACCTTGATGTCCATCTGCAGGCTCGTGACGCCCTCGGACGTGCCGGCGACCTTGAAGTCCATGTCGCCCAAGTGATCCTCGTCGCCGAGGATATCGCTGATGACCGCGAAGTCCTTCCCTTCGAGGATCAGGCCCATGGCGATGCCCGCGACCGGACGGGCGAGCGGAACGCCCGCGTCCATCAGCGCGAGGCTCGCGCCGCACACCGTCGCCATCGACGAAGATCCGTTGCTCTCGGTGATGTCGGAGAGAACGCGGATCGTATACGGAAACTCCTCCGCGCTCGGAAGCATCGGGCGGAGCGCGCGCCAGGCGAGCTTGCCATGGCCGGTCTCACGCCGCGACGGAGCGCCGAACCTGCCGACTTCGCCGACCGAATAAGGCGGGAAGTTATAGTGCAGCATGAAGCGCTGGTAGGAGAGGCCCTCCAGGCCGTCGATCATCTGCTCGGCTTCCTTGGTGCCGAGCGTGGTCGTGACGATCGCCTGCGTCTCGCCGCGGGTGAAGATCGCCGATCCGTGAGTGCGCGGCAGGAAGCCGGCCGTGATCTCGATCGGGCGCACCGTCTTGGTGTCGCGGCCGTCGATTCGGCGGCCGTCCTTGAGGATCGCGCCGCGAACGACGTCGGCCTCGAGCGACTTGACCAGCTTGGCAGCGACGAGTTGCTCCTGCGGTTCGGCCTCGGCGAAGCCCTCCGCGGCCTTGATGCGGGCTGCGTTGAGCGCGGTCGAGCGCTCCTGCTTGTTGGTAAGCTTGTACGCCGCGTCGATGTCCTTGCCGATCAGCGACTTCAATTGCTTCTTGACGGATTCCTTGTCGCCTGACGAAGCGAGCTCCCACGGCTCCTTGGCGGCCTGCTCGGCGAGCTTGATGATCGCCTCGATGACCTTCTGGCTTTCGCGGTGTGCGAACATCACCGCTCCGAGCATCACGTCTTCCGAGAGCTCCTTGGCTTCGGATTCGACCATCATCACGGCGTTGCGGGTGCCGGCGACGACGAGGTCGAGCTTGCCTTCGGCGACCTCGGTCTGCGTCGGGTTGAGAATGTATTCGCCTTCATTGCTGAAGCCGACGCGGGCGGCGGCGATCGGGCCCATGAAGGGGACTCCGCTCAGAGTCAGGGCGGCCGAGGCGGCGATCATCGCGAGGATGTCGGGCTCGTTCTCGCCATCGTAGGAGAGGACCTGCGCGATCACGAGGATCTCGTTGTAGAAGCCTTCCGGGAAGAGCGGCCGGACCGGCCGGTCGATAAGGCGGCTGGTGAGCGTTTCCTTTTCGGTCGCTCCGCGCTCGCGCTTGAAGAAGCCGCCGGGGATTCGTCCCGCGGCCGAGAATTTTTCCTGGTAGTGGACGGTCAGCGGGAAGAAATCCTGTCCCGGCTTGACCGACTTGGCGGCGGTGACCGCGCAGAGAACTACGGTTTCGCCGAGGGTCGCGAGAACCGCTCCGTCGGCCTGGCGGGCAACTCGGCCCGTTTCGAGCTTGAGGGTTTTTCCGCCCCACTCGATTTCGACTGTTTTCGTATTGAACATTTCATTTCCTTCACCCGCGGCCGGATGCCGGCGGGACAGCTGGTGCAGGCTAGCCGGCCTGCTGCGGTTGGGGCGCCTTTTGGCCCCGTGCGGATCCCGCCGAATTGCGGGACTGAACAAAAGCGAAGCGGCCCGGATTGGGGCCGCCATGGTGTTATTTCCGAAGGCCGAGCTTCGCGATGAGATCGGTGTAGCGAGTGTCGTCCTTGCGACGGAGAAAATCGAGAAGCGAACGGCGCTGGTTGACGAGCATCAAAAGGCCGCGGCGCGAATGGTTGTCCTTCGCATGCGTCTTGAAATGCTGGGTGAGGTTGTTGATTCGCTCGGTGAGGATGGCAACCTGCACTTCCGGCGAACCGGTATCGCCCTTGCCTCGGCCATGCTCCTTGATCAGCGCTTCCTTGCGCTCGGCGGTAATCGACATCGTTTCACTCCTATTCTTCTTAAAGGTTGAACCCCCGGACGACCTTGAGGCCGTCGGCCGAGGCTTCCACCAGAGCGACCGGACATCCGTCCTTGGTCGCGAGTTGAAGCCCCGGCTTCGCGGGGAGCCCGACAAGCTTCTGTCCATGACGGAGCAGCTGGGCTTGGTCGGGGGTGACGGGGAGGGCCGGGATGTCGTCCAGCGCCGCTTGCAGCGGCAGTACCGCCCGCGTCAGTTGGCGCGCCTTAGCGATTTCGGTGAGAAAGTCCAGCGAAACGGCTCGATCGAGGCCGAAGGGCCCGGCGCGAGTGCGTCTAAGATAGGAAACGTGGCCCACGGTTCCAAGGGCGCGGGCGATGTCTCGGGCGAGTGACCGGATGTAGGTACCCTTGGATACGGTGGCCGAGAGAGTGATAAAATCCTTCCCGGAACAGGGAGCTGGCAGCCCGTCAGGGCTGACGGAGGCGTCGAGTTCGCGGCCATCGGCCCCTGCACCAGCTGCGCTGGTCTCCCTCCCCGTTCCGGGGGGGATTTTTAGGTCGTGGACGGTTACAGTGCGCGGCGCCAGCTCGACGTCCTCACCGGCGCGCGCGCGCGCGTAGGCCGCCTTGCCGCCGATCTTCAGCGCCGAATAAGCGGGCGGGACTTGCTCGATTTCCCCGGTGAAGCGCGGAAGCACAGCCTCGATTTCGACAGGCGCGGGCCGAACGCCGCTCGTCGCGACCACTTCGCCCTCGCAATCGAGCGTGTCGGTTTCTTCGCCAAATTTGATCGTGAATTCGTACGCCTTCGTTGCATCGAGCATGCGCCCGCAAAGCTTGGTCGCCTCACCGAGCGCGATCGGCAAAACGCCGCTCGCCAGCGGATCGAGCGTTCCGCCATGGCCGACCTTGGTCTTGGGCT
>JBKPOR010000203.1:0-1825 GCA_046765675.1 Pseudomonadota bacterium
ATCTAATAATCATTCAAAATCTGTTATTTTGCGCACCGCAAAACTGGCTCCGGGCGCCCGGCAGAAGGCGCATTCGCGGCCGCCGTCGGAACGCACCTTGGACGGAAGCTGGGACAAAAGCCTTCGCGGCGGATCGGTTGAGCCGGATCGCGTGCTCGACCTCCATGGCATGAATCTCCATGCCGCGTGGCGCGCAATCGATCGCGGTCTCGAACAGGCGATCGCTCGCGGCGACCGCGTGCTGCTCCTGATCACCGGGCATCACCGGCCCGGCGATCCGCCGGTCGAGCGAGGGCGGATTCGGGCTGCGGTCCATGACTGGCTCGAAGCCTCGCGCCATTCGCCGAATATCGCCGCGGTTAGGGACGCGCACCGACGCCATGGCGGCGGGGGAAGCCTCTATATCGTTCTTCGCCGCGCCCGCCGTTAACTGTCTTCGCACCATCCTTTCTTAACCGGTCTCATTTAACGCCCGGGAAGGCGGACATAGCCGCGCGCGCGAGGCCCAGCACCCCGATGAAAGCAGGTACCGGCCAGAAAATCAGCAACGCGATCCTGTCGTGGGCTGCAGGCGGCGCCTCGTTCATCTTTTCGCTCGCGGCGGCCCTCTACATTACCGAGCTCGATGGGAAGGTCGTCGCCGCGCTAATCGCAGGCGCCTTCTGCCTGCTGATTAGCTACATCGCTGCCGAGCGACCCAACAGCGAAAGCGCTCGCGCGCTCACCGCCCTTCGCGATCGCCTGATGGCGGTCGAAGAAGGCGATCTCGTCTCGCCGGCGCCGGCCTCGGTCAAGCAGGCGATGCCCAAGCTCGCCCAGGCCGTCGATACGCTCTTCGCCGAGGTTCGAGCATCGATCGAGAATGCTCATGCACTCGGCATGTATGATCCCGTGACCTCCCTCCCCAACCGGCTCCATTTCCGGTCCGAGGCCGACAAGCTGCTCGGCGAAATGGGCGGCAAGCGGACGGCGATGCTGTTCGTCGACCTCGATCGCTTCAAGGCGGTCAACGACAGTCTCGGCCACGCGCGCGGCGACCAGCTGCTGATCATGGTCGCCAATCGTCTTCGAGTGGTGGTCAATGCGGAGTTCACGGGGAGCGCGCGCAGCCGGCCGCTTCTCGCCCGGCTGGCGGGCGATGAGTTCACCTTGTTCTTTCCGGAGGTCGAAGAGGTTTCCGAGATCGAGCGTGTCGCGCGTCGGGTCGTGCTTGCTATCTCCGAGCCGTTCGAGCTGTCGGCGCACAGCGTCGACATCGGAGCATCGATCGGTGTTGCCCTTTCGCCCGACCACGGAACGACCATCGAATCGCTGATGCGCTCCGCCGATATCGCAATGTACCGCGCCAAGGCGCTCGGTGGCGGCCAACATTGTGTCTTCAACGAAGCTCTGGCGGCTGAGCACCAGCAGAGAATCGATACGGAAAAAGCCCTGACCGAGGCGGTCCAACGCGGCGAGTTCATCCTCGCCTATCAACCGCAGATGAGCCTTTCGACCGGCGAGATTGCTGGCGCGGAGGCGCTTTTGCGATGGAGGCACCCGCGCGACGGCTTGCGCGGTCCGAACACGTTCATTCCTGTGGCGGAGCGGACGGGTCTGATCGCGGAGATCGGCGACTGGGTTCTTGGAGAAATTGCCGCCGTACTCGGCAGTTGGAACCAGCGTGGTTTCGTTCGACGCCTCGCGTTCAATATCAGTCCGCGACAGGTCGATCGGCCCGACTTTTTCGCGCGCCTGCGGATGGCGTTCGCGGACTCCCAGGTCCCTTTGTCGCTCGTCGAGCTTGAGTTCACCGAAAGCGCCGCGATGGAGGTCAGCGAGAACG
>JBKPOR010000204.1:0-2005 GCA_046765675.1 Pseudomonadota bacterium
GTTGTAGTGCGTTGTATCTCACTTTATATGAATCGTGTAAATCATGAAAAATCCTGCTAATCCTGTAACAGGATTTTTCAAGATGTTTCAGGATTTACATGTGAAGCATCCCGCCAACCAACCGGGTGAATCACCGAGGCTGGTTCTTTAATAGCCACGTGCTCCAGCTTCGCAGCCCCCCAATCACCTGACAGCGTTATGTCGCTGGGTTGGGAAGTAGAAATGGGCCATCGAAAACGTCCAAACGCCTCGCGCACGATTGACACAAGTTGCGGGTCATAACCAAGTAGTCGGGCGCCAAGCCAATCAACACAAGCCGCATTATTCCCGGCGATCAGGAGGCCGAGCGAGAGCGGATCCGGCGCGAGTGGACCATCACCTTGCCCCGCAATGATAGCGTCGGCTAAATGGACCACTCTACGCCGCGATGATGAAGCCATTGAGCCGTCGAGTTGCCCATAAAGCAGGATCCGGTTGAGATCAAGACCCGTTCGCCAGATAGTGTCGTTACCGCTCCACGAACCCTCGATTCCGAGATTGTCACCCATCATATGAAGCACTCGGTTTAGCTGCGTTGCAACGACACCCCAGGCGCGTCCTACCTTAACGGAGTCGGAAAGGTTTTGTTGGTCGGACGCGTATTCCAACATCCGTTTGACTTTCGAGTCGCCGGGATAACAGTCACCACCGAGATTTGCTCCTCCCAAACGGTGATGCGGCAGGTATTCCTTATTCCCGTTGATCCCAATCAGATTTTTGAGGGCACAAGTTATTCCTGCCTTCTTGTGAGTCTTGAGTTTGGGTAAGTTGATGACAACGTCTGCCGCGATCACATCCTTCGCTACGAGATAGCGATGTCTTCCGCGGCCGTGCGTTTTCGCCATTAATCTCGGGTCATAACAGGTGACACGAAAATCATCTTTGTCGTCGGTAATTGGTTCCAGCAAACTGTCTTCGCCCAGATCAAAAAGCACAAAGTCTTCTTCAGGCAGAACATTCTCCTCCGCCATTCGAACGCCGTTTACGTATTGGGAAGTAGTTCGGCGAAAATCCTTGATGCCCTTAAAACGGGTATCAGCACTCTTTAGATCCTCAGCCCAAGAACCAAGCCCACCTTCTTCGAGGAGCGCCGGAAAATTGGCCGTTTGAATTGGAGCATCACCTACAAGTACTTCAGAAGGCTCAGCCTGTAACGCCGCTTTCACCACAGCCTTGATTACAGACGAGTGCGTAATCATCGGCTCCATGCCGCCGGTTCCCTGGTTGTAGTGCAGCACAAAGTTTGGCTTGATCAGCACTCGCGCGCCGGGCTGGATTAAGTTTCCGAAAGGACTCTTTCCTTCCGACGCCCATCCGAGGTTTGACGTCAATCGCGCGACGGCTTCTGACATCATGACTCCGCCAGCTTCTTCGAGATAGGCGTCTACCGGCGCTTCCACCAGGGCCAGGCTCGAATCAAAGTTGACGTTGAGATCCGTGTTCATACAAACGCCTCGGAATTTGATCTTACTTCGCTGATAACTGGACGCCACTTATTCGACTTTGTGCGGACGACCGATTCCTTCAATTCGATCTGGATTCGCAAACCCGGTAAGTTTGCGTTCAAGATCTCCCGGATACCGCGAAGACTATCCTCGTCAAAATCCTTCTGAGGAACGATCTGAAGTTCTACTGAGTGATCCTGACGCTGCAAAAATAAGAACTCCCGCACTGGATAATCCTTCAGCAGGTGCGGGACTTCGAGTCCAGCAACCCAACCGCCATTTGGCAATGAAATGCGATCGACAACTCGACCCATAACATCAGACAAAATGACCGTCGGGTGTCCAGGCTGACTACCTGCGGGAAAACGGCCGATGTCGCCAATGCGATAACGAATCATCGGCATCGCATCGGCTTGGAGTTTAGTAATCAAAATAGGCGATTCCGCTTGTGCCGATTCCGGTTCGACAAAGGTCAGGGCCCAGTCGAGCGTATATTCAAGCGTATTGCGTGGATCCAACTG
>JBKPOR010000205.1:0-4858 GCA_046765675.1 Pseudomonadota bacterium
GCTTCGACCGAACCGATCTGTTCCAAATAGGCGTCGGAGCCTTGGATATAACCCGAGTCTGCGGGAAGCTTCGCGGCATCCTGTTGCGCGGTCCTGACAAAGCTTGCGAGGTTCGCTTCGGTTACGCGTTCAATCCCGGTCGATCGTTGCCGGTAAAACGCCGTGCCGGTGGCTGGTGGAACCCGCAAATAGTGCAGCAGCGCATAATATTTCTGATCAGTGGAGTCGAAATGCGGTGCCCGCTGCTGCGGTCCGAGCCGATCGGGCGTCAGGGTCACCATCGAGAAGCTTCCCCTGAGCAACTCGAAGCCATCGGCGTCGAACGCCCCTGCGATAAATTGTGCCGCACCTTCGCAAGCTCGCCGGACATAGGTCCAGGCATATTCGTCGCCTTCGTCGAGGACTCGCCTGACGCCGGGATAATATTCGCTCGTAACTTCCGGGAACGGCGCGAGCGCCTCGGCAATCCGCGCGATGCGTTCAACATCGCCGCTGAACTCGTCGATCACGACAACCGGGCTCTGGCTGATGCCGAATCGGCGAAGCTCAGGTTTCACGTCATCATCCGTATAGAGAGGAAGGCCTTTCCACCTCCCCTCCGAGCAACGGTCCTTCCGTCAGAATTTATATTTGATGCCGGCCTGGAACGAGCGTTGATCGTTGCTGAGCAGGAAGTTGTCGGTCCGCGGCGCGGGCGTGCCGCCACCGGCATCCCACGACGTGTAATTCCGGTTGAGCCAGTTGAACACGTTGAACGCTTCGAAGTCGACCGTGAGTTCGTGCCCCCATGGCATCTTGAAAGCCTTGGCGACGCGCAAGTCGAGCCGCTTGTAGCCGATCGACTGTTTGGGGAAGAACACTCCGCCGAGATTGCCGTAGCAGCATGCGCCGTCCGGGGCCGCGGGGCCACCGTTCCACGGAGCGTTGATGTTGCCGAACGCCGGCCCGCGTGAAAGCGTCAGCTCGCCCGACACCAAGATGCCGAACGGTGCGCGGTAAATCCCGGAAGTGACGGAACGCCACTTCGGAACACCGTTGACGTGAGTAATGCCGTAAACGCCGAAGGCGGTGCCGTTGTAGAACTCGTCGCTGTTGAGCTCTTGTGCGACATTGGTCCTCGCCCGCTGGTACGTGAACGCCTGTGAAAACCCCCACCGGCTTGACTCCGTGAACGGCTTTTCAAGCTGCAGATAGATGGCGTTGTAATTCGCCTTTCCATTGTCGAGCCCGCGGTTCAGCTTTCCGGAGAAACCGGGGAGCACACCGTTCTGCGCACCACAAACGCTGAACGGCACTGGGGAACCGTCGAAATTGGTCAGCCCGCCAGGGATCTGGTCCTGGATCCACGCGTCGCCGCCATTAGTGCACCCCGTGACGTTTCCGGCGCCGTCGCGAGTGACGAAGCGTGTGTACCAACCGTTTTCGAAAAAGTTCGCACGAGCGAACATGAACAGGTGACGAGAGCGGATGTGCGAGAAGGTAACCGTCGCCGTGATGTCACCGAAACGCTTGCGAACGCCGATGTCGAACTGGTCCGAAAAAGGCGGATGAATCTTGTTGGGCAGTACCCAGACGGCGCCGCCGATATTTTGCGATGCGGCGATCGCTCGCAGCCCTTCCGGACTGTCGAGGAAGGCTGGATCCCACGCCACGCAATTGGCGACCGACGAGCCGTTGCCGCCGACGGGCGGGACCGTGCCCGGCGCGCAGAAGGTAACGGGCGTGATGTAGTTGGCGTTGGTGATCGTCTCGATCGCGCCCTCGATGAACAGGCTCCGATCGTAATAGCGCCCGGCGCCACCGAAGATGACGAGATCCCGATCGCCATGGACGTCGTAGGAGACGCCCAGACGCGGCTGGAATTCCTTCCAGTAGGCCGGACGATTGTGGCCGTTCGAAATATAGTCTTCGGGATCGATGCCCCGCGCTTGCCACCCTGGATAGTTGCGCAGCGCATCAGCGACGGCAGCGGGCGTGGTGTAGTCATTGTTGTTGGCGTTGGTCTCATAGTCCCAACGCAGCCCGGCGTTGATTGTCCAGTGATCGTCGGGCTTCCACTCGTCCTGGATGTATGCCCCGATCTGAACGTCATTGGAATCGAGCGACGGATTGGCGCCGGTCGCGATCAGCGCCGCTTCGGGCTGCTGCGTCAGCTGGTCGAAATTCCCTGTCGGCCCAGGGTTGAAGTAGAAGAAGCTTGGATTGGTGAAATTGATGACCTTACGTTTCAGGTCAATCATGTTCAGCTGACCGCCAAACTTGAGAGTGTGCTTCCCGAGCCGGAGCGTCGCATCGTCGCGTAGCAACGCGCCCTTCTGCTGGTCCCCCTGCGTGAAGAAGTGCGCGCCCAAATAAGCGAAACCTCCATTGATGCCGAAATCAACGATGCCGTTGCCCAACGGAGCGAGTATTGGGGGCAAATTCTCGGGGTCGGCAGGATCCGGCACGAGGTTCACGAACGCGAAGTTCCCGCATGACGGGTCGAGGACACCGGCACTGGTTCTGCATGGAATGTTGGTGACGACGAACTGGTCGCCCTTCGTCACTGTCGGAGTCGATTGAGTCGCTTTGTCGAAAGCGAAGTTGAGCAGGTTCAGGAAGTTGCCCGAACTGTGGCGCCACTGGACCTGCAGTCGCGTCTGGTGCGTCAGGATCGTACGGCCGTGGCTCGGCGCTGCGACATTGTCGACATCGCTCAAATTGTTCTCGCGACGCACGTAAGCCATCAAATTGACAGTTTCCGTATCGCTTGGAGTGAACGTCAGCTTGCCGAAGTAGAGGCCTTGCTTGAAGTCGAAGTTGCGAGTCGTGCCGACGATCTGGCTGACGACGTTAGTGGGAAAGATTTGCGCGCCACCAGGCCCCGTTGCGAGCCTGCCAATACTTCCGGGCAGGCTCTCGATTGTTCCTTCGCCCGCAACATAAAAAGAGACTCTCCCGGGGACGATGGGGCCGCCCAGCTCGCCGCCGAACTGCTTCCTGTCATAATCCTGCTTTTCACAAAATTTGATCGGATCGAACGGACCTGCTGGACACTGGGGTTTGTGGATGAAGGACTTTGGCTGCCACTCGAGGAAAGCCGAGCCAAAGAACTTGTTGCCGCCCGTCTTGGTAATTGCAGTGAGGAGCGCCGAGCCGGCCTGACCGGTTTCCGCGCCGAAGTTCTGCGTCTGGACCTGATATTCCTGGATCGCGATCTGCGGGAACGGGTTACCGAGACCGAAATTCTGTCCGAAGACACCACCGTGGTTGATCGGGTTTTTGAAGCTCATCCCGTCGAGCAGGACGTTGACGTTGTTGGAAGCGATTGCTCCGGCCTGGATCTGCGCCGTGCCTCCGGCAGCCACCTGGACGCCCGGGGCGAGGTTCGCGAATGAAAGGAAGTTGCGCTGATTCTGGGGGAGGTTCTCGATCTGAGCAGGAGTGATGTTGGTTGCAACTGTTTGAGGCTGCGTGGGCTGGCGCGACCGTCGCCCGGTTACAACGATATTGCTGCCGGGTGGGGCGGTAGCGGCGGCAAAATCTACGGTCGCCGTCTGGCCGACGAATACCGTCGTTTCCTGAGACTGGTTTCCTACCGTCACCCGATATGTCGATGGTCGAAGGCCCAAAATCGCATAATTTCCGGATGCGTCGACGCTCCCGACTGAGCGCTGTCCTGTCGCGGTGTCGACCGCGACGACCTGCGCTCCGGCTTGTGCGCCGTCGACATGGCCTTCGATGGTTGACACTTCGGACTGCGCATAGGCCGGATGTGCAATGCACAGCGCCGCCGCAATCGCGACTGTGGAAATCCCCGATGCAAGCCTGCGCTTCGCGTTGATCGTGGTCACTTGGCCCCTCTCCCGTGACAGCGTGTAACCGGTTACATTTTTGGATCTATTAAATGACTCCTTGGGAACCGATGAAAGCCTTTCCGAGGGCCCGAGTCAATCTGCAGTTCGTGCAAAAGGTCCGGCTTGTGTGGCCTTACGGTCACGCCCGCGACCGGATCAGTGGATGATGCGCTCGTAACGAAGGGTGAAGTTGACGGGGGGAGGCTGTGCCGCCGCCGGAGCTGCCTCGGTCCTCGGCGGAAGGCGGGACACGAAGTCGCCATGGTCGGGAAGGTTCTTTGCGACGTCCTCGATCACCTCAGCAATGTCACTTAGGAAGCCGACCAGCTCCTCGTCGGGTACGAATTGAGCGACCGGGTCCGGGCGCATTACAAACCCCTGCCCCAAGAGGACCTGCACCCAGCTTTCTTCGGCGAACAGCTCGGCCGCTCCATGCTTGAAGAATCGGCCGGACGAACGGAACAGTTCGAACCGTTCGTTCAAACTGTCCGGAACGTCCATCTCCCGGACATAATCCCAGAACGGATCGCCGCTCCGCCGAGTGACCTTGTAATGGGCGACGATGAAGTCGCGCACATCCTCATATTCGAAGCGCGATTGGCGGTTGTATTCATCGATGTCGGCCTCAGAGAATCCGGTCGCCGGAAACATCGCGAGCAGCCGGTGAATGCCGGTCTGGATGAGATGGATGCTGGTCGATTCGAGCGGCTCGAGGAACCCTGAGGACAGACCGATCGCGATGACGTTCTTGTCCCATGCCTTCAGCCGCCGCCCGGGCGCGAACTTGACCGGCCGGGGGTCGGCGAGCGCTTCGCCGTCGAGATTAGCGAGCAGGCCTTCCGCCACGTCTTCGTCGCTGACGAGCTTCGAGGAATAAACGTAGCCGTTGCCGATCCTGTGCTGGAGCGGGATCCGCCATTGCCAGCCGGCCTTGCGCGCGGTCGAACGTGTGTAAGGGGTCAGCGGAGAAACGCTGGCGCACGGAACTGCCTGAGCCCGGTCGCAGAGCAGCCATTGATCCC
>JBKPOR010000206.1:0-1895 GCA_046765675.1 Pseudomonadota bacterium
CGAGCCTTGGGTAATCGACGAATATGAGGTCGGAAAGGCGGCCTAGTAGGGAGTCCCGTCCTTGTGGACGAAGCCGCCCTCGATCGTCCACTTCATGTCGATGTCCGAATAAGCGCCGCCCGCCTCCGTTCCGGCACTTACGCAGACGAAGCTGCACGGCTCGCTTCCTCGGTTGATGAGGTGATGGCCGTTGCTAACGCCTTTGGGCCATACGGCGATGTCGCCCGGGACCAGCTCGATCTCGCCGTCGTCTTCGACCAGGATCGCGCGGCCGGTCAGCATCACGAGCAGTTCGTCCTCGCCCTCGTGCCAATGCCGCTGGCTCGACCATGCGCCAGGCTGAAGGACAACATGTCTCGCGCCCAGTTCGGTAAGTCCGCCCGCCTCGGCCAACTTCCGCTGCCAGCGGCCGGCGACCGGTTCGTTGAACGGTGGCGGATAGCCGGTGCTGTTGGTCTGCTCGAGGCTCTCAAGGTCGATCTTGGGCATCACGGCGCCTTAGCAGCGGCGGCCGGTCGCTAGAAGGTGCCCTTCACCGAAATGCTGATCAGCGGCCCCACCAACTGGTTCGCGCGCTGGTAGAAAGCAAGCGGCGTGCGGTCGCGATAACCTTCGTACACGTGCCGATAGAAGAGGTGGCGGCCGTTCAACACGTTGTCGACGTTGAGCCGCACCTTCAGCCCGAAGATGTTCTTGTGCTCGATATAGCCGCCAACGATCCACGGCAGGTCGAGCCCGCGGTAGACCTCGGTCAGGAAGAAATTCTTCTCATAATGCTGATACTGAGCGTAGGCGCTCCAGGCGAGGTCCGTGCCTGGGATGTCATGCCGAACCTGGGCGTTGAACCAGGCGTCCTGGACGCCTGAGATCGGTCGCTTTTCGGCGGTCAGCGGATCCTTCACGGACGTCCATTCGCGGCCGAAGCTGAGATCGAGTTTGGCGCCCTTCCAGCCGAGCGGATCGAAGTTCAACGTGCTGACGCTTTCCAACCCGTAGCGCTTCGCGTGAGGCAAATTGCCGATGCCTTGCCCGTCCACGCCAATCGGAATCACGTCGATGATGTCTTCAACCAGATAGTACCAGGAGCGCAGCCGGGTCTTACCCCAAGCCCCGAGGTCGTGAGAGACTTCAATTTCGGATTCCCAGCTCTGCGGGGGGACGAGGTCCGGGTTGCCGGCATTTTCCCGGTCTTCGCTGAGTTTCGGCTGGGCGAGGAAGTCGTAGAAGCTGATCTGGCCAACGCGGCGCCGAAGCTTCAAACTGACGTCCCAATCCTTCGACGGACGCCAGCCGAGCGTGACGCTCCCCTTGGGCCGGAAGAATTTGCGGGCCGGCTGGTCGTCGTCGACCCGGTCGAGGCGGGAGATTTCTCCCCCTGCGGCGACCTGGAGGTCGATGTTCGAAGCCAGCGGAGGGCTGAAGGTCGCGATCCCCTCGTAGCGGACCTCGGTGACCTTGCCGGTGCCCTCCGGGAATGGCACCTCGACGAACTCACCCGACGAATCGAGATCGAACAGCGCGCCCTTCTGGTCGAGCGAGTTGAACGCCCGCTCCAGCGACAGCTGCCAGTCGTTTTTCCCTGTTTTCCAGTGATATTCGCCGCGCCCGATCGTCTCGCCGATATGCGTGTCGCGGCTGAAGCGGGTGCCGATCGGGTCTGCTCCGCTGGTGTCGAAGGTCAGGATCTGGGTGGTGACGAGCGGCTCATGGTCCCAGTGGTGCAAGCCGATAAGTTTCAACCGCCCCGGTCCAAGCGCAAATTCATAATCGCCGCTGATGTCGGCCATATAGCCTTTGAGCTTGGTGACGTTGGTGCGGCTGCGCTCCTCGCCGGTGGTCAGGATACGGTGATCGCGCCGATGCGATGGCTCCCAATAAGGGCCATAGCCGAGCGT
>JBKPOR010000207.1:0-9027 GCA_046765675.1 Pseudomonadota bacterium
CTCCCGCACAGTCTCGGCATCGAGGCTGTGAGGAGGGATCGAGCAGGCGCTGTCGCCTGAATGAACTCCTGCTTCCTCGATATGCTGGAGCACCCCCGCGACCGTGACGTCATCGCCGTCGCAGATCGCATCGACGTCGACCTCGATCGCGTCGCGCAGGTAGCGGTCGATCAGGACCGGGCTGTTTCCCGACACGGCAACCGCCGTCGCGATGTAATGATCGAGCTGCTGGGGGCCATCCACGACCTCCATCCCGCGCCCTCCGAGGACGTAGGAAGGCCGGAGCAGCACCGGATAGCCGATGCGCTCCGCCACCCTCAACGCTTCGTCGCGGCTTCGAGCGATGCCGTTGGCCGGCTGCTTCAGATTGAGCTTCGACACGAGCCTGGCGAACCGCTCGCGGTCCTCCGCAAGATCGATGCTGTCGGGCGACGTCCCGAGGATCGGCACCCCCGCCGCCTGGAGCTGGGCCGCCAGCTTCAGCGGCGTCTGCCCGCCCAGCTGGACGATGACTCCGAGCAATTCGCCCTTCTCCTGCTCGCGCCGGACGATTTCGAGCACATCCTCGGCCGTAAGCGGCTCGAAATAGAGCCGGTCGGATGTGTCGGGATCGGTCGAGACCGTTTCGGGGTTGCAGTTGACCATGATCGTCTGCAGGCCCGCCTCGCGCAATGCGAAAGCGGCGTGGCAGCAGCAATAATCGAACTCGATTCCCTGCCCGATGCGGTTCGGGCCGCCGCCAAGGATAATTACCTTGCGCTTGGCCTCGACTTCGGCCTCGTCCTCGGGCTCGCCGAACAGCGGGGCCTCATAGGTCGAGTAGAGATAGGGCGTGGTCGCGTCGAACTCCGCCGCGCAGCTGTCGATGCGCTTGAATACCGGCCGGACCCCGAGCCTCAGCCGGTGCTCGCGCACTTCGTCTTCGGTCACTCCGCCGGTCATCGCCCGGATGGCGCTATGCACCACTCCGGAACCGCCCGCGGCGACTGCCTCGCTCATCCCTCGCTCCATTCCGGCCGAACGAAGCGAAAGCTGCGCGAGTCGCGCGTCGGCAAAGCCCATGGCTTTGAGACGCCGCATTCCAAGCGCGTCCGCCGGCAGCCCTTTGAGGCGCACCTCTTCCTCGGCCTCGACGATCTCCTGCAGCCGCTCGAGGAACCACGGATCGAAATGGGCAATTTCGGCTACGCGCTCGACCGTGAAACCTTGACGAAGCGCTTCCGCCGCGACCAGCAGCCGGTCCGGAGTGGGCCGCGCCAGCAGGCTTTCGATCCGCAAAGGCTCGGCATTTTCCAGTTCGCGCACCCGGTCGAGACCGCACAGCCCGATCTCGAGCCCGCGAAGCGCCTTCTGGAGGCTCTCGTGGAAGCTTCGGCCGATCGCCATCACCTCGCCGACCGACTTCATCGAGGTGGTGAGGATCGCGTCGTGGCCCTTGAACTTCTCGAAAGCGAAGCGCGGGACCTTGGTCACGACATAATCGATCGTCGGCTCGAAGCTCGCGGGGGTCGCCCCACCCGTGATGTCGTTGGCGATCTCGTCGAGGGTGTAGCCGACGGCGAGGCGAGCGGCGACCTTGGCGATCGGGAAGCCCGTCGCCTTGGACGCCAGCGCGGAACTCCGCGAAACGCGCGGGTTCATTTCGATCACGACCATCCGTCCGGTCTTCGGGTCAATTGCGAACTGGACGTTGGAACCGCCTGTTTCGACGCCGATTTCCCGAAGCACGGCGATGGAAGCGGACCGCATGCGCTGATATTCCTTGTCGGTCAGCGTCAGCGCCGGTGCGACGGTGATTGAATCGCCCGTATGCACGCCCATCGGGTCGACATTCTCGATCGAGCAGATGATGATCGCATTGTCCGCGCGGTCGCGGACCACCTCCATCTCATATTCCTTCCAGCCGAGGACCGATTCCTCGATCAGCACCTCGGTCGTGGGCGAGGCCTCGAGGCCGCCGGTCACGATCTGGACGAATTCGTCGCGGTTATAGGCGATGCCCCCCCCCGTCCCGCCCAGGGTGAAGCACGGACGGATGATCGCCGGCAGGCCGACGGAATCGAGCGCGGCCAAGGCTTCTTCCAGACTGTGCGCGATCGTGGAGCGTGGGCTTTCGAGACCGATCCGGTCCATCGCCTCGCGGAATTTGAGCCGATCCTCGGCCATCTCGATTGCCTGGGCATTAGCGCCGATCAATTCGATCCCGAGCTTCTCGAGCGTTCCGTCCTTGTAGAGCGCGAGCGCGGTGTTGAGCGCCGTTTGCCCGCCCATGGTCGGAAGGATCGCATCCGGCCGCTCCTTCTCGCAGATCTTGGCGACGATTTCCGGGATGACGGGCTCGATATAGGTCGCATCCGCGAGCTCCGGGTCGGTCATGATCGTCGCCGGGTTCGAATTGACGACGATTACGCGATAGCCCTCGGCCTTCAGCGCCTTGACCGCCTGGCTTCCCGAATAGTCGAACTCGGCCGCCTGGCCGATGACGATCGGTCCGGCGCCGATGATCAGGATCGATGTGATGTCGGTTCGCTTAGGCATCAGCGAAAGATTTCCTCGCCGGCATTCGCGATGTCGGGAAGCGGCCCGGCTTTAAGTCGTAGCGGCGGAAGCTTGGGGCATGCCTTGCGCACTTCGCGAGCCAGGCGTCGGAAAGCGTCCAGGACATGACGATCCCGCTCCGCTTTGCCCGCCGGCAGGTCGTCGCGGAAGACATTGATGTAATCGACATTGCACTTTGGGTGCTCGATCAGCTGGAAGAACTGGCTGTCGCCGGTGACCAGCTTCAGCACATAGGGGCCGTCCTTCTTGCGGGCTTCGCAACTGGCGGCAAAGCCATCGTCCCCCGGCCAGCAGGCGGTGCTCCAGCCAGCCACCTGATATTGCGGCGGCCGCACTTTGGCCAACTTGGCCGCATTTGCCGGAGCGAACGCGGCTGCGCCCATGATCAGGATGGATGAAATGTCGGTCCGCTTAGGCATCACCCGGCCGGGAACTGCATGTTGACGAACACGGGCTTTAGCCCGTTTTTGCGAGCCCAGCGGGCGACGCAGGCGCGCTGCTCGAGCGTGACGTCATTACGAAGCGCGATCAGGACCTTCTTCTCGATCTCGTCCTGGATCAGCTCGCCGAGCGCGAGGCCGCAGCCCCGGGCAACCTCATTGAGCTGAGCCTCGGTGTGCATGGCGGCGGGCGTCACGCACGCAGAGAGCGCGAGGATCGCTAAAAGAGGGGCGATTAACCTCACCTCATCGCTCCAACGAACTTCTCGAACAGGTAGAAACTGTCCTGCGGGCCGGGGCTCGCCTCGGGGTGATATTGCACGCTGAAGGCCGGCCGATCAGTGAGTTCGATCCCGCAATTGCTGTCGTCGAACAGCGACACATGAGTCTCGCGGACGGTCTTCGGAAGCCCTTTGCGCTTGACCGCGAAGCCATGGTTCATGCTGGTGATCTCGACCTGGCCGTCGGCGAGGCGTTTCACCGGATGGTTGGCGCCTCGGTGGCCCTGGAACATCTTCGACGTCTTCCCGCCGACCGCGAGCGCGAGCATTTGGTGGCCAAGGCAGATGCCGAACAACGGCTTCTTCGTTTCCAGCATCTTCTTGATCACCGGAACCGCATATTTGCCGGTCGCGGCCGGGTCGCCGGGTCCGTTCGAAAGGAAAAAGCCGTCGGGCTCGTGCGCCATGATCTCGTCGAAAGAGGCGGTCGCGGGGACCACCGTCACCCGCGCGCCGGCCTCGACCAGATTGCGGAAGATGTTGCGCTTGGACCCGTAATCCACCGCGACCACGTGCGGGCGCTTTTTGTCGTCGCCGCCCATCTCATAGCCCTGCCCCCAGGCCCACTTCCCGCCGGTCCAGCGCTCGACCTGAACCCGGCTGACTTCCTTGGCGAGGTCCATTCCTTCGAGGCCCGGCCATTCCGCGGCCATGCCTCGCAACTTCTCGAGGTCGAATTGCCCGCTGGGGCTGTGCGCGATCGCGACCGTCGGCGGCCCTTCGGTCCGAACCAGCTTGGTCACGGCCCGTGTGTCGACCCCCGCGATCCCGATCCGGCCCCATTTTCGCATCCAGTCGGCGAAGCCCTGGTTCGATCGATAGTTCGACGGCTCGGTCACCACCTCTCGCACCAGGCAGCCGAGCGCATGCGCTTCGCCCGCCTCCACGTCCTCGTCATTGGCGCCGACATTGCCGATGTGCGGGAAAGTGAAGGCGATGACTTGCTTTGCGTAGCTCGGGTCGGTCATCACCTCCTGATAGCCGGTCATGCTGGTGTTGAAGCAGAGCTCGCCCACCGCCTGCCCGTCGGCGCCGAAGCCCTGACCCCACACGATCCGCCCGTCGGCGAAGACCACGACTCCGGTCGCGCCCTCAGGTCGTGGGAGGCGCGTTGGAGGTGCGTCGGCCATGGGCGCGGAAAGCCTTCCGTTCGAGGTCAAACCAGCGATGTCGCTAAGGCATTTCCGCTATGCGCTTTGGCGGGCAGGGTCAACGCTGGTCAGCGTGAAAATGCAACGCTAGGGCAAAGCCTATGATCCGCGACGACATCAAAGCCGCAACCATCGCCGCGATGAAGGGCGGCGACAAGGAAACGACGGCCACGCTGCGTATGGCGCAGGCGGCGATCAAGAATCGCGACATCGAAGCTCGGACCGGCGGCGCGCCTAAGGACGACGACGCGCTCGTGACGGAAGTGCTTCAGAAAATGATCAAGCAGCGGCGTGAATCCGCGGAAGCTTACCGCAAAGGCGGGCGCGAGGATCGCGCCCAGGCCGAGGAAGGCGAGATCGCGGTCATCGAGCGCTTTCTTCCTCAGCAGTTGAGCGATACCGAGGCGGAAGCCAGGATCCGAGCGATCATCGCGGAAACCGGAGCCGCGTCGATGAAAGACATGGGCCGAGTGATGGCGCTCGTGAAGGAGCGGCTCGGAACGTCGATCGAGCCCGCCAGGGCGAGCTCACTGGTCAAGTCCGCGCTGTCCTAAGAAAAAGGCCCCGCCGCGGAAAAGCGGCGGAGCCAAACGAATCAATTCAACAGGCGCTCAGGCTGTTGCCCGGGCTGCCGGCGCGGTTGGTCCCGTGAGGCCCATCACGCCATCCATCGTCAGTTCGTACAGGAGCATTGCAAGTGCGGTGGCAAACGCGCCTGCGATACCTGTCTGGAGATTGCCGCAGATCGCGGCCAGTTGGGCTCCAATCGCCGGGATATGGCCCAGGGCCGCTCCGACAATGGGTAGCGCAATTACCGCCACCGCGGCCAGGACCATCCGATCTCTCGGCATTGAGAGTCCGGCGATCAGGCCCAGCACCACTAACACCAACGCCACATCCATGCCGCCAAGGGCTACGAACCCGGCGACGATCGCGAGCAGAATGTAGAGAGCGCGGGCGAGCCCGCCGATTTTCTTCAACATAGAATCCCCCTCCTGGTGGCTCCTCTTCGACGGTCTTTCGCCGCCGTACGTCGGAACTCCGACAGATTAGCTTCATTCCGTTTGGTTAACGACGAGAATGAATCGTTTTGAATCAAAGCGCTACGCCCTGCGTCAATTCTTCACCCGCCGACCAATCCGCGGGATTCGGCCGAATTGTGGATAACTTCGCATCTCACGCTTGCGGGGTGCCGCATCGGGACTAGGGTCGATCCCGTGACCCTTTCACCGCAATGGCTCGATGAACTGCGCGCTCGGACGACGCTCAGCGCGGTGATTGCGCCGTCGGTGAAACTGCTCCGCGCCGGCCGCGAGTGGAAGGCCTGCTGCCCGTTCCACAATGAGAAGACCCCGAGCTTCACCGTCAACGACGACAAGGGCTTCTACCATTGCTTCGGATGCGGGGCGCATGGCGACGCGATCCGCTTCCTCACCGACCATCGCGGAATGCCCTTCATGGACGCGGTCAAGGAGCTTGCGGGCAAGGCTGGAATGGAGGTTCCGGCCCCCGACCCCAAGGCGAAAGAGCGCGCCGAGCGCGCCTCCTCGCTGACCGACGTCATGGCCGAGGCCGCGAAATATTACTCCGAGCAGCTCCAGGGTATCAAAGGCTCCGACGCCCGCGATTATTTGAAGCGCAGGGGCATCGGGGACGAGACGATCCGGAGCTTTGGGCTCGGGCTCGCGCCCGACAGCCGCAATGCGCTGAAACGCGCGCTCGAAAAGCTCGGCGAGGAAAGGCTGATCGAGACGGGAATGCTGATCCAGCCGGAGGAGGCCGGAAAGGAAAGCTACGACCGGTTCCGCGGGCGGCTGATGTTCCCGATCCGCGATGCTCGCGGCCGGGTGATAGCGTTCGGCGGACGGATCCTCGGCGACGGCGAACCAAAGTATTTGAACTCGCCCGACACGATCCTCTTCGACAAGGGCCGGACGCTCTACAATATCGACCGCGCCGGTCCCGCCAGCCGAACCGCCAAGCGCCTGATCGTGGTCGAAGGCTATATGGACGTGATCGCGCTCGACCGCGCCGGCATTGCGGAGGCGGTTGCACCCAACGGCACCGCGCTCACCGAGGGCCAGATCGAGCGGCTGTGGCGCCTGGATCCCTCGCCGATCCTCTGCTTCGACGGCGACAATGCCGGCAGGAAGGCCGCGGTCCGAGCCGCCTTGCGCGCCCTGCCGCTGATCAGCCCCGACCGGACGCTGCGCTTCGTCGAGCTTCCGCAGGGCCAGGACCCCGACGACGTCGTCAAGGCCGCCGCGGCGACGGTTGGCGGGGATGGCGCCGCGCAACAAAAAGCCGCCCGGGAAGCGATGGAGGCGCTGCTCGCCGAGCCCGAGCCGCTCGATGCGCGCCTGTGGCGGCACGAATTCGAAGCCGAACCGCTCGCTACTCCCGAATCCTGGGCAAGCCTGAAGCAGCGCCTCATCGACCACTCCTCCGCGATCGGCCATCCCGACCTCGGCCGGATGTACCGGCAGGCCTGGCTCGATCGCTTCTATGAGCTACGCCGGCCAAAGATCGGCGGCGGCGCTTTTTCATCGGCGGGAGCTGGAGGATTCCAGGGCCGGGGCAAAGTGCTTCGAAACGGCCGCTGGGCCCCGCCCGAGCTGCCGCCCGGCGACATCATGCGCGGCATTGGCAAGGCCGGGGTCGACGCCACGACCGCCCGCGCCCTCATCCTCGGATTCGCCAACTTCCCGGAGGAAATCCCGGCCCATTGTGAGCAGCTGGCGCATATCCCGATCGCCGACAAGATCACCGCCAAGCTCCGCGATGAGCTTGTCGAGGCGGTCCTCCACGGCTCCACGCTTGATCGAACCAGCGTAACTACCATATTGGGCCTCGACGGAGCGGCGGGCGGAAACGGCCCTCGCGCCATGGGCTTTTCCTTCACCCGCCGCGACAGCGACCCGGACCGCGCCCGAAGCGATCTGGCCGCGGCCGTGGAGATCATCGCCGCGAGCGAAGAGGTGGAACAGGCCCTGGTCGACGCAACCGAACGGCTGAAGCGGGATTTCACCGACGAGGCCCTGGAAGAACAGCGGCGCCTCATCGCGGCGCAGCAAGGATTGAGACAGAGGCTGGCGTCACTCGCCGGCACCGACTAAGCGAGCGGCCAAAGAGAACAAGGGCTTATGGCGAAAAACGATACACAGGATCTGGACACGGTCGATGAGGGCGATGCCCCGCTGATCGACCTCAACGACGCTTCGGTGAAGAAGCTGATCGCGCGCGCCAAGAAGCGCGGAACGATCACGATCGACGAGCTCAACGCGGCCATCCCCGCCGACCAGAACGAGCAGATCGAAGACATCATGAGCGCGCTCAACGACATGGGCGTGCAGATCGTCGAAAACGACGAACGCAGCGACGACGAGGAAGCGGAGGAGGAGCAGCCGGCCGAAAACGTCCTCGAGGACGAGGTCGACCCGCTCGACGACGGCGGCCCCCGCCCCGCCGCCGCGACCAAGAAGGAAGCGGTCGACCGAACCGACGATCCCGTGCGCATGTACCTGCGCGAAATGGGCGCGGTGGAGCTGCTCTCCCGCGAGGGCGAGATCGCCATCGCCAAGCGCATCGAGGCCGGCCGCGACACGATGATCTGGGGCCTGTGCGAAAGCCCGATCACCTTCAACGCGATCATCGCCTGGTCGAACGCGCTCAACGAAGGACGGATGCAGCTGCGCGAGATCCTCGATCTCGAAGCCATGCTGTCCAAGGGCCCGACCAACGAGCAACTGACCGAGACCGAGGAAGGCGGCGAAGGCGCCGAGGGCGAGATCAGCGAGAAGGTCGCCGGCCCGTCGATCAAGGAAGAGGAAGAGGTCGAGGACCAGCCCGACGCGGACGCCAATGAAGACGATGAGGATATGGTCGAGCGCCGCGCCCGACCGCAGGCCGAGGACGACGACGAGGACAACACCCTCAGCCTTGCCCAAATGGAAGAGACGCTGAAGCCCGCCGCGCTCGAGCGGTTCGCGGCGATCACGTCCATCTTCAAAAAATTCAGCAAGGTCCAGGCCCACCGCATGGAGGCCTTCGGCGCGGGTTCGGACTTCCCGCCGGCCGAGGAGAAGAAATACCAGAAGCTGCGCGAGCAGCTGACCGCGGAAGTGGAGAGCGTCCAGTTCCACGGAAGCAAGATCGAATATCTGGTCGAGCAGCTCTACAGCTACAACCGGCGCTTGACCGGCCTTGGCGGACAGATGCTTCGCCTCGCCGAACGCCACCGGGTGCCGCGCCGGGCCTTCCTCGAAAGCTATATGGGCCGCGAGCTGGACGAAAGCTGGCTCGACAGCGTCAAGGACCAGGACAAGAAGTGGGCGAGCTTCGCCTCCACCGAGCGCGAGACCGTCGACCGCATTCGCAACGACATCGCCGAAGTCAGCCTCGCGACCGGAACCTCGCTCAGCGAATTCCGGCGGATCGTCAACCAGGTCCAGAAGGCCGAGCGCGAGGCGCGCATCGCGAAAAAGGAGATGGTCGAGGCCAACCTCCGCCTCGTCATCTCGATCGCCAAGAAATACACCAACCGCGGCCTTCAGTTCCTGGACCTCATCCAGGAAGGGAACATCGGCCTCATGAAGG
>JBKPOR010000208.1:0-24379 GCA_046765675.1 Pseudomonadota bacterium
CACTTATGTCGCGATGAACTGGATCATCGTTCCGCTGCGATTCGATGCGCCCCTTCCACCCAAGCCGATGTCGATCGCGACGCAGCTGTTCGCCCATATCGTGCTGGTCGGGATTCCGTTCGCATTGATCACGGCCCGGACCCTCGGCCAGGGCTTCGTGACGGAGCGCGCACCAGCATAGTTGCGAACGCTTCGCATTAGCGCTACATTGCGTGCATGATCGTATGCGTCTGCAATGCCATCACCGAAAAGGAAGTATGCGAGGCGGCTCGGAAAGGCGCACGCTCGCCCGAAGCCGCCTACGCCATATTCGATTGCGAGCCGCAATGCGGCTGCTGCCTCGACTATGCGCAGGAGATCATCGACGAGGAGATCGGCAAGCGCCCTCCCCTGCGTATCGTCGCCTGACTTGACCCGCGCGCGCTAGCGGCGCATCCGCCCCCTCGCGACGCGACGGAGGCGGGAATGAAGGGCGACAACAAGGTCCTCGAGCTGCTCAACGAAGCCCTGAAGAACGAGCTCACCGCGACCAACCAGTACTGGCTCCATTATCGGCTGCTCGACAATTGGGGGGTCAAGAAGCTCGCCGAGTTCGAGCGTTCCGAATCAATCGACGAAATGAAGCATGCCGACCGGCTGGCCGAGCGGATCCTGTTGCTTGACGGCCTGCCCAATTTCCAGCTGCTGGGCCGGCTGCACATCGGCGAAAATGTCGAGGAGATCCTGAAAGGCGATCTCGAGCTCGAGATGGAAGCGCTAGGGCAGTTGAAAGGCGCGATCGCGCATTGCGAGAAGGTGAAGGACTATGTCTCGCGGGACCTGTTCTCGGAGATCCTCGAGAATGAGGAGCAGCACGTCGACACGCTCGAAACCCAGTTCGAGATGATCAAGCGCATGGGGCTTCAAAATTACGTGCAGCTTCAGTCGAAGGCGGCCGAAGGATAAGCATCAGCCGGGGGGCGGACATGGCGACACTTCCATCGACCGAGGATTCGAGCAGGATCGTCACGCTCGATATCATCCGCGGAATCGCGGTGATGGGAATTTTCTCGGTCAACGTCATCGACTTCGCGATGATCGAATCCGCATATTTCAACCCGGCATCTTACGGCGGCTACCACGGTCCCAGCCTCTTCCTGTGGGCCACGAACATGATCCTCGTCGACGGGAAGATGCGAACGCTCTTTTCAATGCTGTTTGGCGCCTCGATGCTACTGGTGATTAAGAGAGCCGAGACCGCCGGGCGATCGGGCTGGTGGACCCATTTTCGGCGGATGATCGTGCTGCTCGGCTTCGGACTGTTCCACTTCTACTTCATCTGGTCCGGCGACATCCTGACGCTCTATGCGGTGAGCGGCCTCATCGCCTACCTGTTCCGCCGGTGCTCGGTGAAGACGCTGATCATCGTCGGCACTCTTTTCATGATCGCCAACCTGGCGGTGCTCGGCGGCTTTCTCTTCAAGCAGTATCTTGCGGACATCGCAGCCCACGCGCCTGGCGCTACAGCCAAAGCCATCAAGACATGGAATGAGGGGTTTGGCACTTTCTATCCCGGCACCGCGGAGATCGCGGAGGACAAGGCGTGGCACCTCGGAAGCTATGCCGGTTACGTCGAGCACAATCTCACCAAATGGACGAGCATATTGGGCAACACCCTGCCGTTCATCGCCGATACGGTCGGGCTGATGTTGCTGGGAATGGCTGGCTATAAATCCGACTTCCTCACGGGCGAGTGGGATGATGAGCGGTACCGCAGGATCATCGCTCCCGCGCTGGCGTTGGGACTGATCGGCGGGGCCTGCGTCGTCGCCTACGACATCCGCTCGCATTTCTACAGCGTCGGATCGTTTGCCGCCTTCATCATCTTCGATACGCCGTTCATCACGGTGATGGCCGTCGGCTACGCGGCGGCAATCGTCCTCCTGTCGCGCAAGATGGGCCCGCTGGCCCAGCGCGTTGCGGCCGCGGGACGCTGCGCGTTCAGCAACTATCTCGGGACCAGCATCGTCGCTTCGTTTGTCTTCTGCGGCTGGGGCCTGGGATTCTACGGATCGCTGCAGCGGTGGCAGGCGTGGCTGCTCGCGCCCGTAATCTGGTCGATCATGCTCTTGTGGTCCAAGCCATGGCTCGAACGATTCCACTACGGCCCGTTCGAATGGGCATGGCGCAGTCTGTCGCGCGGCCAGCTTCAGCCGTTCCGGAAGCCCACGAGGATTGGAACGGCGGCTGCCGTCTAGATCCGGCCGAAACCCTGGTTGCTGACCTTGCGGCCGAAGCCGCCCGGGCTCGGCGATCCCCGGGTAATCAGCGGGTTCGTCGCCTTGTCGAACAATTCGACCGTTTCGGTGAACAATTTCCGCATTTGGACCACTTCGGGGACAAGCTCATCGGGGAAGCGGTGGGTCTCGATGCAGAGCCGCGCGGTCTTCTCGATCAGCTCCGCAATGACGGCGAGGGGCTCGGCTCCGAGCTGCCGCGCCTCGCCCTTGATGGTGTGCGCGGGGAGGACGAGGGCGGTCGCATTCTCATCGCGCATCGCCTGTTCGATCTGGCCAAGCGACTTCGCTCCGTCCTCGCGGAAATAGCTGATGATCCGGATGAATCCGGGCCCCAGCTCCGCGCGATTCTTCTCGAAAAGCGCCCAATCGACGATGTCCGGCTTCTCGTCGCTCAATGTTCAAACCCTCGCTTCCGATTACCTCGGGCATGGTCCCACTCATGCCTGTGGTAGCGGGGAAAGGGTAAAATTCTCCTTATCACCTGCCGCGGTCGAAAGGATTCCCGCGGCCGCGGAAGTCCAGGCGGAGCGGTATCGCGCCAAGCCTTAGGTCGCGCCGAAGGGCATTGAGGAGATAGCGTCGGTAGCTTTCGGGAAGCTCGTCGGTGCGGTTGCCGAAGACGACGAAGCTCGGCGGCCGCGATTTGACCTGGGTGATGTAGCGAAGCTTGATGCGCTTGCCCTTCGGCGCCGGCGGCGGATTGGCCTCGATCGCCTGTTCGAACCAACGGTTGAGCTCACCGGTCGGCACTCGGTTGCCCCAGGCGTCCCTCAGCTCGAACGCGACCTTCAAGATTGTATCGATGCCCTTTCCGGTCTTCGCCGATACGGTGAGCAGCGGCACGTCCTTCAACTGCGCGAGGCCTTCAGCAAGGGCGGCCTTGATTCCGTTGAAAAAAGACGAGGCGTTTTCGGCGACGTCCCATTTGTTGACGGCGATGATGAGGCCGCGACCCTCCTCGATCACCTGGGCCGCGATCCTTAAATCCTGGGCTTCCAGGCCGCGCGTCGCATCCAGGAGCAAGACGACGATTTCGGAGAAATCGATCGCCCGCTTCGTGTCTGCTACCGAGAGCCGCTCGAGCTTGTCGTCGACCTTGGCACGTTTCCTAAGCCCTGCCGTATCGACCAGCCGTACGGGACGGCCATCCCATTCCCAATCGAGGCTGATCGAATCGCGCGTAATTCCCGCCTCGGGCCCAGTGATCATCCGTTCCTCGCCGATCATCCTGTTGACCAGGGTCGACTTGCCAGCATTGGGCCGCCCGACGACCGCGAGCTTCAGCGGTTCCTGGCCGTCGGAGGACTCGGTCTTGGCCTGGAAGTGGTCATGCTCGACATGCGGCCGAAGCGCATCGAACAGGTCGGCGACGCCTTCGCCATGCTCCGCGCTGATTGCGACCGGCTCGCCGAGGCCCAGGCGAAAGGCCTCGAGGATGCCGCTTTGCCCGGAGCTTCCCTCGCATTTATTGGCGACGACGATCACGGGAGTACTCTCAACGCGCAGCCATCGGGCGATTTCTTCGTCCAGCGGGGTGAGACCTTCGCGGGCATCGATGAGGAGCACGGCCGCGTCCGCGTCCCGAACGGCCGCCTCGGTCTGAGCCCGCATTCGGCCGGGCAGCGTATGCGGATCCTCATCTTCGAATCCGGCGGTATCGATCACCCGAAAATTGAGCCCAACCAAATTCGCTTCGCCCTCGCGGCGATCGCGCGTGACCCCGGGCCGGTCGTCGACCAGCGCCAGGCGCTTGCCGACCAACCGGTTGAACAGGGTCGATTTGCCGACGTTGGGACGGCCGACGATAGCGACGGTCGGGATCATACGAGGGGCGTTAGCGCATGAAGCTCCTCCCTGCGAGCGAAGCTCGTGGGGAGGGGGACCGCTGCCGAAGGCAGTGGTCGAGGGGTCAGCGCCAACCCCTCCACCATCGAATCTTCGTTCGATGGTCCCCCTCCCCATCACTGCGCGATTGGGAGGAGCGAAATCAGCGGTAAGCCGTCAGCCGGCCGGAGTCGTCGTAGATATAGAGCGTGGAATTGGCGACCACTGGCGTAAGTCCGATTCCTGAACCGACATTGGTCTGGCTCTGGAATGAGCCGGTCATCGGATCGACGTTAATCATGACTCCGTTCGAGCCTGCGACAATCAGCCGTCCCCCGGCGAGCACCGGGCCGTGATAATCGATCTCGCCCTTCTTGGCCTTCGGATGTTCAAACCGCGGGAGCTGGTTGATCCAGCGAATATGCCCGTTCTGGCGATATACGCAAAGCAGCTTGGCATCGTCGGTAATGACGAAGATCCAGTCCCCGGCGACCCACGGAGTCGAAATTCCGGCGATGTTGAGCTCCCACAGGCGCTGGCCGGTCGTCAGCTCGAGCGCGACCATTCGGCCGCCCTGGCCGATCGCGATCACCTGCCCGCGATCGATCACCGCGTCGGCGTCAATGTCCGACAGCGACGACACGCTGGTGCGAATGCTCGTCCGCTGAAGCGCGTCCTGCCAGACCATGCGTCCATTCTCGTATCTGTAGGCGTTGAGTTCGCCCGACGAGAAGCCTGCCACGACAGTGCCCTGGCCGACGGCCGGGGCGGCCGAACCGAAGACTCCGGCGATCTCAAGCGAGGCGGCTTGCGACCAATTGGTCGAGCCGTCCGATTCCTTGAGCGAATAGATCTGGTTGTCCTGGCTCATCACATAGATGGCGCCGTTGGCAACGGTCGGCGCGCCGCGCAGTGGCCCGCCCGGCCGGACCTTCCACAAGATGCCGCCGGTGCGAACGTCGAGCGCGGAGACGTAGCCGAGGCCGTTCGTCGCGTAGATGAGGCCGTTGTCGTAAGCGATCCCTCCGCCATAGAGCGAAGCTTCATTGCCCCGGTCGCTCGGAGTCTGGCTTTCCCAGATTCTGCCGCCGGTCCGCGCATCGAAGGCACGCACGGTACCCAACGTGTCGATCGTATAGATCCTGCCGCCGGCGACGACCGGTTCGGAAGCGAGCCGAGCGGTCAGGCTGCTGCCGCGTCCGGCGGCGATGCGGAAAGCCGCGGCGAGCGCATTGCCAAGCGCAAGATGGCCGACCGACTTCGACGCATTGCCGCCCGATTGCGTCCACTCCGTGTTCGCGACCGCATCCGGCAGGGTCATCGGAATGGCCGCAATAGCCGGGTCGACTGCGACATCTCCCTCGCTGGTAAGGACCGCGATCCGTTCGCCCAGCACCGGCGTTTTCGGCTTTCCACCGCGCTTGAGAATGCTGCAGCCGCTCGCAGCGAGGGCGGCGCCGATCATCAACGCAACTCGATATTTCATGGCTCTCTTCATTATCGATCCTACTGAGCAGGCTTCGGCATCACGTTACTGACATCGACCCCAAGCGAGCTCGCCATTTGCACGGCGCGGCCGCGAAGCGTTTCGGGCGCCCGTTCGTCGCGGGCAATTGCCGCGAAAAGCCGCCCGGCTTCGGCCTTCTTGCCCTGTTTGATGAGCGCCATTGCGGTCAATTCGCCCGCGCTTCCAAACCAGGGTGTGCCGGGCTTTGTCAGCGGCTGCATCCGGGCAATGACTTCGTCGGGCTTGAGACTGTCGAACTCGAGCGCCGTCTGGCGGATCAGGGCGAGGTCGCGGAAGGGCTTTGGCAGGCTCTTATCCCCTGCCGCATCGCGGAACTTGCCGATCGCGAGCTTCGGGTCATTCTGTTCAAGCGCGATCGCCGCTCGGCCGAAGCCCGCCGTGGCTCGGACGGCCTTCGAATGATCCTTCGACAAAGTGTCGAGGCGCGCAGGCGCGGTCTGGACCTGCCCCTTGGAAATGTCGGTGAAGACCTGAGCGAGCTGCTCGACCGCTTTCTCATTCTGCTTGCGCTGGTAATCCTGCCAATAAATGTAGCCGCCGCTCGCAGCGAGAAACAGGAGAACCGCAGCGATGATCCAGCCGGAATATTTCTTCGCCGTATCGCGAAGCCGGTCACGGCGAAGATTCTCATCGACCTCACGAACGAAGGTATCGCTAATATCGGGGGGTTGCGCCAAAGACGTGCCTCAGTTCGCGGGGGTTCTCGATAGGCCGAGCTTCCTTCCCCACCCTAGCTGAATGGAAGCTGGCGGCGCTCCGTCTAGCGGGAACAATGGGAAAGGCAAACCCCCTCACCCGGCGCGCAAGGGATGGGCGTTATTTGGGACGGTAGGTCTGGTCGACCGTCGGGAAACTCCGATCGCGGACCTCGGCCGCATAAGCGGCAGCGGCCGCTCCGATCCGCGAGGCGAGGTCGTCGTAGCGCTTAACAAAGCGCGGCGTCCGCTCAAAGAGACCGAGCATGTCCTCGGTCACCAGCACCTGGCCGTCGCATCGCGCCGAGGCGCCAATGCCGATAATCGGGGCGTGCACCTTTTGAGTGATCTCGGTAGCAATCTCATCGACTACCCCTTCGACGACGATGCAGAAGGCCCCGGCCGCGTCGACGAGCTGGGCGTCCTTGACGATTTTCTTCCGTTCGTCCTCGGACCTACCGCGCGCTCCATAACCCCCGAGAATATTGACCGCCTGCGGAGTCAGGCCGACGTGGCCGATCACCGGGATTCCGCGGTGGCTCAGGAATTCGATCGTCGGCGCCATCGCCTCTCCGCCCTCGAGCTTGACCGCCGCGCAGCCGGTCTCCTTCAGGATGCGCGACGCGCATTCGAATGCCTGGTGGGGGGATGCCTCATAGCTTCCGAAGGGCATGTCGACCGCAACCAGCGCATGCCAGCTGCCCCGCACGACCGCTGCGCCGTGAGCGCACATCATTTCCATCGTCACGGGGATCGTCGAGGGCAGCCCGTAGATGACCTGCCCGAGGCTGTCGCCGACCAGCAGCATGTCGCAGTGCGGATCGAGCAGCTGCGCCATGCGCATCGTGTAAGCCGTCAGCATGACGATCGGCTGATCGGTCTTGCCGTCGACCTTCCGGCCGCGGATCGCCGGTGCGGTGGTTCGCTTCCCCGGAACCGGCGAGGGTGTCGCCCGGCTGGTCGATGTATCCATGGTAAAGGTCGACATGGCGCGGACTTCTAGCGCCGATGTTGCTCCGCAGCAAAACCCGTGGAGAGCACAACTAGCCGACAACACGGCCGTTAACGGGAAATGCCTACGGCTGGCGCCGTTTTCACGGTCTCTCCCACGAAAATGGAAGGATTTCGGATGAAGACGCCGACCCTGCTTACGACCGGCCTGGCGCTCGCGCTCGGATCGGCCGCCGCGCTCGCGGCTCAGCCAGCCTCGACAACTTCGGCGACCCCCGCGACTTCTGCGACGCCAGCGACTCCTGCCACCCCCGCCACTCCCGCCGATCCATCGACCGACACGTCAGCGACTCCCGCAACGCCTGCGACACCGGCAACCCCGGCTACGCCGGCGACCCCCTCGGCACAGTCTTCGGGCGACGATCAGTCCGCCACCACGACGGAAGTCACGGACACCGGCAAGAAAAAGAAGGCCAAATCGAAGCCTGCCGACAGTGGCGAGCCGTCGACGGCAGCGACCCCGGGCGCCGCGAAGGCCACCAAGCCGACGACGAAGCCGAAATAATTTCGGCCACCGGTTACCTTAACCAGCCTCTCCGGCGCGAATTGCGCGCAAACCAGTAGATCGTCCACGTCAGGATCGTCACGACGATTGCAACCGCAATGTCGTCGGTGCCGAGGAGGTCCCGAAGGCGCGGCATGATCAGCAGGCCGGCCAGCCAAATCGCCACCGCCACGAGCGATACGAGCAGGAGCTGTTCCGCGATCTTGCGCCGGAGAAGGAGCAGCAAAGCACCAGCCGCGCCCGCGCATACGGCCACGCCGTAGGCCAGGTTCAGCCAAAGCGGCTGCGCATCATGCGCGGCGCGCTGGTCGAGCGGCATCGTGGAGGGATCGGCGCTGACATCCAGCGCGAAGACCGCACAACCCAACAACATGAACAGCAAGGACCCGATCGCCGCCGGGAAGTACCACCCCGCGACCGGGCGCGGTTCGAAGCTTGAGCTCATGACTGGACCGTCCCTTATTTGTCTGGCCCGAGCCTCTGTTCCCAACCTGCGCCCTCGGCGAGCGAGATGGAATCGAGGACGGACGTGCTCTGGTCGCGAAGAATGGTGAACGCCCGGCGGATGGCGCAGGTCGCCTCGTCATGGCAGTCGCCGCACGGCGCGTAATAATTGACGCTAGCGCATGACACGAGCGCGATCGGCCCTTCCATGGTCCGAACGATTTCGCCAAACGAGATCTTCTCGGCCTCGCGCGCCAGTCTGTAGCCGCCCTTGGGGCCGCGAGCGCTCTTCACCAGGCCGGCTTTCTTCAAGTCGAGCATGATGAGCTCGAGATATTTGGGTGGAACGCGCTGAGTCCCCGCGATGCGGGCCAGCTGTACGGGGCCGCCGCCCTGCTCTTCGGCCAGGAACAGCAGGGAGCGCAGGGCATAGCGGGTCTTTTGCGCGAGCATCTCTCCAACAGCACTAGCGGGGCGACAGCGATCAGCAAAGGTGGCGACCGAATTGCCGGGTCGTCCGTTGAGGCGATGACTGGAGGAATGACTGATGGCGCAGACCGTCGCCGAACAGCTGATCGCCACGCTTGCATCGGCCGGCGTCCGCCAAATTTACGGGATTGCCGGCGACAGCCTCAACGCGATCACCGACGCGGTCCGGCGGGAAGCGGCGATCGACTGGCTCCATGTCCGGCATGAGGAGGTCGCAGCGTTCGCGGCCGGAGCGGAGGCAGAGCTGACGGGCCGACTCGCAGTGTGCGCGGGAAGCTGCGGCCCGGGCAATCTCCACCTCATCAATGGACTGTTCGACTGCCATCGCTCGCGAGTGCCGGTGCTTGCGATCGCGGCGCACATCCCGTCGGCAGAAATGGGGTCGGGCTATTTCCAGGAAACTCACCCCCAGAACCTGTTCCGCGAGTGCAGCCATTATTGCGAGCTCGTCTCACATCCGACGCAGATGCCTCGCGTGCTGGAGATCGCCATTCGCGAGGCGCTCGGAAAAGGCGGCGTGTCGGTCGTCGTCCTGCCCGGCGACGTGGCATTGCAGCGGGCAGAAGCCGCCCCTGCTCCATCGACCGTCGACTTGTCGCCCCGCCGGCCGATGCTCACCCCGAGTCCCGACGACGTCGGCGCGCTCGCCGCCCTGCTCAACGCCTCGAAGCGCGTGACCCTGCTGTGCGGAGCGGGGTGCGCCGGAGCGCACGCTGAGCTGCTCGCGCTGGCGGGCAAGCTCAAATCGCCAATCGTCCATGCCATGCGCGGCAAGGAGCATGTCGAATGGGACAATCCTTTCGATGTGGGGATGACCGGCCTTATCGGCTTCTCATCGGGCTATTTCGCAATGAATGATTGCGATGCCTTGCTCGTCCTCGGCAGCAGCTTTCCCTACCGCCAATTCTACCCGCGGACTGCGCGGATCGCTCAGGTCGACTGCCGGCCCGAGAATCTGGGACGCAAGGTGCCGGTCGAGCTCGGCATCGTCGGTGACGTCGCAGCGACGATCACGGCCCTCCTTCCGTTGCTCGCCGACAAGCCGGACGGATCGCACCTCAAGCGCGCGGTCGAACACTATCGGAAGGCACGAAAGGATCTCGACGAACTGGCGCTCGGCAATCCCGGCAAGCCGCCCGTCCACCCGCAGCATGTCGCGCGGGTAGTGAGCGAGCTGGCGGCGGACGACGCGATCTTCACGTGCGACGTCGGGCTGCCGACGGTTTGGGCGGCCCGCTATGTCACGATGAACGGACGCCGCCGTCTCATCGGATCGTTCGTCCATGGTTCGATGGCCAACGCCATGGCGCAAGCCATCGGGGCTCAGGCGTCGTACCCGGGCCGCCAAGTCATCTCGCTATCGGGCGACGGAGGCTTCGCGATGCTAATGGGGGATTTCCTTAGCCTCAGGCAGTTGAAGCTTCCCATCAAGATCATCGTATTCAACAACAGCTCATTGGGCTTCGTCGAGATCGAACAGAAATCGACGGGATTCCTCGATTATGCCGTCGATCTCGAAAACCCGAATTTCGCGGCGATGGCGGAGGGGGCCGGAATTCGCGGTATCCGGATCGAGGATCCGGGCGACGTCGAGCGCGGGATTGGCGACGCTTTGTCGCATGGCGGGCCAGTGCTCGTCGACGCGGTGGTGAACCGGCAGGAGCTTGTGATGCCGCCGAAGATTACCGCTGAGATGGCGAAGGGCTTCACTTTGTTCATGGTGAAAGCCGTGCTTAGCGGACGGAGCGATGAGGTCCTTGACCTCGCGAAAACGAACCTGTGGCGCTGATGGAGCCGAAGCGATGGGCGACCAACTCGTGACCGACGACCGGACCGACACCAACAAGACCGAGCGGCGAACGTTCGAGACCGTCAATCCGGCGACTCTGCAGCCAGGACGGAGCTTTCAGGCTCATACGGTCGAGGAAGTACATGGCATCGCTGCCGCCGCGCAGAGGGCTTTCGAGCAATGGCGCCGGACGACCTTCGGCGACCGGGCCTTAGTGATCCGCAAGGCGGCGGCCATCTTGCGCGAGCGAAAGGACGAATTCGCACTGCTGATGACCGAGGAGATGGGCAAGACCCTCGACGATGGCCGTGCCGAGGTCGAGAAATGCGCCTTCCACTGCGACTGGTTCGCCGAACATGCAGAGGAATATCTCGCCGATGAGCCGGTCGACATCGGCGGTCCCGAAGCCTTCGTCACGTACAATCCGCTGGGGGTCGTGCTCGCGGTCATGCCGTGGAATTTCCCGTTTTGGCAGGTGTTCCGCTTCGCCGCTCCGGCACTGATGGCGGGAAACGGCGCGCTCCTGAAGCATGCCAGCAATGTGCCGGGCTGCGCGCTCGCGATCGAGGAGGTGCTGCACCAGGCGGGCGTGCCGAGCGACCTGTTCCGCACAGTGCTTCTCTCGAGCGGCGACGTCAAAGCGCTCATCGAGGACCCGAATGTCGCGGCCGTCACGCTGACCGGAAGCGTTGCCGCGGGAAAGAGCGTCGCGACGGCTGCAGGAGGAGTCCTGAAGAAATGCGTCCTCGAACTCGGCGGGTCCGACGCCTACGTCGTGCTCGAGGACGCCGACATCGAATCGGCGGTGAAGATCGCCGCCACCGCCCGGATGGTGAACGGCGGCCAGAGCTGCATCGCAGGCAAGCGCTTCATCGTCGTCCGCCAGGTTCTCGAACAATTCGAGAGCGCGCTTGCCGCCGCAATGCGCGCCTACGAAATAGGTGACCCGCGGCGCGAGGGCACGAAACTCGGACCGATGCAAAGCGTCAAAGCGCGCGACGAGATCCATCGCCAGGTCGGCGAAAGCATCCGCAACGGCGCGCGGCTGCTGCTTGGCGGCGAGATCCCTGACCGGCCGGGGGCTTGGTATCCGGCAACGGTGCTGACGAACGTCCTGCCTGGCCAGGCGGCTCACGACGAAGAGGTGTTCGGACCAGTCGCCGCGATCATTGCCGCGGAGGATGAGCGCGACGCGATCCGGATCGCGAATTCAAGTGAATTCGGGCTGGGCTCGGGAGTGCTCACCGGCGACGTCGACCGCGGTCGGCGAATTGCGTCGCAAGAGCTGGAGGCGGGCCTCAGCTTCGTCAACGAGAACGTCCGGTCGGATCCGCGAATGCCGTTCGGTGGAGTCAAGCATTCGGGCTACGGACGCGAATGCTCCAAGTTCGGGATCCGCGAGTTCACCAACATCAAGAGCGTGCACGTGAGGCCGCTCGAAACCGGCGGCGGAAGCGCGGTCGAGTAGCTTCTCAGCCCTCGATAATCACTTTCGTGCCGACCTGGGTCAGGCCGTATAGCTTTTCCGCAAACTTGAGCGGCAGCCGAACGCAGCCATGGCTTGCCGGATAGCCGGGGTTCGGACCGGCATGGAAGGCGATGCCCATCGGGTCGTACATCTGCATGAAGGGCATCGGCGCATTGTCGTACTTGCGGCTGTAGCCCTTCACTTTCTTAAGCATGACCGACCAGAAGCCGAGCGGAGTCTCGCGCCCCTTCTTGCCGCTAGAGATCGTCGCCACCCCGACCAGCTTGTCGTCGCGGTAGACATAGAAAAGCTGAGTCATCAAATCGATGACGACCTTCGTGTCGCCCGCTTTCGGAACATCCGCAGCCCATTTGAACTCGCCCGGTTTCATGTAGAGCGGTCCGAACAAAGCGACCGCATCCTTGTGCGCCTGAGGCGCATTGCCCTGCGTCCAGCGGTAAGGCAGCTCGACCGGAGCTGGCGCGGGAGGTGGGGCGTGGACAACCTTCGGTGCCGTGGCGCAGCCGGCGAGAAGCGCAGCTCCTATCGCTGCAACAATGAGATTCCTACTGATCCGCACTGCCCGTCCCCGATTTGACACAGCTGGCGGTTGAACAGCGCAAGCACGGCCCGCGAGTCAATCCGTCGGTAAACGCAAATTTAGCGGTTAACTCACTCCCAGGTCGTTGCGCCCTTGGGAAATCCGTCGCGCTGAACCCGCACGATGCAGAAGCGCTGGCCGCTCGGCGCTTGCATGACGACCCAGCGCTCAAGGCGCTGCTCGACGGTCGCGCCCAATTTTTCCAGGCGAGCGACTTCGGCCGGGATGTCGTCCGTCTCGATGTCGATATGCACTCGGCTTTCATGATCGACGCGCTGGATCTGCACGCTGATCTCATCGGGCGGAGTTTCCAGCATCACGTAATTGTCGCGCGTTCCGGGATGGTCGGGATCGATCGGCCGTCCCAGCGCTTCGGCCCAGAATCGCGCTGCGGCGCCGATGTCGTCGACTTTGCAGTCGATCAGTATCCCATTGATGCGCGAGCGATGCATCGCGTCACTCCCCGATTTCTAGCGCCCTGCCTTCAGGGCGACCCAGAGTACCAAGAGCACTACCGAGATCGAGAGCCAGAGGATCGCAGCTGGACTCCAGTTCGGCTTCCCGAACAGCTTGAGAAGTAGGCTCGCTTTCGGTGGTTCGTAGGGCTTCAGGCGCCCTTCGCGATAAGCTACCCACGAATCGCTGCCGGGCCGAAATCCGGCTTGCGTGCCAAGCCGATCAAGCAAGTCCCACAGCTCGGCATTCTCGCCGGGCATAAGCTCTGTCGGCACGCATGGTTTGCGGCCCTTCATTGGTCCGAACAGGCCGCGCGGGATTGGCAGCGCGGAGCGCCCCGACGGTTGTGCGCGCATCCGCTGTTCGTAGTGTCGAATCATGGTCTGCCCGTCCTGATCGGGCCAGGCCAGCTCAGCACGCGTGTAAAAATCATTCTTCCAATTGCGGAGGATCGTTTCGATGAGCCCCCAGCTCTCGAAGTTCGTCGGTTTCCCTTCAGCGAGCTGCTCGGCGAAGAAGGCGGGCCCGGCCCCCCAGAAGATGGCCGCCACGTTCGCCTTGTCGCATTGCGGCTCGGCGATCATCCATTCGAGCACTGGCACGGCATTGTCCCAGTTGAGTAACGGCGTCACAGCGAACCAGACATCGGGATCCTTGCCTGCGAGCCAGCGGATCATGGCGCGGGTAGCTGGAGTGCCGGTCGCCACGTTAAGCTGTCACTCCCACTCGATCGTCCCGGGCGGCTTTGACGTGTAATCGTAGACCACCCTGTTGATGCCCTGGACCTCGTTGACGATGCGAGTGGCGACGCGGCTGAGGAACTCCGGATCGAAGTGAAAGACGTCGGCCGTCATTCCGTCGACGGACGTCACCGCCCTCAGCCCGCAAACATAATCGTAAGTGCGATAGTCCCCCATGACTCCCACCGTGCGGACGGGCAAGAGCACCGCGAACGCCTGCCAGATCGCGTCGTAAAGGCCGGCGTTCCGAATTTCCTCGAGGTAGATGGCATCGGCTTTGCGCAGGATATCGCACTTCTCGCGCGTGACCTCGCCGGGGATTCGGATGGCGAGCCCCGGCCCGGGAAACGGATGGCGCTGCACGAAGGCCTCAGGAAGGCCGAGCTCGCGGCCCAGCTCGCGCACCTCGTCCTTGAACAGTTCGCGCAGCGGCTCGACGAGCTTCATCTTCATCCGCTCGGGCAGGCCGCCGACATTGTGGTGGCTTTTGATCGTGACCGACGGACCGCCGGTGAAGCTGACGCTCTCGATCACGTCGGGATAGAGCGTGCCCTGGGCAAGGAAATCTGCGCCGCCGATCGTCTTCGCCTCCGCTTCGAATACATTGATGAATTCCGATCCGATGAATTTGCGCTTGGCTTCCGGGTCGGTGAGCCCGTCGAGGCCGGCAAGGAAGTCGCCGCCCGCGTCCACATGAATGAGCGGGATGTTGTAGCTGTTGCGGAACAGGCTGACGACCTGCTCCGCCTCGCCGAGGCGCATCAGTCCATGGTCGACGAATACGCAGGTCAGCTGCTCGCCGATCGCCTCGTGGATCAGCACTGCCGCGACCGCGCTGTCGACGCCTCCTGACAGGCCGCAGATTACCCGGCCCCTTCCCACCTGCTCACGGATGTCGGCGATCTTCGCGTGGCGGAAGCCCGCCATCGTCCAGTCGCCCGCGCAGCCGCAAACGTGGCGAACGAAATTCGCGAGCAATTTGCCGCCGTCCGGCGTGTGCACGACCTCCGGGTGGAACATCAGCGAGTAGCGCCTGGCCTCCTCGTTCGTGGCGATCGCAAACGGGGCGCCCTCGGAGCGCGCGACGACCTTGAAGCCTGGCGCCAGCGTTTCGACACGATCACCGTGGCTCATCCACACCTGATGCTTTTCGCCGACACTCCAAAGTCCGTCGAAGAGGGCCGAAGGCGCCGCGATCTCGATGAAGGCCCGTCCGAACTCACGCTGGTCGGAAGCGACGACCTTGCCGCCGAGTTGCTCGTGCAAGGTCTGCTGGCCGTAACAGATTGCCAGCAGCGGAACGCCGCTGTCGAACATGGTTCGCGGAGCGCGCGGACTGTCCGCCTCGGTGACGGACGCCGGACCGCCGGAGAAGATGACGCCTTTGGGCTGGAGCCGTTCGAACGCGTCCTCGGCGGCATTGAACGGGGCGATCTCGGAATAGACCCCGGCCTCCCGAACGCGCCTCGCGATCAGCTGGGTCACCTGGCTGCCGAAGTCGACGATGAGGATGGATTCGGTGGGGTGGACCGTCATGTTGGGCCGATAGGGAGCCGCCCGGTCGCCCGTCAACGCACAAAAAAAGCGCGGACGCTGAAAACAGCGCCCGCGCTTCCGTCTGCCCCCTAAAGCTTAGTAGCGGCGATAGCCGTACTGGCTGTAGTCGTATGGGGTGTAACCGTAGCTGTTCGAACGGTTCACGCGATCGATGTCGATGTCGCTGATGAAACCGCGATAGTCGGTCTTGCACTTCCAGGTCAGATCGACCTGGCCCTGGCCGGCGTAGCCATAGCCATAGCCCGCGGACATGCCGCTGTTCGCGACTCCGCGTACCGTCAGGCCGCCGCTCGAGCGCGGCTCGACCCGGCTGATCCCGAGGACCCGGGCGTTGCCGTAACCGTAGCCGTTATAGCCATTATTGTAGCCGTAGGGCGCATAGCCGCCGCCGTAGGCTCCGTATCCGCCGTAGCCGTTGCCGCCGTTGAGGCGCTGCTGCACCGCATTGGCGCACTGGCTGACGATCGCCTGCTGGTTGTACTGGTTGTAGCCACCGTAGCCGCCATACGGATTGCCGTACGCGCCATAGCCGCCGCCGAGCACCTGGTTCAGCACCTGGCCGATGACGTTGCCGCCACCGTAACCCGGATAATATTGCGCGGCGGCGGGCGCCGCACTCATCAGCGCGGTAGCGGCGACACCGCCCGCAATCAGAAACTTCAAAGCCTTCATGGCCCCTCTCCTAAAAACGCGGCCGACCGCAAAACGCACGACGGCCCATTTCGGCTCTGTATTGTTACGGTGCTGCACAACGGCTGAACCGGGCGTTTGCCGCGGTTCAGCAAACTCTATGAAAATCGTTGAAGGTCAGCGGCTTACTGGCCGAGGTCGAGCCCTGTGAAATGGCCGAGGAAGGCCATGACGTCGGAAGCTTCCTCGATGATCTTGGTAGTCGGCTTGCCCGACCCGTGGCCGGCCCGTGTTTCGATCCGGATCAGGTGCGGAGCGCCGTTGGGATCGTCGGCCTGCATCGCCGAAATATATTTAAAGCTGTGGCCTGGAACGACCCGGTCGTCCGTATCGGCGGTCGTGACGAGTACCGGCGGATAATGAACGCCCACCTTGATGTTATGATAGGGCGAGTAAGCGAGTAGCGTGCGGAAATCGGCTTCCTTGTTGGGGTAGCCGTAATCGTCCACCCAATAGCGACCCGCGGTGAAGCGATCGAAGCGCAGCATATCCATGACCCCGACCGCCGGGTGTGCGGCGTCGAACAGATCGGGACGCTGATTGACGACCGCCCCGATCAGAAGCCCGCCATTGGAACCGCCTTCGACTGCGAGGCCGTGAGGCGACGCGATGTGCTGGGCCTTCAGATACTCTCCGGCCGCGATGAAGTCGTCGAAGACGTTCTGTTTGTGGGATAGGCGTCCGGCGTCATGCCACGCATTGCCATATTCGCCTCCGCCGCGAAGATTGGCGACCGCATAGACTCCGCCTTTTTCGAGCCAGGCGAGCCGGGTGGCTGAAAACGCCGGGGTCATCGAAATGTTGAAGCCACCGTATGCGTAAAGCAGGGTCGGCGCCGGTCCGGAAACCGTCTTCTTCTTCACCACGAACATCGGCACTCGAGTCCCGTCCTTCGACTCGTAGAAGACTTGGTTGACCGAATAATCGTCCGGATTGAACGCAAGCTTCGGCGCTGCCCAGACGCCCTGCTCGCCGCTCTTCACGTCATAGCGGTAGATGGTCGTCGGACGGTTGTAGCTGGTGAAAGCGAAGAAGGTCTCGGGATCCTCGAACTTGCCTGCGAACCCCGACGCAGTGCCGATTCCGGGAAGCTCGACTTTGCGAACGAGCGAACCGTCGAGGCCGTGCACCCGGACCTCGGTCTTCGCGTCGGCGAGATAGTTCGCGATCAGCCGGCCGCCGACGAGATGGGCGCTGTCGAGCGTCGCCTGGTTTTCCGGCACGATCGTTCTCGGCACGGGCTTCGCGGCGAGGACATTGAGGCTGACGATCCGCTGCCGCGGAGCGCCCTTGTCGGTGACGAAGTAGAAGGCCGGCCCGCGGTTGCCGATGTAGCCCCAATTGTTGTCGAAGCCGCGTATGAGCATGCGCGGCCGAGCCTTTGCCTGCCTGAGGTCGAGGAGGCTGACCTGGTAGCGCGGATCGGTGCCGCTCGAGGAATAGACGATCAGCCAGCGGCCATCGTCGCTGACTTCGGCGACATTGTTGAGGTCGGGTTGCCGTGGAGTCGAGAACATCAGCCGGTCGGCCGACTGCTTCGTGCCCAGCTTGTGGAAGTAGATCTGCTGGTTCTCGTTCAGCGATTGATAGGTCCCCTCCGCCTTGGGCGCGGGGAATCGCGAATAATAAAAGCCGCTGCCGTCCTTGGCCCAGCTGAGGTTTGAGAACTTCACCCATTTGATCTCATCGGGCAGATCTTTGGCAGTGGCGACGTCGCGCACCTTGACCGTGCGCCAGTCGGTCCCGCCGTCCTGGATTGCATAAAGCAGCCTGGTGCCTTGCTCGTTCGGCTCCCATTCGGCGAGCGCCGTCGCCCCATCCTTCGACCAGGGGTTGGGGTCGATCAGGACACGGCCTTGGCCGTCGACCTTGTCGCGGACGAACAGCACCGCCTGGTTCTGAAGACCGCTGTTGTGCGTGTAGAAGTAGCGGCCGCCCTTTTTTTCCGGAGCGGCGAAACGCTCGTAATCGTAAAGCTCGGTGATGCGCTTCTCGAGCGCCTCGCGCCCGGGGAGGGTGGCGAGGAAGGCGTTGGTCACCTTGTTCTGGGCATCGACCCACGAGCGCACCTCACCGTCGTTGCGAACATCGTTTTCGAGCCAGCGGTAGGGGTCCGCAACTTGTACTCCGAACTGGGTTTCGACAAGGTCGACCCGCTTGGTTTTCGGGTAAGCCATTGCCGCTGCGGCCGCGGCCGGTTGCGCCGCAGCTCCGGCATCGAACGGAACCATCAGACAGACAGACGAGAGAAGGGCAACACCCAGCAAACTCCGACGCATATTATCCATCCAGAAAGAAACGGGGCCCACTGCTAGCAATGAGGCCCACAACTTCTCAAGCAGCCGTTCGACGAACGGTGGTTATCCGTGAAACGGATCGCCAATGCGAATATGAAGTCGGGTGCGAGAGTTGGTTGGGCTTCAACCCGTCGACCTGCAGCGAATCAGGCTGCTTCGAACTCTTCCTCGGTCATGACGGGTCCGGAGTCCTGGCCCTTCGCATCGGGATCACGGTCGACGAACTCGATCACCGCGATGGGCGCGGCGTCCGACGCTCGAATTCCTGCTTTGATGACCCGGGTATAGCCGCCGTTGCGGTCCGCGTAGCGCGGGCCCAAAACGTCGAACAGCTTGGCGAGCTGCGCATCGTCCATCAGTCGCGACTGGGCGAGCCGGCGGTTCGAGAGGCCGCCGTGCTTTGCCAGCGTGATCAGCTTCTCGACATAAGGCCGGAGCTCCTTCGCCTTGGCCGTCGTCGTGGTGATCTGCTCATGCTTGATGAGCGCGGCCGCCATGTTGCGGAACAATGCCGCACGGTGGCTCGAGGTGCGTTGAAGTTTACGATGGCCAACACGATGGCGCATGGATCGTCTCCGTTCGTCAGGGGACCGTATGAGGTATCCCCGGCCAGGCGGTGCTTTGGGGGGACCGCCCTTACCCCGAAATGCAAGCGGCGAGCGCTAGGCCCGCCGAACGCTCGTCCTCAAGCGGATAGGGCATTGAAAGTCAACCTTCGTCGTCGACCCAATCGGTACGCAGGCGGCGGATTGCCAGCATCATCAACAGCGCTGCAACGAGATAGAAGCCAACGACGCTAACCGATGCATAACGCAAAGCTTCCGCACCCAAACGCGCCTTGAACAAATCCGACAGCTCACCGATCAGGGTCGGACCAACCCCCAGTCCGATGAGATTGTTGATGAGCAGGAAGCTCGCCGACGCGGTCGAGCGCATCGGCTGTGGGACGAGGTGCTGGACCGCGGTCGTGACCGGGCCGAGCCACAGGATGTTTAGCGCGTTGGGAATCAGCAGGAACGGCCACGCGACCCATGGATCCGGCGCCAGCAGCCCGATCGCGAAGGTAGGGGCGGTGATCAGCCAGGCGATTGCCGGCAGACGGGCATACCAGCGCCGGTCGACCTGCCCCATCCGGTCGGCGAGCCAGCCCCCGGCGAAGACGCCCGCCGTGCCGCCGATGATGTACAGCGACGCGAGAAATTGCGCGCGTTCGGTCAGCTCGAAGCCGAAGCTGCGCTCGAGCACGGTGGGGACCCATAAGAGGAGGCCATAGCCGGCTAGCGAGCTGCAGGATGCGGCCAGAGCCATCAGCCAGAAGGTCGGCTTGCGGGCAACGATTGGGAAGGCTTGGAACAGCCCCATTTGACTGCTCGCCGGGTTGTCTCGTCGCGGACGATCGCGCACGAAAATCAGCATGACGGGGGCCAGGATCAGTCCGGCAACCCCCATCACCAGGAACGCTGCGCGCCAATCGATCCACGAGGCCAGATAGGCACCGATCAGGGTTCCGGCCGCCAGCCCGATCGGAATTCCGAGCGAGAAGATGGCGAGCGCCCGCGCCCGTCTCTGCGGCGGGAAGTAATCCGCGATCAGCGCATATGACGGGGCAACGCCGCCCGCCTCACCGACCCCGACCCCCAGTCGGTAGAAAAACAATTGGCCGAAACTCATCGCGGTCCCGGAGAGCGCGGTAAAGGCGCTCCATACCGCCAGCGCTCCGGCGATGACCCGGCTCCGGCTCGTCCGATCCGCCAGCAGGGCGAGCGGGATTCCAAGGATAGAATAAAGGAGCGCGAAGGCGAGCCCGCCAATCCGCCCGAACTCCTTGTCGCTGAGTTCCAAGTCCCGCATGATCGGGCCCGCAAGGATGCTCAGAATCGTCCGGTCGAGGAAATTGAAAACGTAGGCGAGGAGCAGCAGAAGCAGCAGGGCGCGGTGTGCTCCCGCGCGCGCCTGCTGCTCCGCCGCCCCGCTCAGAAATTGACCCCAAGCGAAACCCAAACCTGCCGCGGCGCGCCGTAGAAACCGGTCAGCACGCCCGTTCTGCCAAGCGTCGGAACCGACTGCGTCGGCGATGTGATCGGGACACCGGCCGAGGTGATATAGTCGCCGGTCCACGGATTCTGCAGAATGAAGTTATAGCCGGACACGACATACCTCTTGTCGGCCAAATTCTTGCCGTGCAAGCCCACCTCGAACCGCCTGCTGGCCGAGCGCCAGACGAGGTTCGCGTCCCACAGCGCGAAACCCCTCTGGTCGAGGCCGGGCGAGCGGAGCTCGAACTGCTGGCTCTTGCTTCGGTACGATAGGGTCGTGTTGAGATCGAGCCGGCCGCCGAACGCCGGAGTGTCGTAATCGAGCGAGCCGCTCAGCGTCCATCTGGGCGTGTTCTGGATCTTCCGGAACTTGGCGACGTCCGCCTCGACCGAGGTCGGCAGATGCGTCACTGGATTGAGGATCAGGGCGCCGTTGATATCCCGGTTCACGAGCGTCAGGAACTCGAGATATTTGGCGTCGAGGTAGCCGAGCGTCCCGGCCCAGGTCAGCCTGTCGCCGGTCGTGGCGAGATCGTTCGCCATACGCCAATTGGTCTCGAGCTCGACGCCGCGGAACCGCGCCTTGCCCGCGTTGGTCGTGATCCCGACAAAGGTCGGAACGCCGCCCGCCGTCACGCCGCCAGCCGAGCCGGGAACCTGGACGTCCTTGTAATTGGCTTGGAAGATGGCGAGCGCGAGCTGGAGGCGCCGGTCAAACAGGGCTGCCTTCCAGCCGGCCTCATAACTGTGGACCTTTTCCGGATCGAACGCCATGAACTCGTAGATTGCATCGGCCGTCGGCGCCGCCGTTGGATTGGCGGGGTCGCGTGGGGTCGCGGTCGTCAGGCCGCGCGGGTCGAACCCGCCGCCTTTGAAGCCCTTCGAGTAGCTCACGTAGAGGTTGTTGTTCTTGTCCGGCTTGAAGCTGACCGACGCGCGCGGGGTGAACGCAGTGTCCTTGCGCCGTCCGTCGAAGTTCGAGGTCACCGACGCCGCGGGGTTCGGGAAGGGCGTTCCGGTCTGGTCGAACGGCGGCGATCCGCCGAGCTCCGGCGAGCCGCCGAGGATCAGATTCTGGCGGAAGACCCGGGCATGGCGCTTGTCGCTGGTGTAGCGCCCGCCAAGCGACACGCTCAGCTGCGACGAGATGTCATAGGTGAAGTCGCCGAACACCGCCCAGGTCTTCGTGTCAACGTCGCCGCGCGTCGCCGCCGTCAGTCCGGGAAGGAGCGCGTTGCTGGTGTAGAGCCGGACGTCGAACACGTCGAAGGCATTGGCGTCGAGATAGTAGAAGCCGGCCACGCCCTGAAGCGGACCCTTGTCGGCCACCAGCTGGAATTCCTGGCTGAACTGACGGTTCTTGTAGATCGCTGGGACGTCGACATCGACGAACGGCAAGGCGTCGAAGTCGATCGGCGTCTTCGTCCTGTCCCGGCGATAGGCGGTGATCGACTTGAAGGTGAGCCAGTCGGTGAAGCCGATCTCGCCATGCAGGGCAACGCCCCAGGCGCGAACCCTCTGTTTCGGATCGTTGAGCGCGCCTTGGCTGTCGAACACGTCGCTCAGAACCGGGAATGCCGTGTTACAGGCGGCCACCGCGCAGAGATTGGGAACCAAGCGGTGACCGCCGCGAGGGTTGGCGTCGTCGGCGGTGGCATCGCCCGACAGTCGGAAGAAGAGATTGTGCGCCGGCTGGAACTCGATCGTCGCCCGCCCCGCCCAAGTGTTCTTGTTGTAGTTCTCGAGACCGTTGGTGAGATTCTTGCCGAAGCCATCGCGCGAGAGTCGAGCGAAGGCGCCGCCGACGCGCAGCCAATCGGCGAGCGGCGAGGAAATGCTCGCAATCACATCCGCCTGCCTGTCGGTGCCACCGTTGGCTCGAACGCTGAAATGCGTGCCGTCGGTCGGAATTCGCCGCGTCACATATTTGATCGCGCCGCCGATCGTGTTGCGGCCGTAGAGCGTCCCCTGCGGGCCGCGCAGGATCTCAATCCGCTCGACGTCGTAGATATCGAGCAGCGCCGCTTGCGGTCGGTTCAGATAGACGTCGTCGAGATAGAGGCCGACGCCCTGCTCGAAGCCGGCAACCGGGTCCTGCTGGCCGACGCCGCGGATGAATGCCGTGAGAGTCGTGTTCGTGCCGCGCGACGTCTCGAAGTTCACGTTGGGCGTCGTGTCGGCGATGTCGGTGATATCGAGGGCGCCCTGGCGGTTGAGCTGTTCACCCGAATAAGCGGTGACCGCGACCGGCACGTCGAGCAACAGCTCGCTGCGGCGCCGGGCCGTAACGACGATTTCCTGGTCGCTGCCGGTGGCCGCCGTCGCCTCAGTCCGAACGTTGGAATCGGGCGCAGTTGTTGGCGATGGCTGAGTCGCGCCTTGAGCGCTGGCTGGGCTGGTGATGAACGCCGCCGCGGCGATGCTGCCAACCAAGGCGGCGCGAGCGTGATTGACGCGCATTTCAAGATCTCCCCCTGGCAGGCGATCCTCGTTCCGCCCAACCGTCAAAATGAGTCATAATGAAAGTTGAACCAGCTTTCAACTTGCGAATATTCGCGCTACACAGCTATCGCGACGGGATGGGGGAATCCGTGGATCAAGAGGTGCAGATCAGCCCTGCCAGCGAGGGCAAGGCGCCGCGAACGCCGCGCGGCGAGCGCACCTTGCGCAAGATCCTCGATGCGGCCCAGGCCGAATTCGGCGAGCGCGGGTTCGCCGAGACCTCAATCGTCGGAATCACTCAGCGGGCCGGCGTCGCGCTCGGCACCTTTTACACCTACTTCGATTCCAAGGAGGTCGTGTTCGCGGCCGTCGTTCGCGACATGTCATCGCAGGTGCGCGATCATGTCGCGCCTGCATTCGCTGGCGCGATCGACGCGCTCGACGGTGAGCGCCGAGCACTCGAAGCCTTCCTCGTCTTCGCGCGCAAGCATCGCGACGTCTATCGGATCATCGATGAGGCCGAATTCGTTGAGCCCGGAGCCTACCGCGAGCATTATGAAACCACCGCGACGCGCATCGCCGCTCGCCTCATTGCGGCCCGCGACAAGGGCGAGATCGCGCGCGACCTATCCGAGGAGGACCTGGATATCCTCGCCTGGGCAATCATGGGGGCGAACGTCTTCCTGGGGCTGAAATTCGAGGTCTGGTCGAGCACGGATGCCGCCCGCGTGGCCGACATCACCAGCCGGCTCCTTCGGACGGGCCTCGCCAAATGAATGATGCGGCGGCTGGGTCGCGCTACGAGGACCGCTATTTCACCGTCACCGATGGGCTGAGGTTGCACTATCGCGATTATCCGGGCGGCGCGGGCAAGCCGCCGCTGCTCTGTCTTCCGGGCCTCACACGCAACGCGCGCGATTTCGCGCAATTCGCCGAACGCCACTCGCCGCGCTTTCGAATTCTTGCGCTCGAGTTTCGCGGCAGGGCGATGAGCGACTACGATCCCCTACCCTCGCGATACAATCCTTTGACCTACGCGCAGGACGTGATCCAACTGCTCGACCAGCTCGACATTGAACAAGCGATTTTCGTCGGCACATCACTCGGCGGGCTCGTTACCATGACCGTCGGCGCGGTGGCTCCGCAGCGCATCGCCGCCGCGATCCTCAACGACATCGGGCCCGAGCTCAGCGACACGGGCCTCGAACGGATCAAATCCTATGTCGGCAAGGGCGTGCGTTTCCGGACCTGGGACGAGGCGGCCGCAGCGGTCGCAGCCAACAACGCCCACGCGTTCGAAAATTACACGCATGACGATTGGGTAAGGATGGCCCAGCGCAATTGCCGCGAAGAGAATGGCGAGATCCTCTTCGATTACGATATAGCAATCGCGCTTCCATTTAACGCCGCCGGGCCGACGCCGAGCGTCGACATGTGGCCCTTCTTTCAGACGCTCGCGCAAAAGCCGCTACTGGTGATCCCTGTCTCTTATACACATCTGACGCTGCCGACGATCCTCGGACTGTGT
>JBKPOR010000209.1:0-7608 GCA_046765675.1 Pseudomonadota bacterium
CGCTACGAGCGGATCATCATCATGACCGACGCCGACGTCGACGGCGCCCACATCGCGACCCTGCTGATGACCTTCTTCTTCCAGGAAATGCCCGAGCTGGTGCGCCGCGGCCACCTCTACCTCGCCCAGCCCCCGCTCTACCGCCTGACGTCGGGAGCCAAGACCCTCTACGCCCGCGACGACGCCCACCGCGCCGAGCTCGAAGCGGCCGAGTTCAAGGGCAAGAAGGTCGAGGTCAGCCGCTTCAAGGGCCTCGGCGAGATGAACCCCGGCCAGCTCAAGGAAACGACGATGGGCCCAGCGACCCGCTCATTGCTTCGGGTCACTCTCCCCGGCCCCTACGAGGAGCGGCAGGCGGCGCGCGACATCGTCGAGCGGCTGATGGGGCGGGATCCGAGCGCGCGCTTCGATTTCATCCAAGCGAGAGCGTCAGCCGTGGAGGACGACGCGATTGATGCGTAACTAGCTCCTCCTCAACCGGGACGGAGAAGCACAGCCTGTCCGGGGGACAGGCGAGCATCGCACGGACCATTCCGCGAAGACGCCATGGTGGAGGGGACCCACCGCGCCACACCTCCGAGACCTTTGGAATAGTTTCGCTTCTCTCCCGTTCTAACAAGGGTTAAGCTTGGCGGTAGGCCGAATCGAAAAGTTCCGCGGTCACGCGGAAGGAGGTTCGGCATGACGACGGTACCGATCAAGCTTGGCGTGATGGCCTTTGCCATCCTGGCTACAGTTCCCGCTACCCCCGCAAACGCTCACCCGACGGATTGGTCGATGGCCGGCGCGGCGTGTGTGCCGACGGGTCAGACGGCGTCGGGCCCGGGTACCTTCAATTCCGCCGGCGATGTCGGATTCCCCGCCGGGCGGATCGGGGAGATCATCGTGACCTGTCCCGTCCCGGCGACCATTGTCACTGCGGCGGTCTTGAATGTGACATATCGGGACGGCGACGGACCCGGCAACGCGGTTCGCGTCGTCGCAGCCCTGCGGCAGAAAAGCTTGGAGAACGGCACCGCATCGACTGTCTCGGGCGCTCAACTGGATTCAAATGCCTTCCCAACAGTCACGAATTACGCGCGCAAAAGTGTGACGATCGGTGCGCCTTGCACCACAATCTTCAAATTCGATCACGCGCGCTTCACCTACTATGTCCAGGTGAATATTCGAAAAGCCGACACCGCCTCACAGGTGTTGCTGGCGTCAGTCGATCTGTCCAACAACGTCATTTGCTGAAGCTGCCAGCCCAACGAGGTGATGCGGCGGACGCCTGACTACCTCCTCTCCGGCACGAAAGGGGACCATTCCGCGAAGACGGAATTCCAGGCTTCGTCATCCCGGCCCTATCGGGCATCCGCTTAAGCATCCCAGAAATTCTGCGCGGGGTACGCTTTGGGTGACGAGATGGACGCTGAGCCGAACTTAGCGTGACGACGAGTGACCCACGCTTTTCCGCTTTTTTTTCGCATCCGGAATGAACGGCTCGGCTCGGGTCGTTTCCATCGTGGGATCCGCGATGGACGAATGGCAAATTGTGACTTGGAAAATCCTTATTGCGCTCTGGCTTGGGCCATCGGCTCTATTCCTCGCGGTTGCTGCTGCGAAATACGTCCTGCAAGGCGAGGAAGACGACTAGCGCCTTTCGCGATTCGCCCTACCGGCGGTCCTGAGAGTTTCGAGTGAGCCGCCAGCCGATAAAACAGGCGGCTGCGGGCACGAGAAGCCACCAGATGAGGACGAGGTCGAAGGCCAGGCTCACGGCAAAGCCCGCATAGGGCGAGTCGGCAAAAAGCGAGAGAGAAATAGGAAGCCATGCATCGCAGCTTCTCCCCACGACCGTGTATCCCTGATTACCCGAGTCTAAGCAACGGAAAATGGGCCAAAGGGCACTTATAGCCGCTGACGAACTTTTGATCGGTCGAACCTGGAGGCAGGGCCTATATCGGTGGCCGAGAAACCCAACCGGAGGAAACCCGATGTCCGCTACAAGAAAACCTCGCCTGGTCGGCTTCAACCATGTCGCGATCGAGGTTGGTGACCTTGAACAAGCGCTCGACTTCTACGGCGAGCTGTTCTCCTTCGAACTTCGCAGCCGAGAGCCGGGAATGGCCTTTGTCGACCTTGGCGACCAGTTCCTCGCGCTTCAGGAAACCGAGAACCCCTCGCCTACCGGCGGCCGCCACTTCGGCCTTGTCGTCGAGGACAAGGAGGCGGTCCGCCAGGCGCTCATCGCGAACGGAATCGCGATCGAGCCGGGCCCCTTCCTCGATTTCCGCGATCCCTGGGGCAATCTGGTCGAGATTGTCGGCTATACCAACATCCAGTTCACCAAGGCCGACCATGTCCTTCGCGGAATGGGCCTGTCGCACCTGGAGAAGAGCCGGCAGGCGATCGAGGAACTGCGCGAAAAAGGCATGGCACCGGACTCGGAGGTCGAACCGGCGTAGCGCGGGCTCAGTCCTGGGTCGGAACTGTCACCGGATGCTCGTTGATCGCCTGGGCGAGCGTAATCGGGCCGCGGGCGATTTTCTTCCAATGCTCGGCATTCAAGTCGTCGAGTATCCACGCGCCGATGAGCCCGCAAAGGAGCCAGCAGAAGACGATAATTCCGACGGCGTATTTCATGCCGATCCCTGCTCGTTGCGCTGACGGAATCACGTTTCCGCTTTTGTGTCAAAGAAACGCCGCTTAACTCGGGACGAACGCCGTCGAAGCGGCGGGCCGGCTGGAGGATCGATGGACGTTCAGGACGACGAGCGCCGGATAAGTGGAACCGGCCATCGCGTCAGCCGGGCGTCGCTCGCGATCGCCGCTTTCTCGACCGTCGTCGAATGGTACGATTTCACCCTTTATCTCTATTTCGCAACGGTCCTCGCCCGGGTCTTCTACGGCGGCGGCGGAGGCTCGCTTCTCGTCACTCTTGGTGGCTTCGCGATCGCCTATCTGATGCGACCGCTGGGCGCGATCGCCTTCGGCCACATCGGGGATCGCCACGGTCGCCGGTATATGCTCTTGATGTCCGTCGCGCTGATGACCGCGGCGATGCTGGCGACGGCGCTGCTTCCGACGCGAAGCGCGATCGGGCCGGCCAGCGGCTGGCTCCTCTTCCTGCTGCGCTGCGTGATGGGCTTCGCGGTCGGCGGCGAATATACCGGCGTGGTTGCCTATCTCCTCGAGGGCGCGCGGCCCGACCGGCGCGGCTTGATCACCTCCTGCGCGGCGGCGGCGAGCGAGGTCGGCGCATTGCTCGCGGTCGGCATCTCCGCGCTCACGGCCAGCGCGATGAGCGATTCGAACCTCGATTCCTGGGGCTGGCGAATCCCCTTCCTGTTCGGTGCGGCGCTTGCCGCGACGGTCTGGGTCGCTCGGTCCACTATGCATGAATCGCCCGAGTTCCATCGCCAGCGCGACGAAGGCACCATTCCAACCGAGCCGCTCGGCTATGCGCTGAAGCACCATCGCGCTGGGATCGCGCGGGCCTTCTGCATCTCGGCCCTGGGCTCGATCACTTATTATGTCGGGATCACCTACGTCCCGGCGTTCCTCACTTCTGCCGGCTCGCTCAGCGAGCGGGTGGCGCTATGGCTTTCGACCATCGCCGCGGTTGTCGTGATCCTGGTGACGCCATTTTTCGGCCTGTGGTCCGATCGCTCCGGGCGCAGGCCCGTGCTGATGACGCTGGCACTGGTCAACGTCGTTCTCCCCACCGCGATGTTCGCGCTGATGGCGAGCGGGTCGCAGCTCCAGGCGATGTTCGGAGCAATCGTTCTCGCCGCCCTCGCCGGCGGCGTCAGCGCCGTTGGAGCGGTCACGACCGCCGAGCAATTCCCCGGCGAAGGCCGAGTTACCGGCCTCGCGCTCGGAGCGACCATGGCGACGGCAATTTTCGGCGGCCTCACGCCTTACGTCGCTCAGCTGCTGGTCGAGCGCACCCATTGGGCGATGGCGCCCGGAGCGATGATTGCGGTCGTCGCCGTCGTTGTCCTTCCGGTCTATTTTCTGATGCGCGAAACGGCGCCGGCGCTCCGATCGCGCGCATGATCCCGATGGCGATCACCTCCGAAATTCACCCGGCTGGCAAGGTGAAGTGAAAAGCCGCGCCGAACTCGCGGTCGGTATCGAACCATATGCGGCCCTTGTGTGCCTCGATGATGGTGCGGCAGATCGAAAGCCCGACGCCCATGCCGGTCTCCTTGGAGGTTATGAACGGCTGGAACAGCTGCGACGCCACCTCCTCGCTAAGCCCGGTGCCGGTATCTTCAACCGTAATCCGGACGACATCATCGGTGCGGCCGGTGGTAATCGTCAATCGCCGCCGCGGACTGTCGATCATTGCGTCAATTGCATTGCGGATCAGGTTCACGAGCACCTGCTGAATTTGAATGCGATCGGCAAGCACCCAATTGGCGTTGGGATCCATTTCGATATCGACTTCAATTGCCCGTTCGCGCGTTCCGACCAAGGCAAGCGCGTTCGCCTCGGTAATGAGCCGGGGCAAATTTTCCCGCGTGTGAGAAGTGCCGCCGCGGGTCAGGAAGTCCCGCAGCCGGCGGATTATCTCACCCGCTCGCAAGACCTGGCCGACAGCCGATTCGAGTATCGCTCCGAGCTTCTCGGTAGACGCGTCCTGAGCGAGTTGATCGACCATGATGCGAGCGCCTTGGCAATAGTTGGCGATCGCCGTCAGGGGCTGGTTGAGTTCATGCGCCAGCGACGTGGCTAGGCTCGACATCTCGGTGACCCGTCGAACATGGGCCAGCTCGGACTGAAGGTCCTGGAGCCGCACCTCGGCCTGCTTGCGCTCGGTCAGATCGCGGATAAAACCGGTGAAGATCCGGCGCTCGCCGACCCACGCCTCCCCGATCAATAATTCGATCGGGAACGTGAAACCCTCCTTGTGCCGGGCATTGGTGAGGCGGCCGATGCCGATGATCTTTCGATCGCCGGTTTGCAGATAATGCTGGAGATAATCGTCGTGCCTTTCGCGGTCGGGCGATGGCATCAGCAGATTCACGTTCTTCCCGAGGACGTCAGATTCGGCATACCCAAACACCCGTTCCGCCGCAGCGCTGAATGAAAGGATCTGCGCATTTTCATCAATGACGACCATTGCGTCAGGAACGGTCGACAGGATCGACCTTAAATGCGCTTCGGTTTCCTCGCGTTTCCTCGGAAGTGGATCAGGAGAGGTGTCCATCCACGGACACATACAGTGATCTCAATTGGCGCGCGATGTGGCGGCGGGGTGCGGCCGCTGACGCTCCAGAACCATACAACCTTGCGCCTCAGGCAGCGTCGAGATGCGGTGCTGCGCCCGAAAAATATTCCATCATCAAATGAGCGCCGGCGTCGCTGAGTTCGACAAAGCGGCGGCGCTTGTCCAGGTGATCGTCCCGAAGGTGAACCAAGCCTTCCTTGCGCAGTTTGTTGAGCCATCGAAGGACAGTTGCGCACGGTACTTCCGCGCCCAGCGAAACCTGGCCGACGGTCTCGGTGCGCTGAAGTATTCGAGCTTCGAAAAGCTGGAGTAATATGCTCCACGCAGGCCCCGAGAAGAAATCCTCTCCGAACATCTTCCTGCGCAAGTGGCGAAGGTTCTTGGCAGCGCGGACGTTGATCTTGAGGTTGATTCCCCCCACGACCTGGAGACCGTTTTCCTCTGCGTCCGGCGACATTGTTGAAGGAATGCTTGTTCGCGGGCCGGAACTGTTCGTCGGCTCGAGGAACGCTTGCAGTTCCGCCAGGGCGCGCGAAATTTGATCCACCAAAGCTGCAACCTGTGTGTTTTGTGCAGCCCCCGAACGATTGCGTGATTCTAAACGGTCGCTGAGGCGACTGATGCTGCTCACAACGAAAACCCCCTCTTAATCAGGGAATATTCATCCATTTCGGTGAGATTCAAAAGATGGTGAACTTACGACCGCGCTCGGCTTGCTCGCTGAGAAACAACGGTTTTCTAGTGTCTCTACTATAGTATTCGCTCGATTTTCGTCCTGGCTTCGATCGGCTCGCGGACCGGCATCGTAGATTCTCGATAGTGAGGATGGTCGATGAGCTGATAGTGATTCGACTTGAATAAGTTCGTGAACCCACGTGAGGTCAGGACGCGCAGACAATGACGGCCGGGCCGATCTGTACCGACGAACTGCAGCAATCGCTCGCCGCCGCCACCAACTATGTGAATGCGGCGCGGCTGATTCTAAAGGGCCTTAATCCGGGTTCGGCCGACCTTGCTTTGGCGAATCTTGAGCGCGCGGAAGCTCAATTGTTGCGAGCCGGCGAATTTGCCTTGTCACTCTGCGAGCATGAAGCAAATGAGGCGTCTGACGCGGCCTAGGCCGAGCTGCTGAGCAAACCCGCCTCCACCGCAATGCGAACGGCCTCCGCCATCCCGCGAACCCCGAGCCGCGCGAAGACGTGACTGCGATAAGCCTCTACCGTGCGGACGCTCAGCCCGAGGCGATGTGCGGTGACCTTGCTCGGCTCGCCAAGCGCCAGCCCCTTCAGGACTTGCCTTTGCCGTTCAGAAAGCTGGCTGACCTTTTCGATTGCCTCACCATGGCTGCCCCGGACGCCCGACGACCGCTGGGGTTTTTCAATACCTGCGACCAGGTCCAGAAGCGCGCGCATCGAGTAGGGCTTTTCGAGAAACTCCACAGCACCGAGCTTCATCGCTTCAACCGCTAATGGAATGTCGCCGTGGCCGGTGATGACGATGACGGCAGGCAGATTTGGGTGCTCACGCAGCGCCCGCAAAGTCTCGAGACCGCTGAGCCCCGGCATCAACATGTCGAGAAGGATGACTTCTGCACCAGGAGGCACCCCACGCTCGATGAGAAGGGAACCGCTTTCAAACGCTTCGACCGAGTAACCGGCGTGTTGCAGCAGGCTCGTGGTTGAATCTCGGACGGCGGAATCATCCTCGACGATCACCACCAGCCGGCCGCTTGTTTGAGAAATGTCCTTTGTGCTCATGCGCCACCTTACTCGCGCCAGAGGGCGAGTGGACCGAGCAATCCAGCACTACTCCACCGCGCACGATGCCGCAATTAACTAGGATAGGCACGCCGCGCTGCTGATTCCATCCTAAAGCCACGCTCGAATTATTTGGTTCGATTTGAAACTATTAGTGACGCAGGCCTAACAACTTGCTTTTACAACCGGATCCCGGAGGTACCAATGTCCAATCCGGGATCACAACGGCAAGTGTCGCAGTCACGATTTCCCAGCGACCGCCGGGCAGATTGCAGGCAGACCGCGGTATTGCGAGTGGCTCTGTTGACGAACGAGCGCGGCACCAGCTTTTGCCTGCTGAACAATGTCTCTGCCAACGGATTTCAGGCCCGGATCTACGGGGATGTGCGTCCAGCCGACCAAGTGACGGTCGATGTTCCGGACGAAAACAAGTTTCGGGGTACTGTCATCTGGTGTCGTGAAGGGAATATTGGAGTCCGCCTAAAGCGCCCGATCGATCCCAGCACCGTGCTTCGGTTGAACTCCGACGCGGGGCCGCAAAGACGGCGGCGCCTCCCACGCATACAGTTGCGCGTTCAAGTGGCGCTTAAGATCGGCGAAAGGTCGTACAAGGGCGATTTGCAGGATATCTCC
>JBKPOR010000210.1:0-4845 GCA_046765675.1 Pseudomonadota bacterium
CGAGGGTGACGAGAGACTGCTCGACGGCCTGCACGAGGCAGCGCGGCGGCTCGACGACCGGCTGTGCACGATCGAGCGCATCATGACCGCAGAGAACCCGAACTGGCGTCAGCAATGTGTTCCGGGCCGCGGCAGCGAGAGCGACCGGCTGCTCTCTGACGGAGACCGGCCATGACCGACGATCGCTATCCCGAGCCGTATCGCGACGATCGCCGCCACCTCAGCGAGCAGCCTGCCAGCAGGACGCGCTTCTACCGCGACAAGCGGCTTGGGAAAGTCATGGGCATTTGCGCCGGCATTGCCGATTACACCGGCTTCGACGTCACGCTTGTCCGGATCTGCATGATTGCCGCGCTGTTCCTCAGCAGCGGCTCCATCATGCCGATCTATTTCATCGCCGGCTGGATCACTCCGGCCAAACCGCGCGGACTCGAATATTACGACACCGAGGACCGCCAATTTTGGCAGGGTGTCCGCGCATCGCCGGCACGCACCGCGCGCGACATCCGCTCACGTTTCCGCGACATCGACCGCCGGCTTGCGGACATCGAAAGCTATGTAACGAGTGAGAACCGCACCCTGGCGCGAGAAATCGAACAACTTCGCTGACAAAGGAATTGGAACATGGAATTTGGGGGACCCTTGTTCGTCATCGCAATCGTAGCGATCTCGACAATCGGATGGGTGATGACAACCGCGATCCGTGCCCGTCACGGCTATCCGCTGGAAAGCGGGTGCGGCAAATCTGCTCGTCCGCGGAATGAGGAAGGCGAGAAGGCCACGCAGGCGCTCATTGCCGAAAACGGACAGTTGAAGGCCACCGTTGGGCGGCTCGAGGAACGACTGAAGGTTCTCGAAAGGATCGCGACCGATCCTTCTCGCCAGCTCGCAGACGAAATCGAACAACTTCGCTAGAGGAGGGTAAGGGTGGATCCGCAGAAGTTCGCCTTCATTGTCGACATCTTTCCGTACCTCGCGGTCATAACGGTGGTCGCAACGGGCGGCTGGCTGCTGAACAACTGGCTGAGGATCAAGCACGGCTATCCGCTCGACGGAGCGTGGGGCCAGGCGATCCATCCAACGACCGATCGCGAAGCCGCGGAGCGAATCAAGCTTTTGACCAACGAAAATGCACAGCTCCGCGCGGAACTCGGCTCGGTGAAGGACCGCCTCGAAACCGTGGAACGGATCATTACTGACCAGCCGTCGAGGCTCGCACGCGAAATAGACGCGTTGACGATCGACAAAGGAGGCACTGCATGATGGGTCCCGGCGAAGTCATGATTGCACTCATCGTCATCGGCTTGCCGGTGCTGACAGTGATGCTGATCGCTCACCGATTTTTCAAATTCCGCGAGAAGAGACTCGAAGTCGAGACGATGAACGCTGCCGAGAAGGCGGCTCAATATGCATCGCGTTCGATGGAGCTCGAACAGCGCGTTCGAGTCCTCGAGCAGATCGTGACCGACAAGGGCATCGAAACGGCTGCTCAGATCGAGGCGCTGCGGGCGCCGCGCCTTTCGAAAACCGCGGAGCCGGCCGACGGGGATGCGGCCAGTTGAAACCGCGCCGGCTTCTACGATATATCTAAGAGCTAACGAAGGTCTGCGATGAACCCTTTCGAATTCGTCATTGCCGTCCTCTTCATGGTGTTCGCCTTCACCATCGTCCGGCACAAGCTGGGTATTCCCGTGCGTTCGATGCGTCAGATGAGGGGTGAGCCGGTAGACGACGAGGAGAACGTCCGCCTCAAGTCACAGGTGAGGCAACTCCAGGAGCGAATCCACGTGCTCGAGCGGATCGTCACCGATCGCGGCGTCGAAACCGCCGCGCAGATCGAAGCTCTGCGTGACAGGGACCAGATCAAGGAAGAGGATAGAACGTGATGGACGGCGGACAGATGACGGCGGTTATCATCGTCGCGATCATAATGATTGCGTCGATCATCAAGGTTGCGATGCGGGGCCCCTCCCGTCGCCATATCGCTTGCGGTGATGATCGGTCGCCGACCCAGACCCAAGCTGAAAACCTCCGCCTCCGCGACGAAGTTGGCCAGCTCAAGGAGCGCCTCAAGGTGCTCGAGCGCATCACCGTCGACAAAGAGAACAGCCTGTCGCGCGAGATCGAGTCGCTTCGCGACCGCTAGTGAGCGCGACCCGCCGGTGGTAGGCGGGGAACCATGCCCCTGCCCTCGCTCGACGACGTTTACCAGGAATTTGAGCTGCTCGACGGCGAGGACCGTTATCGGCTGCTGATCGACCTCGGCCGGCGACTCGAACCTATGCCCGATGCGCTCAAAACGGACGCGACCAAGGTTCGCGGCTGTTCTGCCTCGGTATGGGTCTATCCGACGCTCAGCGACGGCCGGCTTCACTTCCTCGCCGACAGCAACGCTGCAATCACCAAGGGTATCGTCGCACTCATCCTCTCTGCGGTGCAGGACAAGCCGGCGTCCGAAGTGACGCGTATCGACGTCGCAGAGGCTCTCGCGCCGTTCGAGCTTCGCAAGCATTTGAGCGCCAACCGGACACAGGGCGTTCCGAACATGATCGCCTTGGTGAAACAGACGGCCGAGCGCTACTCGTCCGTCGCTTGAACGGCCTCCGGCGTTTCGATCATGGCTTCCGGCAAATCGGTCATGTTCGACTTGAGCGACGCATTCTAAAAGCCGCCGCATGGAAACAGGTAAAACTATTCATGACGATGTCTTTCGCCTCGCGGCGGAGGCGGCGATCGATTACCGCGCGGCGCCGGCGCCGGGATTCGAGGATGTAGCCAGCTTCGAGCAGGTCTTGAGCATGTTGGACGAGCCGCTGCCCGAGAATGCAACGGACGCTGCCGCAGTCATCTCCGACCTCGTCACGAAGATGACCCCCGGACTTCGCCCGATGACGAGTCCGACCTTCTTCGGTTGGGTGATCGGCGGATCGCATCCGACGGGCGTGGCTGCCGACTGGCTTACTTCGGCCTGGGGCCAAAACTCGGGGAATGTGGTGATTACTCCGGCGGCTGCCGCAGCCGAGCAGGTCGTGTCGACCTGGCTACTGGATTTGCTTGGATTGCCGGCCAGCGCCTCGGTCGGCTTCGTCACTGGGGCCACCGTCGCGAATTTTGTGTGCCTTGCGGCAGCCCGGGGCGAATTGCTTCGGCGGGTCGGTTGGGACGTCGAAAATCATGGCCTGTTCGGCGCTCCGATCATCGAGGTGCTGATTGGCGACGATGCTCATGCGACTGTTTTCTCCGCGCTGCGCTACCTGGGCTTGGGATCGGAGCGCGTGAGGTCCATCGCAACGGACGAATCGGGTCGGATGAAACCGGATGCGCTGAGCGACGCATTTCGATCGATCGACGGGCCCGCGATCGTCATCGCGCAAGCGGGCCAGATCAATACGGGCGCGTGCGATCCGTTTCCTGAGATTTGCTCGATCGCCCATGACCACGGCGCCTGGGTCCACGTCGATGGAGCATTCGGCCTGTGGGCGCAGGCGAGCCCTCGATTCCGGCATCTCAGCCAAGGGGTGGATCTCGCCGACAGCTGGGCGACCGACGGCCACAAATGGCTTCAGCTTCCGTACGACAGCGGCTTCGCCATCGTGAAGGACCGCGCGGCGCACGAGCGCTGCATGTCGATCGAGGCAAGCTATCTGCCATCCGCCGAGAATGAGATTCGCGAGCCCTCCGCTTATGTGCCGGAGCTATCGCGCCGGGCCCGCGGCTTCGCGGCCTGGGCGATGATCCGAGCTCTCGGACGAAGCGGAATCACGGAGATGATCGAGCGCCACTGCGATTTCGCCGCAGCTCTCGGAAATCAGTGCGCGGCGGTGCCCGGAGTCCGCGTCGTCGCACCGATCGAATTGAACCAGCTCATGCTCCGCTTCGGCGATTCGGATGAAGCGACGCTCGCCACCGTCGATGAAATCCGGCGGCGTGGCCGAATCACCGTAGGGCCCGCCCTTTGGCGGGGCGAATGGATCATGCGGATTTCCGTTTGCAATTGGGCTACCGGGCCCAAGCACCTCGCGGAGGTCGCGGGAGAGATTGCCGGCGCATGGGATGAGACGCGGCTTCGCTTCCTGGACGGACCGCGAGAGGCGGTCGCTGCAACTTGAGTCAGGCCGCCTTGCCGTTCTTTCGCTCTTCAGCCTTCTTCAGCACGTCATAGGCGGCCTGGACCTGCTTGAAGCGCTTGGCGGCTTCCGCATCCCCGGGGTTCGCGTCGGGATGCGTTTCCTTGACCAGCCTCCGGTGGGCCGCCTTGACCGTCTTGAAATCGGCATCACTCTCAAGGTCGAGTGCACTTAGGGCGCGCATCTCGTCGCGGCTTCGGGTGCCGTCGCCCGGACCGCCCCATTTCCATTGCGCCGACTGACGGAACCCTTTCGCCCCGCCCTCCTCCTCTTTGGCGCGCCGCGCGGCTTCCTCCGCGGTGAGGCCGGCGAAGTAATTCCAGTTCTTGTTATATTCGGCGGCGTGCGCTTCGCAAAAGTACCAGCGCTCGCGGCTGTTGGGCGCCTTGGGTGCGGGCCGGTCACCGATTTCGCTGCAACCTTCCCGGTCGCACAGGCGCAGCCGAGCCGCGCCGCGGCCCTTGTCGCCGTACGAGCGCCAGCGTGGGAATCCCCAATCGTCCGATCTCTTCTGCTTCGCCATTCGCCTCTCACTAGTCATTGCAAGCACGCCGAGGCAATCCAGTCTGGATCGCCGCGGCTCCTTCGGAGCCTCGCGATGACGGAAAACGTGCCAGAGGGCCTGTAAGCCGGGTTCTGTCCGTCGCGCTTCTGCAAGCGTGACTGTGCGGCCATTCCTCTAGGCCCCGACTTGCGTCGGGGCTCAAGCAACCAACCC
>JBKPOR010000211.1:0-15281 GCA_046765675.1 Pseudomonadota bacterium
GGTCATGGGAGCGCCCTAGCCGATGCGCTCCACGGCTGTGAAGCTTGACGCGGATCGAACCAGCGGCTTGGTTCGCGGGACCGAGGAGACGCATGGCCAAGAAACTGACGCAATTCATCCTGCTCGCGCTCGCGCTCGGGATAATCACCGGCCTGGTCCTTCACTATGCCATCGACGACGGAACACCGGCGAGCGAAGAGCGGCTGAAGTCGATCGCCGAATATCTCAGCATCGTCACGGCGCTGTTCCTGCGGATGATCAAGATGATCATAGCGCCCCTGGTTTTCTCGACGCTCGTCGCCGGCATTGCGCACATGGGCGACATCGCAGCACTCGGCCGGGTCGCCGTTCGCTCGATCGGCTGGTTCATCCTCGCCAGCCTCGTGTCTCTGACGCTCGGCCTGATCCTCGTCACCGCGCTTCAGCCTGGCGTCGGGCTCAACCTGCCGATCCCGCCGGCGACCGCCGCGAGCGGGGTTGAAACGGCCGCTTTCAACCTCAAGGACTTCGTCAGCCACGTCGTTCCTGCCTCGATCTTCGAGGCGATGAGCACCAACGAGATCCTGCCGATCGTCATTTTCTCCTGTTTCTTCGGGGTCGCGCTGACCGCCGTCGGCGAAAAGGGAAAGCCGATCGTCCGCGGAGTAGAAGCGCTCGTTCGGGTCATGCTCCAGGTCACCAATTACGTGATGCGCTTCGCCCCGTTCGCGGTGTTCACCGCCGTCACCAGCGCGCTTGCTGAAAAAGGCCCGACAATCATCGCGACCCTCGGCAAGTTCGTCGGCAGCTTCTACCTCGGCCTCATCATCCTCTGGGCGCTGCTGATCGGGGTCTGCTTTGTGATTGTCGGACCGAGGACTCGCCACCTCGTCCGCTACATTCGCGATCCGGTCGTGCTGGCCTTTTCGACCGCCTCGTCCGAGGCCGCCTACCCCCGCACCTTGGAAGCGCTCGACCGCTTCGGAGTCCCGCCGCGCATCGCAAGCTTCGTCCTGCCGCTCGGCTATTCGTTCAATCTTGACGGGTCGATGATGTACATGACCTTCGCGACGATCTTCATCGCGCAGGCCTACGGCATCCACCTCAGCATCGGCCAGGAAGTGACCATGCTCCTGGTGCTGATGATCACGTCGAAGGGCATGGCCGGAGTCCCGCGCGCCAGCCTGGTCGTCATCGCGGCGACGATGTCGATGTTCCGGATCCCGGAGGCCGGCCTGCTGCTGATCCTCGCCGTCGATCATTTCCTCGACATGGGACGTTCGGCGACGAACGTCGTTGGCAACGCGGTCGCTTCAAGTGTCGTCGCGCGCTGGGAAGGCGAGTTGGACCCAGAAGAGCCCGCGGACATCGAGGGACCGCATGCGCCGTCGCACGTGAAGCGAACCGGCAAAGTCCACGACCACTTCTAGGCCGGTTCTATCCCCTTTCGACCCTGCTGGGCGCGCCCGCTCCAAACGGCTGGTCGATGCTTGGCGGCGGCTGGGTGAAGAATTTCGGCCCGTTGTCCGTCATGTGCCAGCAATCCTCGAGCCGGACTCCGAACTTGCCCGGAATGTAGAGTCCCGGCTCGTCGGAAAAGCACATACCCGGCGCCAACGGAGTCGTCTCGCCGTGGACGAGATAGATGGGCTCATGGACTTCCATTCCGATCCCGTGGCCGGTTCGGTGGGACAGGCCGGGAAGCCGATAGCCGGGTCCGAACCCCCAACTTTCATAGACCCGCCGAACGGCATCATCGACGCTTCCAGCGGGCACTCCGACCTTGGCCGCCTCGATCGCGATCTGCTGGCCCTGGTGAACCTGGTCCCACAGCTTGCGCTGCGCCGCCGACGGAGTGCCCACGACGAAGGTGCGCGTAATGTCCGCCTGGTAGCCGTGGACCGAGCTCGTGCAGTCGAGAAGGACGATGTCGCCGCGCTGGACGACGTGCGGCTTCTTGCTGCCGTGCGGATAGGCAGACGCCTCGCCGATCAGCACCAGCCCGCCGTCATAGGCTGAGCCCATCTGCTTGTGCACGGCCGCGATGTTCGCGTCGATGTCGGCCGCCGTCATTCCGACCCGAGTGCGCTCGCCGGCGTAACGCAGCGAAGCAAGCATGATATCGTTCGCCGCCTGCATGAGAGCGAGTTCGGTCGGCGATTTGATCATCCGCTGCGCTCGGACGACCGGATTGGCGCTGACGATCGCAACGCCCGGCAACTGCTGTTTCAGCCGGTCCATGATCCAGTAGCGATCGGTCTCCTCGAACGCGATTGGCCGGCTGGCCACGCGCCGTTCGTGGAGGAAGTCGGCGACCAGTCGCAGTGGCTCCTCATCCTCGTTCCAGGTGCGGATTTCGGCTGGAACCTTGAGCATCTCGGCGATGCTCGGCCGCTCGAAGAAGGGCGTCACGATGATCGGATCGCCCTCGGCGGGGATCACCACGGCGGTTAGGCGCTCGCTCCGCCACCACTGAACCCCGGTGTAATAATCGAGGCTCGGCCCGGACTCGACGAGGACGGCACCGATTCCTGCGCCACGCATCAATTCCTTCGCCCGGGCGAGCCGCTGCACCCGCTCGGCACTGCTGATCGGCGGCGGGATCGGGATCGAGGGGACGGCTTCCGCGGCCGACGCGACAACGCGCGCCCATGGCACGGTCAAGGCCGCAGCCAACGCGCCCGTGCCGGCAAGGATTCTGCGCCGTGAGATTTGCGTGCTCATCCATTCCTCCACGCCAAGGACGCGAGTTCCTTGACCAGTTTCGCAGCGACGACGGCCGTTACACCGTTCACGTCACGCATCGGATTATATTCCACCACGTCGGCACCGACGATCGGCGTCTCGACGCGGGCAAGAACCGAGAGGATATCGCGGACGCTCAAGCCGCCCGGCTCGTGGTGGGATACGCCAGGAGCGTAGGCCGGATCGAGCGCGTCGAGATCGATAGTGACGTAGAGTGGCTCCTCAGGAACAGGGACTGAAGCGCGGTCGAAGTCGCGCATTTCGATGATCTCGACGCCGAACCGCTCCGCCTGCTCCCGGCAATGCGGGTTGAGGGTACGAATGCCGACCTGGACAAGGCGCTTTGCGAGCCCCTCCTCCATGATTCGCGCGAAGGGAGAAGCATGGCTCAACCTGTCGCCGCCGAAGTCGTTGTAAAGGTCCGGGTGCGCGTCGAAGTGCAAAATGTTGATCGGGCCATGGACCGAGGCGAGCCCGCTCGCCACCGGATAAGTCACCATATGATCGCCGCCGAGAAAGATCGGCCTGGCACCGTCGGTCGCGGCCGCCGCGGCGGCGGCACGGATACGCTCGAAATCGGCCGCGGACTCGTCGAGCGCGAGGTCGCCGGCGTCTTCGATAACGTCCTCGCCGATCTCGAGCCCGGATTCCGCGGCCATGTTGCTATGCTCGGAATGGAGCGCGGCGCGGATCAAAGCTGGCGCGGCCGCGGGACCCCGAAGAAAGGACGAATGGCTGTCGGTCGGAAGCCCGATCAGGCGCACGCGTGCCACAGTGTCGCTCAATTGTCGGCCTCCGCTGAGCCTTTTGTTGCACGCCTCGCGGCAATCGGCCAGCGGAAGCGTCCCATGTTCGAATCGGCTTTCCAGGACGGCGTGAAGCGCCCCGGCATGCGCGAGATGACCGCGATGCTCGCCGGGCTGATGGCGCTCAACGCGTTCGCGATCGACGCGATGGTCCCGGCGCTTCCGAATATCGGCCAATCGCTTCACGTCGCCGAGGAAAATCATCGCCAGCTCGTTGTCGTCGCTTATTTCGTCGGCTTCGCGTCGACGCAGCTGGTCTGGGGCCCTTTGGCCGACCGCTTCGGCCGCAAACCCATCCTCAGCGCCGGAATCATTCTCTACGGTGTGTTCGCGCTGCTGTGCGCATTCGCAGGCAGCTTCCCATTGTTGATCGCAGGCCGGGTGGCGATGGGGGCTTCAGCTGCAGTGACTCGAGTGCTTGTCGTCGCGATGGTTCGCGACTTGTTCGAGGCCGAAGCCATGGCGCGGGTGATGAGCCTCGTCTTCATGGTGTTCATGCTGGTTCCGGTGCTGGCGCCCAATATCGGCCAGGCGATCCTCCTCGTCGCATCGTGGCGAGCGATCTTCATCCTGCTCGCCTTTTACGCGGTGACGATGCTGCTCTGGTCGTGGTGGCGGCTGCCCGAGACGCTGCACCCGGAATATCGCCGCTCCCTCAACCCGCGCGAGATGCTGGTCGCCGTGGCGGAAACGCTCCGCGAGCGGCAATCCTGCGGTTATACGATCGCGCTCACGATCATCTTCTCGGCGCTCATCGCTTACATCTCCTCGATCCAGCAGATCGTGTTCGACGCATTTGGCGAAGGCCGCTTCATTGGGCTCGTCTTCGCGGCCGTCGCGGCACCAATGGCCCTCGCATCCTGGACCAATTCGCGGGTGGTTGGTCGCTTCGGTTTGCGCAGGGTCGGCCATTCGGCAGCCGCCGCGCTCGTTTTCGTGACCGTCGCCCACGCGGGTTTGGCGCTGATGGGCTTCGAGAATCTCATCACCTTCATAGTCCTGCAGGCGCTGACGATGTGCTGCTTCGCCTTTGCCTCGTCGAACCTCGGGACCTTGGCGATGGAACATATGGCGCCGATCGCCGGGACTGCCTCGTCGGTCCAGGGAGTGGTCAGCACGCTCTTCGCAGCGATGATCGGTTTCGCGATCGGTCAGTCGTTCGACGGAACTGCTACACCTTATTTGATCGGGACCGCCATCTGCGCCTCGCTCGGGTTCGTGGCCATCATATTGACCGAGCCGAAACGCATGTTCGCTCCGATACAGGCCGACGTGGAAGAACAGGACGCGGCGAATGAAACGACAGCGGTTCCCAAAGGTCTCGCCTAAGGCGCTGCGACCTCATCCTCGTCAGGGCCTCCGCCAATCATCAGCGCTTCCGCGACTTCTTCGGTCTTGCCGCGAATCGCATTTTCGATCCGCTGCGCGACGTCGGGATTCTCCTTGAGGTAGATTTTGGCGTTCTCACGGCCCTGGCCGATGCGCACGCTGTCATAGCTGAACCAGGCGCCGGATTTCTCGATCAGCCCGGCCTTGACCCCAAGATCAAGGATTTCACCGACCTTGGAGATGCCCTCACCGTACATGATGTCGAATTCGACCTGCTTGAACGGCGGCGCGACCTTGTTCTTGACGACCTTCACCCGCGTGGTGTTGCCGACGATGTCGTCGCGATCCTTGATTTGGCCGGTGCGCCGAATGTCGAGCCGGACAGAGGCGTAGAATTTCAGGGCATTGCCACCTGACGTCGTTTCCGGATTTCCGTACATGACGCCGATCTTCATTCGCACCTGGTTGATGAAGATGACCATGCAACGCGACCGGCTGATCGAGCCGGTGAGCTTGCGCAGCGCCTGGCTCATCAGCCGCGCCTGGAGGCCGGGCTGCATATCGCCCATCTCGCCCTCGATCTCGGCGCGCGGGACCAGGGCTGCGACCGAATCGATGACCAGCACATCCACGGCGTTCGAGCGCACCAGAGTATCGACGATCTCGAGGGCCTGCTCGCCGGTGTCCGGCTGCGACACGATGAGCTCGTCGATGTCGACGCCGAGCTTCTTCGCATAGGATGGGTCGAGTGCGTGCTCGGCATCGACGAAGGCGGCCGTTCCGCCGATTTTCTGCGCCTCGGCGATCGCATGTAGCGCGAGGGTCGTCTTGCCCGAGCTTTCAGGCCCATAAATCTCGATCACTCGGCCGCGTGGAAGTCCGCCAACGCCGAGCGCGATATCGAGCCCGAGGCTGCCCGTCGGGACCGTCTCGATCTCCATCTTGTCGCGGCTTCCCAGCTTCATTGCGGAGCCTTTGCCGAACGCGCGGTCGATTTGGGCGAGCGCCGCTTCGAGCGCCTTCTGACGGTCCATGCTGGGGGCTTCCAATTCGCTACCGATTACCTTGAGCTGCGCTGCCATGTCCCTTGTCCCCGTTCAAGCGTGAAAAATGCTTCGGTTGATGGCGGCCGAGCCCCGCCGGAGACATGGATGTATCGCATTTGTTCTGGGAGAACAAGAGGTGAACAACAGAACGTTTAGCGGACCGATCGGCCCTCCTTGATCACGCCCTCGACATGCTCGAGCACGCGAATGTCGACCAACGGATCGCCGCGGACTGCGATCAAGTCGCCATAGGCCCCGGCTGCCACCGAGCCCACCTGCCCCGGCTTGCCTAGCGCTCGAGCCGCCTCGCTCGTCGCCGACTGGATCGCCTGCATTGGACTCATGCCGTAACGCACCATGTAAGCGAACTGCCTCGCTCCGAGACCGTACATGTAAACTCCCGCGTCCGTGCCGAAGGTCATCTTCGCGCCGGCCTTGACCGCCGCCGCGAAGCCCCGCCGCTGGACATCGGTCGTTTCAATGTTCTTGCGAAGATATTCGGCCGGCCACCCCTGCTTGACGCCGACGTCGTTGATCCAGTCCCCGTTGTAGATGTCCATATCGAGCCAGACGCCCTTGGCCTTGGCGAGGGCAATGCCTTCGGAGTCGAGGTAGCTTGCATGCTCGATGGTCCGGGCGCCGGCGCGGATCGCGGCCTTGATTCCCTCGGCGCCGTGGGCATGCGCGATGCAATAAGATCCGTGCTCCCTGGCCTCGTCGCAGGCCGCTTTCATCTCCTCGGGCGAGAGCTCGAGCGCTCCGGGTATGCCGCCAATCGCGAGCACCGCTCCGGTAGCGATCAGCTTGATGAAGTCGGCGCCGTGATCGAGGAAATAACGGGCGCGGTCGCGCGCCTCGGCGGGATTGCGGACCTCGCCCATCCGAAACTGCTCCGGCACCGGCACGTCTGCCGCAAGCGCGTTGACCTCGCCTCCGCCGCCCGGAACCGTGATGTATCCTCCGGCGACAAACATGCGCGGGCCCTCGACCTCGCCGGCATTGATCGCGTCGCGCAGCGCAATGTCGGTCAGCCCGCGATAGACTCCGACGTCGCGGACCGTCGTGAAGCCGCTGCGCAGCTCGATTTCGGCGGCCTTCGCACCCTTCAGGATGGTTGCCGCCTCACTCTCCTTGAGCGGCGCCGCCGGATCGCTTCCGTCTCCGTCGATCGCCCCATCGGCGAGGTGCGTATGGAGATCGATGAGCCCCGGGAGCACCGTATAGCCGGACCAGTCGATCGTTGCCGTGCCGTCCGCATCGCGCCACGGAGCGACCGACGCGATCTTCCCGTCGACGATCCGGATTCGCTGGTCGGCGAGGACCTTGGCGGCCAATGGATCGATAAGACGTCCGGCACGGACATCGATATTTTGAGCGTTGAGGGTTGAAGCGGAAAGGATCATCGCTGCGGCGGCCCACGAAATATGCCCTTTGACCATCCCGAGGCCTCCTTCCGATACTTGTGGCATGAACCGGGCTTCATGGAAAACTGTTGCGATCATGACGGTGAAGACTGGCCCTCAAATGCCTGTTGATAAAGGGGATATCCGCCACCTAGGATACACTGCACCTTTTGGGGGGAGCCAATTGTGAGGCTGATCGGCTGGTTGCTTGGAACTGCGGTGGTGTTAACCGCCGGACCGGCGCTGGCGGCCGAGACCGTGAAGGTTGGGCCTGCGCCCGCTTGGGTCACTCTGCAAGCGATTCCCCAAACCAAACCGACGGATGCGCCGGTGGCAATTCTGCTCAACGATGAGCAGATCTCCTTCAATTCCGGAACGACGACAGTGTTCGCCGAGACGGCGTTGCGGATCCAAAATCCGGAGGGTCTCGCAGCGGGAAACATTTCGTTCAGCTGGAACCCGGCGACCGACGCGGTGACTGTCAACAAGCTACACATATTGCGCGACGGCAAAGTCATAGATGTGCTGGGCGCGGGCCAGACTTTCACAATTCTTCGGCGTGAATCCAACCTCGAAGCGGCAATGCTCGACGGTACCCTGACAGCGAACATCCAGCCCGAAGGCCTGGTGGAAGGGGACGTCATCGACCTTGCGATGACCGTCGAGACGTCAGACCCCGTCCTGAAGGGCCACGGCGAAGCGACGTACGGCGCGTGGAACGGAATGCCGTTCATCGCGGCGCACGCGCGAATCCTCTGGCCCAAGAACGTGAAACTCGGTCAGCGACAGTCGGCCGGTCTGCCACCAACCAAGCGCGACGACCAAAGTAGGACATCCGTTCTCGAATTGACTGTTCGCGACGTGCAGCCCCTTGTGCCACCCAAAGGAGCCCCCGCGCGTTTCGCGCTGGGCCGAGTGGCAGAGGTCACGGATTTCAACTCGTGGAGCGACGTCGCCGACCTGTTCATCCCGCTTTATCGGGGAGCTTCGCAGGTCAACGCTTCGGGGCCGCTGCGAAACGAAGTGGATCGAATCCGAAACTCGACACCCGATCCGAAAGCTCGGGCGGCACAAGCCCTGGCACTGGTTCAGGATCGGGTTCGCTACGTGGCGCTGTTGATGGGTCAAGGCGGCTTGGTGCCGGCTTCAGCCGAGACGACATGGTCCAGGCGGTTTGGCGATTGCAAGGCGAAAACGGCGTTGCTGCTCGCGATCCTCCACGAGCTGGGTATCGAGGCCGTGCCCGTGCTTGCCAGCTCGAACATCGGCGATGCCCTCTCAGACAGACTGCCGATGGTCCGGCTATTCGATCATGTATTCGTGCGGGCCCGGATCGGCGAGAAGTCTTTTTGGCTGGACGGTACTCGAACGGGCGATAGCGACCTCGACCGGATCGACACACCTAATTTGGGATGGGTCCTGCCTCTGGTAACCGATGCGTCGCTCGTGAAGCTGTTGCCGCCGCCGCTTGACGAGCCAAATTTCGAGACAATCGCCGACATCGACGCGTCGCAGGGTATCTACGCTCCTTCTCCAGCTACGGTCGAAAAAGTCCTTCACGGCGACTTCGCCGTGCTGTTCCACTCGCGCTTGTCGAACCTCACCGAAGCACAGCGGCAGGAGTTCTTTAGGTCGTTCCTGAAATCGGACTTCGAATTCATGACTTTGAAGTCCGCTACCTACTCCTTCAACAAGGTGAAGCGCGACCTTCGCATTTCAATGATCGCAGAGGCCACGATCGACTGGAAAGGCGGCTATTTCCACGTGCCACTGTCCAGCATTGGGTTCACTCCTAATTGGGAGCGCACGAACGGTCCTTCCAGCGACGCCCCGATTGCGGTCGCTTATCCTGCGTTTAGGCGGACGCTGATCAAGATTCGAGTTCCGCGCTCTTTTATCGCGGGCCGAAAGCTTGGCTCACCACCCGTTCGCGAGACGCTCGCTGGGGTCGAATATAGTCGCAGTTCGTCGGTCGATGGCGACGTGCTCCACATCGAGACGAGTGAGCGCAGCTTGGTGCCCGAAATTTCGTACAAGGAAGCTCGGGCAGCCGAAGCCCGGCTCAAGGTGCTCGACGACGAGGACATTACCCTGCCGGCACCCAGAACATACCGGCCGACGGACAAGGACCTTGCCGCCGTCGCCAAAGACTCACCAGCCTCCAAAGACCAGTTTATGAATCGGGGGCTAGTCTATCTGGACGGGGGCAAATTCGACGAGGCCATTGCCGATTTCGACCGCGTCATCGCGCTGGATCCGAAAGACCCATGGGCGCTGGCCGATCGAGCAGTGGCGCTTGTCTGGAAGCGAGACTTCGGCGCTGCTGAAAAGGATCTCGCCGCCGCCGAAGCCATTGACCCCAACAATCTGGTCCTTCTTCGGGGGAGAGCTCTCAAGGCCGAGCTCAAGGGCGATTACAAGGCGGCTGCGGAGCTCTATTCGAAATCGCTCGAGAGAGAGCCGGAAAGCGGGTTCGTCCTCGGTCACCGCGCGCTTGCTTATCGCGCACTGGACCAAAACGAAAAGGCGCTGGCCGACTCAGAGGAGGCTCTGAAGAAGATTCCGACATGGGTCGAGCTCCGGCTTATGCGCGCCACGATTCAGCTGTTCGCGGGCAAGAAGGACGCTGCCGCCGCCGAGGCTGCTTCGCTCGTCGGCAGCGACCCGAAGTCCATCGATGCATTCGTCGGCGCTGGCCGCATCTATGCGCGCCTCGCGATGCAAAAGGAGGCAATGGCCGCGTTCGATCAAGCCCTGGCAATCAAGCCGGAGGCCTACATCTTCATCAATCGGGCGCAGTCACGTTCGTTCACCGACCACGCGGGTCGAATTGCCGACCTCGATGCCGCACTCAAGCTCGACCCGAAGAATAGCTACGCATTGGCCGAGAAGGCGGAGGAACTGGCCGTTCTTGGTGAGTACAAACGGGCATTAGAACTCTATAATCAGGTCATTGCCGGCTCGCCGAATGATCAGGGTTTTGCGCTTCGTCGCGCCGTCATGCTTTATAAATCAGGTGGGACGACTGAAGCCGAAAAGATCTTCAGCACCGAAAAGGCGAAGGCGCGATCATCGCATGATTTCAACAGCTTGTGCTGGGCAAAGGCGACCGCCGCAATCTTGCTCGATCAGGCGATGAAGGATTGCGAGGAGGCGCTGCGATTAGACCCGAACAATAGCGCGGCTACCGACAGCCTGGCATTCGTCGAACTTCGCGCTGGCAAGCCGAATGAAGCCATTGCTCTCTATGATCGGGCGATCGCCAAACGTCACCAATCGGCCTCCTACATGGGTCGCGCCATTGCTTACGCGCGCAAGGGGGACAAAGCCCACGCGGAAGCCGACCGCGCCGAAGCATTGAAGCTCGACCCCGACGCCGAGCAGCGTTTCCTAGAGTATGGGCTGAAGTTCTAGGCGGCGATCAAACGGGCGTGACATCCCCCGCCCCGGTACCGCCGTCCTCACCGGGATCGGGCCGCTTGTCGAACACCTCGTCGATCAGGCCGAAGGTCTTAGCCTCGTCGGCCTCGAGGAATTTGTCGCGGTCCATGGCCTTCTCGATCTCCTCGATCTTCTGGCCGGTGTATTGCGCGTAGAGCTCATTGAGGCGTTGGCGCATGCGCAGGATTTCGCGCGCCTGGATCTCGATGTCCGCGGCCATGCCCTGGGCGCCGCCCGAGGGCTGATGGACCATGATCCGGCTGTTGGTGAGAGCGACCCGCATTCCCGGCTCGCCCGCGGCCAGCAGGAAGCTGCCCATCGATGCCGCCTGGCCGATGCAGACCGTGCTGATCTTGGGCCGGATGTATTGCATCGTGTCGTGGATCGCGAGGCCGGCGGTGACCACTCCGCCGGGCGAGTTGATGTACATGAAAATGTCCTTCTTCGGGTTCTCGGACTCAAGGAAGAGCAACTGGGCCGTGACGAGCGAGGCCATATGGTCCTCGATCGGTCCCGTGATGAAGACGATCCGTTCGCGGAGCAGCCGGGAGTAGATATCGAAGCTGCGTTCGCCCCGGTTGGACTGTTCGATGACGATTGGAACTAGCTGCGAGACGATGTCCTGATGGTCAATCACGGGAGACGGATCCTCTATTGCTGATGCGGCCTACATCGGCGCGAAACTCGAAAGGTTCAAGCCGCGGAAAAGGAGAAGGGCGGCCCGAACTAGCCGGACCGCCCTATCACCCTGCTAAAAATGGGTCGCGGAGTCTTACATCTTCACCGATATGCGGCCGTAGTAGAAGCGACCCGGGACGTCGTACGTCGTCGGGTCGAAGTTGTTGATGTCGCAGGTGTTGCACCCGGGTGCCCGCGTGTTGAGCAGGTTGTTCGCGCCGACGGCGAAGCCGAACTGCCGGTGCAGGAAGGTCGGCATCCAGCGCAACTGAACATCGGTGTAGAACCGCTCCTTCAGCACGTTTCCGTCGCCTTCCGTGAGCTTCGAGACGTAACGGCCGGTCAGGCTCGCGCCGAAATTCGCGAGATCCCAATCGAGGATTCCGACGGACTTCCACTTCGGGAAGCCTTGCGATGGGCTGCCCTGCTCAGTCCCTTCACGGCTGATGACCTGCGTCCCACCGGTGATCGGGACGAGGACGTCGTAGTTCCGGAGGAACGTGTTATTCCAGGTGAAGCCGAAACGGCCCATCCGAGTCTTCGGCGTCCGATAGGCGACGTTCACGTCCCAACCCTTCGTCCGGATTCCGGCGATATTGCCGAGAATGCCGTTGATCTGCGTCAGGGTTCCGCCGACGCGAGTGACCAACGCACACGACACCGGGTCATTGTTGAGCTCGCAGTTGTTAATCGTGAACTGGGCGTCGATCGGCTGAATCGCCCGCTTGACGCGGATATTATAGTGGTTCGCCTCGACCGAGAAACCGGGCAGGAATGATGGGCTGAACACGCCGCCGAAGATCCAGCTCGTTGATGTTTCCGGCTCCAGGTTGGGATTGCCGCCGACAGCGACGGAAATCTGCGGATTGGCCTGTGTGTAGCTGCTGTCGTTAGGCACGCCGTGTGCGATGCAGTTGTTCTTGACCGTCGTGCTCGTGTTGTAGGTGTTGGGCAACGCGCTTTGCGAGCATGGATCGAGAATTGTCTGGTCGAACCGGGACAAGCTGCCAAACAGCTCGCCGATCGACGGTGCACGGAAGCCTTGAGCATAAGACCCGCGGAACCGCAGGGCCTTGATCGGCTTATAGTTTACCTGCCCCTTCCAGGTCGTATGCGAGAATGTCGTGCTGGGATTGCCACTCGCTGGCTCCGGGTCAGTCTTGTAATGCGAAAAGCGCACCGCACCGCTCAGCTCGAGCAGATTGATCGCAGTGATGTCCTTCAGCACCGGCGCATTGACCTCAGCATAGACCTCGGTCGAGTGAATGCCGCCCCCAGTGTGAGCCGCCGGAATATCCGAACTAAACCCGTTCTGAACCACCTGGTCGGGGTCGAAGCTGCCACTCTGATCACGATATTCAGCGCCGGCAGCAATACTCAGCGGGCCGCCGGGCAGATCGAACAGCTCACCAGAGACGTTGCCGCTCGCATCCCACAAATCCTGCTTGCTTCGGTCGTTCTGGATGAACGTCACATAATCGATCATTTCCTGCGTGATCGATCCGGCGCCGCCAAAGAGGTTGAATGGCACGCACCCGAACAGCGGGTTGGTCGGGTCGGTGCTGCCTGTCGTGCAGGTCGTGAGGTCGCCAAGGGCAAAACGCAGTTTTTGCGAATTGATGTTCCCCAGCATGCGTTGCTTGGCCTGGTTATGGCCGTAGACGCCATTTACATCCCAGTACCACTCGCGGCCACCAACGTTGAAGCTGCCGTCGAACGAGCCGACGAGGTAGCTGGTGTCGACCTTCTGCGAGAAACGCCGCGGACCCCCCTCGACGAACCGGCGCAGGATGAAGGAGAAATTACTTGAATCCAGGTCAATACCAAACGGATTGAAGGGGTTCGTCGCATCGACTCCGGTCGCATCGAGAAACGGCGTACATCCGCACCCGGCACCGATGCCGAACGGCAGCGGCGCGGCCTGGTTCTTCGACTTGCGCTCGTTCCACATGCCCTTGACGGAAAAGTGGAAATTGTCGGCGAGTTCATATTTGGCGTTTGCGAACAGGCCGTAACGGTCGAGCGGAATCTGCAAATAGTTGAACGGCGCGAAGTTGAACGTGTCCGCCGGGTTATGCGTGTCGCGCGGACGGAAGTTCGCGATCGTCGGCGTGTTGGTCGGCGCGTTAATGAGCGTCGCCGTGCCACCGAAAATCGTGCCCGTAAAGCGTCCGTTGGGAAGGAAGCTCGAGCAGCCGGCGATGTTGTTGCCGCCACTATCGAAGATCTGGCAGCTATCGGCATAGGGGTTCGGGAAGGCGGAGATCGCCCGGTCGCCGGAACTCACCGCGCCTTGTTTCACATAATTGCCGCCGAGAACGATCGACAGGCGATGTTTGTCACCATTGCCCCAGCTCAGCTGGTAATTCTGCGTCTCGCCGTCGCCTTGCTGGTACTGACCGTACTGGGCGCTCGCCTGAAAACCCCTCTGGTGCTGCTTGGTGATGATGTTCACCACGCCGGCAATCGCGTCCGAGCCGTAAACCGCCGAAGCACCATCCTGCAGGACTTCGACCCGCTCGATCATGCTCTCGGGAATCGCGTTGAGGTCGACCGATGGCGGAACGCCGCTGGCCGAGGCGCCGGGTACGAAGCGGAGGCCGTCGACCAGGACCAAGGTGCGGCGAGAACCGAGATAGCGAAGATCGATCTCGGCCGATCCCGCGCCGACGCCGCCGCCATCCGGCGGGTTGCCGAGGTTGCCTGAGTTGTTGAACTTGGAATTGGTTCCACCGCCGGAGCTCGGCAGACGCTGAAGCACGTCGTTGATCGAGCTGAGCCCGGTCTTCGCGATGTCCTGCTGGTCGACGAACACGCGCGGAGCATCGAGATCGAGCGGGTTGCGGCGGATGCGCGACCCGGTGATGACGATCTCTCCGCCGGAGCTCGGCGGAGCTGCGCTCGCCGGAGTTTGGCTTACGTCAGCTGGCGGCTGAGTGCTCTGCGCCTGCGCAGCGGTCGATCCACCGATCAGCGCTGCAAAAGCTACGCCCGCGCGAAGTGCCATGTTAGTCCGAATCATCGAAGCTCCCCCTTTGTCGCCCCCGTAAGACGGGTGTGAAACAGCCGTAACCTAGGCAGTTGGGGTCGAGGAAGCCGCTTCTGTCACATCGCCGACACAATTCTCGCCGGGTGATGCATAAGAGTCACTGTCCTTAAGATGCTGGTAGCGCCAGATAAGCCAGCCGTCGAACTTCCCTGCGCCCCCGCGTCACGGTGTCGAGGATCAGCCCGGCAAAGAAGCAAAGAACGGCGATCACCACCATCCCGGTGACCAGGATCGCAGTCGGGACGCGCGGGACGAGTCCGGTGTGGACGTAGGTAACCACCAGCGGAATCGAGAGCAGGATCGCGACCAGAAGGAGCAGGGCGCCGATCGAACCGTAGAACAGGGCCGGCCGCTCGATGCGGTAAAGCGTCACGATCGTCTTCAGGATCCGCCAGCCGTCCGAAAAAGTCGAAAGCTTGGAGTGTGATCCCTCGGGTCTTGCCGCGTAGGCGGTCTCGACCTCGCCGACGGGCATTCTGAGTTCGAGCGCATGGACGCTCATCTCGGTCTCGATCTCGAATCCCGATGAAAGGACGGGAAAACTCTTCACGAAGCGCCGGGAAAAGACGCGGTACCCCGAAAAGATGTCGGAGAAGCTTCGTCCGAACAGCCCGGCCAGCAGGCCTGTAAACAGCCTGTTTCCAAAGACGTGGCCGCCGCGATAAGCCTCCTTCGCGTCGTGCCGCCGCGTTCCGACGACCATGTCGAGTTGTTCAACGATCAGCAGATCGACCATGACCGGCGCTGAGTTCGGATCGTAGGTAAGGTCCCCGTCAGCCATCAGGTAAATGTCGGCGTCGACGTC